>NZ_CP089588.1:1556097-1867317 GCF_021249345.1 Halobacterium wangiae | reverse complement strand
AGCTTCTCACCGAACTCCGGTTCAACTTCGAAGTCCAAGCCCGGAACATCCTCAGATTCATCGGCAACACAAAGACAACTCCCCGCGCTGCCGACCTCATATCCCCGAAAACGACCACAACACCCACTGGTAGCAACGCCGACACAGAGACGACATCACCCACCGCGACCAAATCCACTGGGTCGACGGCCACACAGACGACCAGCACAACAACGCCCGGATTCGGAATCACCTCCACCCTCATCGGCACCCTCACCGCTCTCGTATACGCCGTCCAAAAGTGGACCGAGAGGGAGGACTGATCGAGGAACGGTAAACTAGCTCCGTTTGCTGAATATGCGCTGCGTATTTAACGCGAATGTAGAAACATATCACGCCTTGAGGGTTTCAACAAGGCCTTGAAACCAAGTCCATCCCCAAACGGGGCGAGAATCCCCCCTGGCTGGTAAGGGGGTTAATCAGAGTGCTCTTTGAGGGCATCCGGGTTCGAGATAACGGTTGTTTCATACTCGCTTGCACGGACTCGGAGTGGGAACCAGCCTTCGCCGTCGATACCGAGGAGTGCTTCGGAGTAGCCGTCTTCGTCGTTCCCGGCTTTCGCCGATTGGACCCATTCGATTTCACGAGTATTCAGGTCGAACCACTCGGCGAGTTCGCTGGCTTCCTCGTTGACGCGGTGAATGAGCGTCATCGAACACAACCGCCCGATCGTCTTCGCCTCGGGGGTGAGTGCGAATTCTCCGCCGGTTTGTGTGAGGAATTGTAGGGAGAGGTCGTAGTGGCGACTGTGTCTTACGGCTGTTTCGAGGAATGAGCGTGCGCCGTCCTCGCTGAGGAGGTAGTGGGCTTCGTCGATGACAAACACGACGCGTTTACTCGTCTGTTTCGCGCGCTCATACACCGCGTTGAACAACACCTGCATCAAGAGACTCGTCTCCCCACGGCTTCGCGCGCCTTCTTCTTGATGCAAATCCAGGTACAAAACGGGTGCATCGAGGTCGAACTCCGTTGGTTGTGCGAGATGACTGAGGTCCCCGCCTTCGCGGAAGGACGGCCGTAGGTCAGTCAGTAAGGATTGGGCGTCCTCCAGGACGTTTTCTTGTTCTCCTTCGGTTACGTACCCGAATCGACGAGGGTCCTCAAGTAAGTCCTCGAGGACGTTGATGAGGTCGCGGATTGTCGGGGATGCTCCGTCGTGCGTACTAGGGTCGCGAGTGATGCCAGCAGCCTCGTAAGTCTCCTGGATAGCCCGCCGCAGAGTTTGGGTGCGACCATTCAGTGGGTTCATTGCGACGTCTCGGAAGAATGTCTCGAAGAATCCGAGGACCCACGCGACCTGTTCAGCCCAGGGGTCGAGGTCTGGAACATCCTGAATGATGTGCGGGGGTGTAGCCTTGATTTCGAGTGGATTGAATCCGCGTGTTCCCCCGACAGTGATTCGTTCGCCACCGAGCGCCTCATTGACGCTCGCGAATCCCTCGAGGGGGTCGAGCATCACGAGAATCGTATCAGAGTCGTACATGGCTCGGCGTACGAGTTGGAGTTTCGTCGAGAAGGATTTCCCCGCGCCGAGTTGCCCGATGACGAGCATGCAATACCCGGTTTCGCGCTCGATGCGATCCACAACCAGAGGACTCTCATTCAATGCATAGGTGCCGTATTCGATTCCGGGCTCGGAGAACGCACCAGAAACGAAGGGGTACATCGCGCCGAAGGCGCCACCGAGCATCGGCGTCGTCGTATCCATGGACTCAGCGAGTGCATCGACGCCGAGCGGGCTCACTGACTGGAGCGCGGGGAGTTGCTGCCAGCGCGGCATAATTGGTAGAAGGTTCGTTGGGGCACGCCGCGCTGTACTCGAGACAGCGTCCGTCACACCCCGAAGATGCGCGGAGTCAGCTTCGCGGACGCCCAGGTACATCGAGACGCCGAAGGCGCGGGTTGGCGTGTTCCGGAGGACGTCGTAGAGCTCGCGGTAGTCCTCGAAGTCAGCCTGGACACCCCGTGCGCTCGCACGGCGCTTCTCATCGAGATATTCGAGATCGGCTTCGAGGTCCTCGAGTTGGTTTTCGAGCGCGCTCAGTGTCGCCTCGGTTTCACGCGGTTGGATGTGGAGTGAGATGTCTGTTGTTCGCGATTCTGGGCTCGCGTACAGCGCTTCGAAGAGGCCGTCCTGTGGTTCATCCGGGAACTCTCCTATCCAGAGCGTTCGCGCCCAAGACTCCCCCACTCGGACACTCGTTGGGTTGACCTCGATGCCACCCGGCACGATCGTCCGCTGGTGGCGACTGCCACTGAAATCCAGAGACTCCTTAGAGAGACTCGGTTCAACCGTATACTCGAGGCCTTCTGAGTCCGATTCTGAGCTTGAACTATCCTCGTCACATTCCGGGATTCGCGTGGAGTCTTCGCTGGTGGGGGAGTGACTTGGAGTAGAGTCTCCCCGGGGGTCGTCTGTCTCGGTATCGGTTGCTTCTGGAGTGGTTGTGTTCGCGGTGGTGGTACGCCAGTTTGCGAGCTTGTCTCGAAGGCTCATTGACGACCTCGTGGCGTTACTAGTGGCGTTTCTCGGAGAACGCCATCCTCTGTGCGTGGGTGGTTGTGGGTTCCCCAGAATTCGCTGAGGAGGCCGACTGCGGTTTCGGCGTCGACTCGCTTAGTGTGCGTACCCTCGATTCCTCGTAATCCGGACGCAATGGTTCGGCAGCGTTCGTCGAGCACGTCGAATGCGGTCTCCTTACTCCGGTTTCGTTCGCGCGCCCCGGTGAGTACGCGAGCGAACACCCCAATGAGGGGGAGTGTGATCGCTTTCTGTAGGATGGAATTCGATTCGAACGTGAGTGAGTCCGGGTGAACGGATACGATGACGTAGTGCTCGCGTATCGTCATCTCACGGGAAGCGAGCTCGGTCTCATACCACTCGATATACCCCTCAATGAGCGAACTCAGGCGTGGATTCGCGAGTACGTCAGGGTCACTGAGTCTATCCTCGTACGTCGAAAGATACGAATCTACATCGAATGCGCGTGTCGTGGAGTAGATTTGGATGGGATATTCGAGGGTGGTGTTGCAGAAGTCCGCGAACGCCCTCGTGTGGGCCGCCCACTCGCTCGGGGTTGCCAACGCGAGCAATGGCGCACTCACCTCGACGAGCCCGATGAGGGCGCCGTCCTGGCGTTCTATGGCGTTCCGGTGCAGGTGCGCGCGTTCGAAGCGCGTCTCCCCGCATGCCATCTCGAAGTCGAGTTCGCGCTCTCCGCGGTGGAATCCGAGTGCGGCCTGTAGCCACCCGAGACTCGACGTATACGACGGCGTCAAAAGCACGAACACACCACCGAGGAGAACTCCGACAGCCGCGAGGGGGAGTGTGAGCATACTCAGCGTGAACGAGTAGCCTGCGAGTGAGAATCCTAGGCCTGGTGGGATTAGCCATTGGAAGCCGAGCACGACAATAACGCCGGGTGTGAGTGCTACTGCGGCGTCCGTGAGTGTGTAGGACCCGATCAGGTTTGCTTCGGTGTTCAGTGACTTCGGAATGCGCTTGCCCGGGTCAGTAGTTGGTGTCATAATCTCAATCACCTAGGTATTCCGCCCGCCCGCATCATGCTCAGAACCCGATTCGCTCTCTGCCCTACTCCGTCTCGTTTGAGCTGGGTCTCGGCGCGCATCCATCGCTGGAAACGAAATCTCAGCCTGACCATCCCCACTCGAACTCCCCGAGCTCCCACCACGGGCTCTCGAAGCACTGCCTCGAAGCGAGTCTCTGAGGCTAGAACTCGATTCGCTTACCGCAGAGCCGAATGAGTGCGCGCGTGACTGACTCGAATCCAGCAAGTATTGGCCACTCCCGCCGACTGCGGGCTCACCGCGAACCCCGGCCCGAGCATTCCGAACGCCCCGGTGAGTGGTTGCGCCAAGGGTTCGCGCACCATCGACGCGTCGACCGGCGGTCTGGCGTGAGGTGTGCTGGGCCATGCGGCCACCGACGAAGAAGAGCGCGCTCGCCTGCCACACCAACACGAACGGTGAGAGCACCGCAACCAGTGGAATGACGAGCGCGGTCAGCCACGCTCCAATACCGCCCATTGAGAGTGAGAAACTCCCTCCAAGGATACCGCCGAGTCGGAACAGGAGGGCGATTGGGAGGGTCATGAATAAGAACGGGATGTAGAATCCTGCGAGCCGGGTCATGAATCGGGAGACGAGCGCGAATGGTCCGACGCCTGGTACCCAGAGGGCGATGAGGAGTGGCATCATCAACACGAAGAGGTAGAGGGTGACTCGGCGCACGAAGTAGATGACCGCGATCAGCGCGAACAACACGAAATCCACCGTCAGGGAGATGGCGAGGCCGAGTACGCCCATCCCCGAGAACGATAGTGTCTCGAAGAGTGTGACCGAGGAGAGGTCCGGGAGGAGAATCCCAGTGAGTGCGCTGACGAATCGTAGGGAGAACGCGGCGAGCCACCACCACGATAGAATCCCCAAAAGGCCGGCGAAGACGCGCTTCTTCAATCGCGTCTGATGGTATCCACTGAAGAGGTGGCCCGTCGCCTCCAACATGATCACGAGTCCGACGGAGAGCGCCCATACCAACAGTGAAATCGGAATGATCGCATCCCAGTAGTACGCGTGGAGTTCAGGCCACGGCTCGTTCCCCGGTGCCCCAAGAACAGTGTCTGGACGCGGCGTCGATACAACGACGTCCAGGAGGTCATTGGCGTACTCCTCGATGATGCCCGTGATCGGCTCGAAGAGCACGCGCAGTAATTCCGTGAGCGCGCCAACAATCGCGTCACGAATCGACGGCAATCAGAGCACCCCCAGACCGAATCCCGTCACGGGACTCCAATGGGACACCCAGAACGCCAGGCCTAGATCGGGAATCTCGTTCTCGCTTACTGCGTGGTGTTGGGTGCGCATTAGAGGCCTCGCCAGGGCGGCCAGATACGCCATCCCGTGATTCGATCAATGACGAACACGCCCAGGAGGAACACGCTCACTGGGAGGACCACGCCAGAAGCGACACCGAGGACGTCGAGGCTGGTTGCCTCAGCGTAGACGCGGTCCGCACTCGCGCCAAATGCTGGAGGATCCTCGGTTCTCTCTGTGGTCTCTTTGCGGTCTGTGGTGGCTGTGGTGTCCCACCACTCAGTTGGTTCGAAGCGCGCGGTTATCACGCCGTCCTCACGGGGAATCCGCACTCGGGCGTCTCCCGACCGTGGAATCCCTACGGGAGTGTCCTCGATTGTGAGCGTCCCCGCACGGCTTGGAAGAGGCTCCCCGGTGAGTGTCTCAGTGAGTGTGACGTCAAGGATTGTCTCTGTGGCCGTGTGCTCCACTACATGTATTTGGAGGGTCGTCTCCTGGATCTCGCGTACTGGGAGGTCCTCGGTGTGAATGGGGAGTGATTCGTTCGCGATGAGCGTCCGGATACTGCCCTCGAATTCTCTGGGTGACTCCGAGTTGAGTACGACGTGGTCGGCGCGCGTATAGGCCTCTGTTGGCACTCCAAACGCGGCATTCACAGGGAGACTCGGTGAGTTGAGTTCTGGGCCACTAATCGCTTCGAGGCTTGGCCCACTCCATTCCTCTGTTGAGCGTGCGCCTCGTGTACTCGGGTACGCGTACGTGTTGAGTGGCTGGACGGGTGCGTCAATGTGCTCGCGTCCACTCGTGGTTGCTTGCGTGAACGACGTCCAGTTGGGTGGACGCATGGTGAAGAATTTCCAGCGACTCCGAATCACGCCCGTTGGTGATTCGATCGCCGCCCACGGCTCACTGATTTCGAGACTGAAACCCTGCGTGTCGTCCGGGAAGCGAGCACGCTCACCGACTACACGGGGTGTTGAAACTTCGACCTCCTTGCTAGTGCTGACGATGATGGATTCGCGTTTCGTGCTCGTATTCGTCGCCCAGCTAGTACAGGCTCCACTCGAATTCGACGCTATGCATGTCGACTCACGGACTTCAACGAGCGCCGAGATACGCGCGCTCAGCCCGATGACATGCCGATTTGATTGTCTGGTTGGGTCGTCGAGGCCTGTGTAGGAGAAGCTGGGTCGATGTGTTCTCGTTGTATTCGCGACTGGGGTGCCGTCGACGAGCAGTTGTGTCGAGTTGATTTCGTGGCCGAGGAGGCGTGCCCTCCGTCTGGTCGTGTTCGTCGAAACTCGTGAAGGTAAGCGAACTCGGTAATCGATGATTCCCCGAACACTCCCCGATAGAGGGACGAGGAGTGTTTGTTCGGTACCTTCGATGACGCGTGTCGATGGCGTAATCGTGAAGAGTTCGACGTAGGCGTCGCGAACGTACTGGCCGTGCTCGCGTTCGACTCCCCGGGGGTACAGTGACTGCGTGGGGTCCCGGCCATCGAAGGCTTGGTGTTCACCAGTATTCCAGACCTCGACAGCAGGGGGTGGCGCATCGAATGGAATGTCCGTCCGTGACGCGAGCTCCCGCATGTTCTCCTCGAAATCAAAACCCAGTCCACTCACATCCTCATTCTCAGTGTTGTCGGTGTCCCCTGACCAGAGCGCGTAGAACGTCTCGTTCTCGATCCCGTACTCCGGATCCGGAACCGGAGGTCCTAGTGAATCCAGTTCTCGCGGAGTAGGGGACTGACCGAAAGTATCCAACCCAGAGGCGTCCGCGTTGGTTGCCTCCGGGTTGTGAGGACTTACTCGGATGGTTGTAGCGCTGGCTGTCGTCGAGATGACGGTGAGGGCGAGGACGAGGAGTATGACTATGCGATGGGTTAGAAGGTGCAACTTGCGCCACCCGCGACGACGTTATTCAGGAGGAATTGCAGGAGTGCCGTGCCCAGTGGTGCAACTAGAACACCCCAGACGAGAGCTTGGTTACGCGTTTCCTTGAGTTCCTTCTTCAGGTCAACCCGACTCACGACTGGTGTCAGGACGGCTGCGCCGAGTGCGACGACGCCGCCGACGAGTGGGCCGCCGAACTGGATGAGTGTGAAGACGTTCTTGATGGTTTGAGCGAGACTCGTCTGACAGAACGCCGCCCCGACATCCTGGGCGAGCACCGGCTGAGAGAATACGATGATTCCGAGGGCGGTGAAGCCGAGTGAGCGCGTGAGTTGATTCGAGAGCAGTAGTTGATTCGAGAGCGGGACTGGGTTTGAGTCGTCCTGAGTGGTTGGTGTGTTGTTGGCGGAATCCATGTGATCGGTAGTGCTTGCTGGCTGCTGGTTCTCGGCCCCTGCCAGATAGACCACTGAGGGCGAGACCGGCCAGATTATCACGTCCACCTTCCGGCAGTCCAGATTAAATGTAGCTACCAGATGTGAGGCGATACGAACCACCTGTGGACCACTTGCTACTCAATCCCGCGACGACAAATCGCACGAAGCAGGACAGTCCTACCCAGTTTCGGTGTCACTCGGGGAGGCTGCGCTTGCCAGTGCGCACGCACTCCCAGCACGGGATGTCCTCGTGGAGGTCAGCGCACGCACACTCTTCATTATCGAGTTCGGGTGCATCGAATTGAGAGACTGGGGGTTGTCCGCCATCCGTGAGTACGCGCATTTCGCTCGCAGCCTCAAGGATTGGACGCCGGAGCGCCACTCCTACTCGGTGCTTGCACGCGCCCTTGTAGTGCGCATCAGCTGGGCATGAACACCGAATCGGACGGCCATCCTGGATGGTGATGCGGTATTCGTGCTCGCTCGGGTTCGCGTGGCTCGCATTCCGAACGATGATATCGCCTTCGAAGAGGGAGAATTCGAAGGCCTCGTATTGAGCCCGCTTCAGCACGCGATTCGATGCAGTGATTCCAAGCCTCTGGAGTTCGTCTCCTATAGTCATTTCATTCAACGCGACACACAACAGTGCGCCCCGCACCCCGTAGGGGCGAGAAAAACCCACCGTGGACGCAGAGGCGAACTCCCGGAATCCTAGGAACCCCCGACAATCAGATACGGTCTAGTTCGGCAACCGCTCAGAACAGGAAGATATCTTCTGGGCTCACGAGTTCGACCACAGGATTCCCCGAATCGAGATACCATTCGCTCCGCTGGCGAATCCCCTCAGAGAGAACCAGTCATCGATCACTTGCTGATTGAAGACAGCGATACGGCACCCATCATCGGTCTCAAGGACTCGCTGGACACCACGTTCCTCGTATGCTTCCTCCGCGGCGCTCGCGACCAATCATTCCGGTCTGCCTGCCTGCAGTAGCGAGCAGGCTGCCGGGAAATGCATGCGCTCCAGGCGTCAGCAGGTATCCTCGCTGTTATTGGGAGACCGGTAGCGACGCCACGTCGAGGACGATGCGGTGGGCGGCGAGTGGAGCAGGCGGTCGCGGGCGCCTTATTACGTGTCTCGGACGCTGGTCCACGCGCCGGCCGCGGTGAGTGCGACGTCTTCCCGGAATCGCGGGGCGATGAACTGGAGTCCGACGGGGAGACCATCGACCGCACCACACGGGACGCTGACTGCGGGGTGTCCGGTGAGATTGAACGGGGCAGTGTTGACCACCGCCTCGGTCAGTGGTGCCACGTCCTCGCCCCACTTGGGAGGCAGGTTCGGAACGGTTGGACCTGCCAGTACGTCCACGTCGGACAGCGTCGCCGCCACGCCCTCGGCGACGCGTCGGCGCGCCAGCTGTGCCTTCGCGTAGTACCGACCGCGGTGCTCGCTCCGATGGTACGCTGCCCCCATCAGTTGCTCGCGGACGACCGGTCCGAGGTCATTCGGTCGCTCATCGAGCGCCGTCGCCAGCGCGTCCCAGAGCGCCGGCATCGGGTCGACATCGAGGCCGCACCCCGTGGCAGCTCCGCCGATGTACGCGCCGAACTCGACCGTCCCGATAGCGTGCCAGGCTGGAATCGCGAGGTCGAAGTCGGGAATCGACACCGATTGGACGACCGCGCCCGCGTCCGCCAGTTCCTCGAGGGCCGCACGAACGACGTCGTCGACCTCGCCACCGCGCCCGAACAGGGCGTCAGGGACTCCAACGGTCAATGCCGATGGGTCAGGGGTCGTCGCACCGTCGGCAGCAGCGATTACGTCATCCGGACTGACGTCCGCTGTTCCCCATTCGTCGTTGGCGATACTCACGAGGACATCGGCAACCGTCTCGATATTGTCGGCCAGCACTCCGATAGTGTCCAGCGTCGGCGCGAAGTGGACGAATCCACTAGTCGGGACCAGTCCACGCGTCGGTTTCAACCCGACGACGCCGGACCACGACGCTGGATACCGGACCGATCCTGCGGTATCGCTCCCGAGTGCGGCGTCGACAGCGCCGGTCGCGACCGCGACCCCGCTCCCCGACGAGGACCCGCCCGGCTGGCGGTCGGGGTCGTGCGGATTCCGCGCGAGCGTGAATCGCATCGCGCGTTCGTCCTCGCCTACCGCGAACTCGTCCATGTTCGTCTTCCCAGTGACGGTCGCACCCGCGTCGAGCAACCGCTCGACGACGGTCGCGTCCCGGTGTGCGACGTGCGTCTCCAGCAGCCTCGACCCACAGGTCAGCGGGACGCCAGCGACCGCGATGTTGTCCTTGATCCCAACGTCACAGCCCGCGAGGCGGCCCTCCGACGACCGCCTCACCTCGCATCTCGTGAGCCACGCACCGAGCGGGTCCGATTCTGGGTCCCAGTGGTCGCGCTCGGGCGGGTCCGGGTCGTCGACGTCGTCGAGACGCTCCAGTAATGACTCGCTGTCCTGCGCCGCCCGTGCGGCACCCTTGGGGTCGTCGAGGGTGAACCCGAATTGTGCTGCGAGGGCCGATAACTCGTCCACGAGGCCTGCGCCAGGGTCGCTCATCAGTCGTCGGCGTCGACGGGGGGCGACCGGTCCAGTAACCCGCCCAACTTCTCCCGCGGGGCCGGGTGGTAGGTCGTCGGACTGTGAGTCAGGCCGTGTCTGGCCCACGTGGTTGCCGTCTCTAGCGAGATGGCGACCGGGTCCACGAACGGCACGCCAAGTTCCTCACCGATCTCGTCGCCTGCCTGCATGAACGCGAGACTCATGCACCCCGGGACGAGAGCGTCGGCACCGTCCTCTTCGACGGCGACCCGCCCGATGCGAATCATGCGGTCGATGAGATCCGAGGAGTCGTGATCGATGTCGCCGACGGGCGCGTCGACGACTCGGACGCTGGCGCGGTCGCTCAGGCCGTACTCGCGGAGCATCCTGTGGGTCTGGGGTTCGGTCGCATCGAGGATGTCTAGGCAGGCGAACGTGTCTGCGACCTGGGCGGCTGTATGGAACGCCGTCTCGGCCGGGCCGACGACTGGCGTCCGAGTCAGTTCTCGAAGCGAGGCCAGACCCGGGTCGCCGAAACACCCGATGACGAACCCGTCGAATTCGTCCTCATGGCGGTCGACGAGGCGAGCGAGACCGGTGACCGCCCACTCCTCTTCGATTGTGCTCTCGATTGATTTCGGTCCGTCCTCGGCCGCGATGACGGAGACGTCCGCTGGAACGAGGTCGTTCGCGACCGTCTCACGGCGTTGCTTCTCCTCGTCGGGGAGTCCCGTCCCCGGAACGAGGTAGGCTATGGAAACCATGTGAGTCGATACCGCACGTGCTATCTAAAACCCGCGGGTTGCACGAAATTGCGCCGGCACCCTCACTCGAAGAGTTCGGCAGCGAGCGAGACGCCGAGCCCTGGCCCATCGGGGACGGTCATTGTTGGTGCGGGCGGCAGCGACTCCGCGACGGGGTCTGATTCGAGGAACATCGGCGCGACCTCACAGCCGGACGACAGCGATGGGAGCGCCGCGAGCAAGTGGAGGTTTACTGCGGCCTCGAGTGACGTTCCGAACGCGCTGACGACGGTGACGTCGAGTCCGTGGTCGGCAGCGCGCCGGCCCGCTCGATAGAGGCGTGACGGGGTGCCGAGCTTCGCGAGCTTCAGGCACACCCCTGCGACGGTCCCCTTCCGGCCCAGGCGTTCGACGTCGTCAGGGGTGTGGACCGCCTCGTCCGCGAAGGTGGGGATTCCCGTCTCCTCCCAGACTCGGCGAAGTCCGTCCTCGCGGTCCGGAGCGACCGGTTGTTCGAGGTACTCGATGCGATCCGGGTCGTCGAGGCGTCCGACGGCGTCGACGGCTGTGGCAGCCGTTTCCCAGGAGGTGTTGGGGTCTACGCGAGCGGTGGCATCGCCCGGAATGGCGTCCAGGACGGCGTTGATACGGTTGACGTCGGCGTTGACGTCGCCGGTCGCTTTCACCTTGAACCGTCGATATCCCTCGTTCGCTGCCTCGCCGGCGACGGTCGCCGCCTCCTCCGGTGCGAGCCCTGGGATTGGATACACTTCGGCGGCCTCAGTCCGGAACGTTGGCCCGAGTAACTCCCGGACCGAGACTCCGGCCTCCTTCGCTCGGAGGTCCAGTAACGCCGTCTCCGCGGCCGAGGTCGCACCGGGGCTCCCGGTGAACGCGTTCGCGAACTCGTCGAGGGCCGCCGCCGCGTCAGGGAGCGACGCGCCGACGAGCGTTGGCGCGATGCGTTCGCGCAGGGTCTCTACCATCCCGGCGGTGGTCTCGCCGGTGAACCAGGGGAGGGCAGTTCCCTCGCCGAACCCTTCGGTTCCGTTATCGCCCTGAACTCGGACGAACGCGTGTTCGGTGTGAGTGTGGGCCTCGTAGCTGACGGGGAACGACCGACTGAACGGGATGCGTCGTCCGACGACGTCGACGTCCGTGATCTCCATTAGTCAGTCCAGTGCCTGCTCGACGGTGGCCCTCGCCCTGCGGAGTTCGTTGATTGCGGCGCTGCGCTTCCGTCGGAGGTCGGTCTTCAGGAAGCCGTAGGCGTCGCCGGAGCGCTCGGGCAGGTCGGCCGCCGGTTCGAGCCCCGGGTACGGTGGACGGTCGGTCGCCGGGTCGTGCTCGAACTGTCCTTCCGTACAGAAGTTTAGGCGGGTGAGTCGGCGCGAGAGACGCAATACGACGTCGTTGGCCGTCGCGGGGTCGACGTCGCCCTGGTCAACGGCGTTGTAGAACGCTGCCACTCGTTCCTCGAGCGCCGCGAGTTCCTCATCAACCGGCTCGAGGTCGAAGTGGTCACCAGCAGCCGCGTCGTATTCGTCGATGATTTCTCGGTGACGACGGACGTTCCGTTCGTGGTCAAGGGGGACGACCGTCTCCCGCAGCAGTCGTGCGACCGTGATGGCGTACACGCGGATGTCTCGCACCAGCACGTCTGGATCGGCCGTGTCGAGCGTGTCGGTCGTCAGGTGCCAGGCGTTCGAGTTACCCCCGCATCCCCCGACGGGGTGGTAGCCGCGCTCTTCCTGGACCGCTCGCGGGATGTTCGAGGAGAGCATGTACACGCCGGTGACGCCGAGGTTGTTGAACGAGTAGTCGCCGGCCCGCGCCGGCCGGGTTTCGGTCGCCTCCTTACCGCAGACGTCGGCGATGGCGCCCTTCGCGAGGTCGTTCGCCTCCGGCATCCACTCTACCATGTACTCGAACTCGGTGGCGTCCTCGGTGCCCGGCGAGTCCATGTCGACCTGTGCGACGCAGTTCTCAGCCAACTCGTTCGCGAATTCGTCGGCGAACCACGTACTCCCGCCGTACCGGCCGGTCGAGTGAGCCGGCCACCACGCGACCCGGAGGTCCCGGGACAGGTCCTCACTGAACTCATTGAATACTCGTGCACACTCGAGTAGTCCCGCGTCACCGGTCGCGTTGTCGGTGACGCCGAAGTGCCAGGAGTCGTAGTGGCCGTGCAACAGCACGAAGTCGTCGTCCTCAGGGTCAGCCTTACCAGGGACGTCAGCGACGACGACGGGACACTCGAACCAGTCGGTGGTCACGTCGGCGGTCAGTTCCACCTCTACGGACCCATCCTCGAGCAGTCCCAGCAATCGCTCGCCGTCACGCTTCGAGAGATTGACTATCGGGACGTCGGGGACACGGTCCTCCTCGCCGGGGGCCGGGATGCCGCCCCACACGGGGGTCGCGATGCCCTCGTGGGGTTCGGTCTCGTGGGGGTGGACGCCGACGAAGCCGATTGCGCCCTCGTCCTCGAGTTGGGACACCGCCTCGATGGGGAGCAATCCCTCCATCGCGACGATCTTCCCCTCGACGTCGACGTCCACGCTGTCCAGTGCACCTTGGAGCACCTCGTCGACGTCCTGGGGGCCATCGCCCTCGACGTGAACGACTTCGCCCGTGATCGTCTCGTCGGCGGAGAAAGAGACAGTCTTGGCCGACTCGAAGGACTCGCCCTCGGGGGCGACGGTCCGCAGCGATGCGTCGTTCGGGATGCTGATCCAGAGTTCGGGGTCGTAGCGCTCGTGGGAGACGCCGAGCGCGTCCAGTCGCTCGACGAGGTACTCCGCCGCTCGTTTCTCGTCCTCGGAGCCGGAGACACGTTCGAGACGGGAGAACTCCTCGACGAGGTCCCAGGGTTCCTCAGCCGATATCTCGTCGTAGAGGCCGCGCTCAACGCCGTCGAGATTAGGGTCGCTTCGATCGAACTCGTAGAGAGGATAGTCACTCATCGACATGGCTCTTCCCTCAGCGAGTACGCGCAAAAGGCTTTGGTAGCAGGTCACTTTCGCCCGCGACCGCCTTGGAATTCCAAGCTCACGGCGAGCTCTTTTTTGTACTCCCAAACCCCAGAATCGCAGCGCGCCACTCGCAGTCCACCCCGACAACCCCCTCATTGCCTCACCGAGACAGTTACGGAACCCCACCTCCAGAGGTCGGTATGCGTGCTGCACGAATCACCCGGCCGGGGCCACCCGACGAGGTCATCGAACTGACTGACGTAGACCGCCCCGTCCCGGGTCGCGGCGAGGTCCGATTAGCCGTCGAGGCCTGCGCCCTCAACCACTTCGACGTATTCGCCAGGCGCCCCGAGGGCGACTGGACGCCCGACTACCCAGTGATCACCGGAGGCGACGTCGCTGGCCGAGTCGAGGCCGTCGGGCCAGACGCGACCATCGAAGTCGGCCAACGGGTCGTCGTCTACCCCGAGATCGGCTGCGACGAATGCGAGTGGTGCGACCGAGGGGAGGCAACGATGTGTCCGCGAGCAGACGCCATCGGCGAAGGACGACCGGGTGGCCTCGCCGAGGCGGTCGTGGTCCCCGCGAAGAACTGCCTACCCGTCCCCGAGGGATTCCCGGCGACGCGGGCGGCCGCCTGGCCCATCGCGTTCACAACGGCGTGGCGACTGGTGGTCAGCGCCGGCGACCTCGGCCCCGGGGAACGAGCACTCGTTCTAGGAGCCTCAGGCGGCGTGGGCAACGCCGCGCTCCAGCTCGCCGACCACGTAGGGGCAACCACCTTCGCGGCGACCTCCAGCGACGAGAAGGCGCGCCAATTGGACCCGTGGGCCGACCACGTCATCGACTACACCGAAGTGGACTTCGCCGAAGCAGTCCGGGACCACACCGACGGCCGCGGTGTCGACTTGGTGGTCGACCACGTGGGCAAGGAGACCTGGCAGTCGAGCGTCGACAGCCTCGCGCCCGGCGGCAGAATGACGATCTGCGGCGCGACCAGCGGCAGCGACGCGGAGGTAGACGTCCGCTCGGTCTATCAGTCCCACAGACGGATCGTCGGGGCCCCCATGGGTTCAAAGAGTGACTTCCGTGCCGTCGGACGTCTGGTGTTCGAGGGTGCCGTCGAGCCCCTCATCCACGCGACGCTCCCGCTCGAGGACGTCGCCGAGGGACACCGACTCCTAGAGGAGCGAGCGGTTGTCGGAAAAGTGGTCGTCGAGCCCTAAGCGTCGAGGTCCCGGAAGAACACGACGTCAGTGTACGACGGGTTCGGGTCGTACCCCGAGAGGTCCGCGAGGTGGGGCTTGACCGTCTGGAGCTGCCAGAAGTTGACCGCGAGGGCCTCCTCCTCGATCGTCGCCTGTGCCTCCTGGAACAGCTCGATCGCCTGGTCCCGGTCGGTCGCGGAGAGCTGCCGTCCCTCGTTGATCTTCGCGTCGAAGTCCTCGTTACACCAGTACGAGAGGGAGTAGATCGGGTTCTCGCCGGCACAGTGGAACATGCTGTAGAGGTAGTCGTAGGGGGTGACGTACGTCGGCCACCACCAGAACAGCGTCATGTTCGGAGCCGTGTCGATGTTCCGCGCCTGCTCGAAGTAGGTGCTCGACGGGAGGCTGTCGACGTTGACTTCGCCCACGCCGATCTCCTTGAGGTTCTCCTGGAGGAACAGGAGGGCGCGCCGCCACGTGTTGTGGCCGGACGAGAAGTTGAACTGGAGCGACATCTCGCTCGGGTCGTACTTCGACTGTTCGAGGTGGTCCCGCGCCACGTCGAGGTCGAATTCCGGAACCTCCAGATCGGTGTTGTCCCCCCACATGTTGTTCGGGATGACCGAGCCGTTGGTCTCGCCGTACCCCGCGAGGATGTTCTCGACGCCCTGCTCGTAGGGGAACGCGTGACGAATCGCCTTCCGGACGTGGATGTCGTCCGTCGGCTCCTTCTCGACGTGCATCAGCCCGTACAGCTGCATGAACGACGTGTCCTGGGTGATATCGATGGCGTCGTCGTTCTCCAGCGACGACAGCTGCGAGTAGGGCGCATTGCGGAGAATGTCGACGTCACCGTTTTGCAGCAACTGGATGTTGGTGCTGGCCTCGTTGACGATCTTCAGCTGGGCTCCCGAGTAGTGGTCGCCCTCCCAGCCGCCCCAGTAGTCGTCGAACTTCGAGAGTTCGAGCTGCGAGGAGCGTTCCCAGTTTCCAATAGTGTAGGGTCCGGTTCCAGCCTCGTTACCCTGCTGGAACCACTCAGCCTGCGCCTCGGGGGTGTCGCCGTGAGATTCGACCTCCTCTTTGGAGAAGATCCATGCGCCGTACTGGCTGGAGGCGATCAGGTCGAGTGGTGCCTTCGAGGAGAGGGAGATCGAGACCGTGTAGTCGTCGTCGACTTCAATCTTGTCGACCGGCCCCCAGATGAACGCTGGGCCCTGCCCCATCTCCATCGTGCGCTCGAGGGAGAACTTCACGTCCTCTGCGGTCATCTCGCCGCCGTTGTGGAATGTAACGCCCTCGCGCAGGTCGAACGTCCAGTCCAGGCCGTCCTCGGAGACGGACCAGTCCTTCGCCAGACCGGGGTGGGTCTCCTGGTTCCCGTCGAGGTTGTGCCAGACGAGCGGTTCGTACACGTTCGAGAGCGCGAGGCTGGTCACGTCGAAGTTGGTGCTCGGGTCGTACTCGGTCAGTTCCGCGTTGACCGTGTAGATGACTGTCCCGAGATCGTTTGAACCATCACCACTGTTATCGTCGTCACTACCGCTGTCGTCGTTGCCGCTGTCGTCGCTGCCATTGTCGTCGTCGTCACCGCCGTAGCCGTCACCACCGTCGCCGCCACCGTCGGTACATCCCGCTAGTCCTGTGACCGCCGCACCCGATCCGAGTGCGTACAGGAACCGCCGCCTGCCCGATTTTAGCCGCCTTTCTTCAGCCATTTGGATTCTTTCGTATGCAAGGAGTATGCCCTACAAAACATTCGTCTAACTGGCAATATTGGGTAGCTCACCCCGGCCTACTGGTCGAAATCCTCTGGAGGATCAGACCGGGGGTCGCGGTACCGACAGCGCGACTCCTGCACTGCATCGACGACGTCACTGTTCCACCCCTGCTCGCCCAGTCCCGCCGCCGCTCGTCCCGCTTCCCTGACGGCGTTGAGCGCGGGTTCCTCTCCCTCGCAGTCCTCGGTCGCGTAGGGACACCTCGTGTGGAACCGACACCCGGTGGGCGGGTTACGAGGGGACGGCACATCGCCCTCTAGTAGGATCGGGTCGCTCTCAATCCCGACGCGGGGTACCGCCGACAGCAGCGCCTCCGTGTAGGGGTGGTGGGGGGCCTCGAACAGCGTATTCGCGGGCCCGTGCTCCATGACGCGTCCGAGGTACATGACGAGTAGCCGGTCCGCGATGCGACGCATCACGTTCAGGTCGTGAGTGATGAGCAGGTACGTCAGGTCGAGTTCCTCCTGAAGTTCGTCCAGTAGTTTGAGGGTGCGGGCCTGCACGGAGACGTCGAGTGCGCTGGTCGGTTCGTCGAGGATGACGAACGACGGCTCCAGCGCCAGTGCCCGCGCGATAGCGATGCGCTGACGCTGGCCGCCCGAGAACTCGTGAGGGTACCGACGCATGTGCTCTTCACTCAGTCCGACGCGTTCGAGCAGGTGGGCGACCCTCTCGTTGCGTTCCCTGTCGGTCATGTCCCGGTGTGTGACGAGCGGCTCGGCGACGAGCTTTCGGACAGTCATTCGGGGATTGAGGCTACTGAATGGGTCCTGGAACACGACGCCGATGTCCTCCCTGACCTCCCGGAGTTCGCCGTCATTGAGTTCCGTCAGGTCCTGTCCGTCGTAGACTACCTCGCCTGCCGTCTCCTCGACGAGCCCCAGTATCGTCTTCGCGACCGTGGTCTTCCCGCACCCGGACTCGCCGGCCAGCCCGACGGTTTCTCCACGGTTGATGTCGAAGGAGACGCCGTCGACGGCCTTCACGTCGTCCTGTTTCCGGTTTAGCAGTCCGCCGGTGACCGGGTAGTACGTCTTGAGGTTCCGGACTGACAGCAGGGGTTCCTCGTTGCTCTCTCCCATCGCGTCGAGGGTCTCCTTAGACGCCATCGTGCACCTCTTCGGGCGAGCCCGGCGCGTCCGGTTCGTAGTGGAGACACCGGACCGTCCGCTCCGACCCGACGGATGTCTCCGGTGGGTCGTACGTCTCGCACTCTGGTTTTGCCACTGGACAGCGTGGGGCGAACCGGCAGCCTTCGGGCGGGTTCCGCAGGTCCGGCACGTCGCCCTCCATCGCGTACATCTCCTCGACGTCCCGTTCGGGGAGCGACCGCAATAGTCCGAGCGTGTAGGGGTGCTTCGGGTCTTCGAACACTCGGTCAGTCGGTCCCGTCTCGACAACCTTCCCGGCGTACATCACGTTTACGTCGTCTGCAACCCGGTCCACGACGCCCAGATTGTGGGTGATAAGGAGGATACTCGTTCCGAACTCCTCCTGGATTCGGTCGAGCAGTTCGAGGATCTGTGCCTGGATGGTCACGTCCAGTGCCGTGGTCGGTTCGTCCGCGAGCAGCAGGTCCGGCTCGCATGAGAGCGCGAGGGCGATGAGCACTCGCTGAGCCATACCCCCAGAGAGTTCGTGGGGGTACGACGACAGCACTGCCTCGGGGTCCGGGAACTCGAGTTCCTCCAGTATCGATAGCGCGCGGTCGGCGGCCGCCTTGGAGTCGCGGTCGGTGTGATGCTGGATGACCGTCGTCAGCTGGTCGCGTATCGTGAAGCTCGGGTTGAGCGACTTCATCGGCTCCTGGAAGATCATCGCGATCTCGTTCCCGCGGACGTTCCGCATCTCCTCCGGCGAGAGGTCGAGCAGGTTCCGTCCCTTGTAGAGTATCTCTCCGGCCGAGATCCGGCCGGGGTCGTCGACGAGCTGGAGTATGCTCCGTGCGGTCACGGTCTTCCCGCACCCGGTCTCGCCTACGAGGCCGGTCGTGCGTCCGCGCTTGACGTCGAGGTCGACGCCGTCGAGAGCGTACACCGTCCCATCGTAGGTCTCGAACTCGACGTGCAGGTCCCGCATCGAAAGCAGGACGTCGTCGTCGGTCGGGGTCGGTTCGCCGGTCGAAGAGTGAGTTCCAGTCATGATTACCTCCGTGAGAGCTTCGGGTCGAGAATGTCGCGCAGCCCGTCGCCGAACAGGTTGAACCCGATGACGGTGACGAAGATGGCGATCCCGGGGAACGTGACGGTCCACCAGTAGGTGATGAAGCCCTCTCGGGCGGTTGCGATCATCAGACCCCACTCGGCGGCCGGCGGGTTCGCGCCGGCCCCGATGAATGACAGCGAGCTCGTCATCAGGATGGCGTACCCCACGTCCATGCTCGCCTGCACGAGAATCGGCGAGAGACTGTTCGGGAATACGTGGCGAGCCACGATTCGCGGCGAGGTGACGCCGATACTCTCGGCGGCCGTGACGTACTCCTCCTCGCGCACGTTGATCGCCTGGCTTCGCCCGATGCGAGCGTACCACGGCCACCACGTGAGGCCGATGGCGATCGCCGCCATGTCGAGTCCGCCTCCGAGCGAGAGGCTCACTGCGAGGGGTAACAGAAGTGGTGGGAATCCGAGGAACATGTCGGTGATGCGCATGATGGCCTCTTCGACCTTGCCGCCGAGGTACCCAGCGACGAGCCCCGTCGGGACGCCGATCGAGAAGGACACCGCAAGGACAATCGCTGCGACCCGGAGCGACGATTGAGTCCCGAAGATGACTCGGGAAAACACGTCGCGTCCGAGGCTGTCGGTGCCAAAGGGGTGTTCGAGGGACGGCTGCGCGTACGTGTTTGCGATGTCCGTCGCCATTGGACTGTAGGGCGCGATATATGGCGCGAGCGCGGCGACCAGCAAGAACAGACAGATGATGCCCAATCCCGCCAGACTCACCGGATTACTTCGAATCTGGGAGGCACGAAGCTTCACCTCACTAATCTGGGCGGCGTGTTCGGTCCGCCAACCATCGTACGTTTCGCGGAGACTGGTCCCGATTGACTCCTGGCGTTCGGCCATCAGCTCCCACCCCCGGAGGCCCGCAGCTTCGGATTCAGGTAGGCGTAGGTGAGGTCAACGAGGAGGTTGATGAGGATGTATGACGTCGCGAACAGGAGCGTGACCCCCATCACGGCGGGGTAGTCGGTGGCGTAGATGGAGTTGACGATGTACCTGCCGAGGCCAGGCCACGAGAAGATACTCTCGACCAGGATGCTACCGCCCAGGAGGTAGCCGAACGACAGGCCGATGACCGTGAGGACGCTGTTCATCGAGTTCTTCAGCGCGTACTTGTAGACGATGGTCCGCTCGCTCAATCCGAAGCCCTCGTGGACGTCGACGTACTCCTCTTGCATGGTTTCGAGCATCGACGAGCGCGTCATTCGAGTGATGATGGCCATCGACGCGAACGAGAGCGTGAAGGCCGGCAGGACGATATGTTCGACCGCGCTGAGAAACACCGGGACGTTCAACTGGACCAGCGAGTCGAACAGTAACATCCCGGAGATTTCGCTCAGCGGATTCGCCTGAACGACCTCCGTCGCGACCCGGCCCTCGAGTGGGAGGACACCGAGCCACCCGTACAGTAGTAGCTGGAGGAGCATCCCGAGCCAGAACACCGGGAGGCTCACGCCGCTCATGGAGATGACGCGTGAGGCGTGGTCGGGCGCGGTGTTGTGGTACTTCGCGGAGATGATGCCGAGTGGGATGCCGAACCCGATCGCGAAGAACATACTGGCGAAGACCAGCTCGACGGTTGCTGGGAAAAACGCCACGAGGTCCCGCATCACCGGCTGCTCCGTCCGAATGCTCATACCGAGGTCGCCCCGGAACAGGCCCGTCAGGAAGTCGACGTACTGAATGTGCAGTGGCCTGTTGAGTCCGAGTGTCTGGCGGGCCTGTTCGATTTGTTCCGCAGTCGCGTGCGATCCCGCCCAGAGCGCGGCTGGGTCGCTCGGCACCGCGTGTGTCAGTAGGAAGGTAATGATAGAGACTCCCCAGAGGACGACTACCGTTAACAGCAGTCGGCGCGTCACGTAGTACCGGAACTTCATACAGTACCCTCCAATCCAGTAGACTACAATAGTCTGCGGGTACTTACAGTATTCTCAGCGAGACTGTCTAGTTACACGCTTGAGCTGGCGCTCGGAGTGGAGGACTGGGTTAGGCGTGGGTGGGTTGGTCCGCCCGACGCACGTGTGTGGTCTGATCCCGGAGTTTCGAGAGTAGTCGTTGAACCAGGAACGTCGTGGCTTGCCGCTCAGTGAAGACGTCGCGATCGATCATTACGCCAGTGAGTTCGCGGGCGCCAGCGAACCACCCCCGAATGTACGCGTCCCCGACTGGCTCACCATCATACCACCGCACCGTACTCACAACCCCATGTCCACGCCGGGAACTACTGTCTACGCTCGTGGCGAAATCTCCGAATCCCAGCGCGAACGTCCGGTATGCTTCCACCTCGAAGTCGAGGTTGACTACGTAGAGGGCTTCATGCACCTCATAGTCGAGATGCTCACTGAGGATTACCTCTAGGGTTACTCGGGTATCGAGTGGCGTGATATCCACGTCAGTATACTGAGAGTCCGTCTCCTCAAGGGGGACTGACTCCGGGTTCGATTCTTCGAGGAATCGTCCGAAGACTTGTCGATTCCCCGTGATTGGTTCAGTCTCACCGTAGGATGTTTGTGGGGAGAGTGTGGTTTTGAGGCGGAGTTTCAACCCACCCCAGTGCGTGTAGTGGAGGTTGTACAACTCGTCTGGTCGCTCGTAGGCGATGAGTGCTCGATGTCCCATACTAGAGTACGGGAACACCGTTCTTGGATGCCCCCGCACCCCAGAAGGGGGCGAAAAAACCAACGCGATTCCCTACTCGGTTACCCCCGAGCTTTTGGTGACGACTTCCAATTGGGGGAGACGTGTCATTCCAGCTGGCAAAGCCAATCGATACCCTCTACGAGGACGTCGCCGACTACGACCTTGTCGTCGTCCCCGACGCACCACTCGCCAGCGCCCTGAACCGCCGACTCCACCGGCCTCATCTCGGTTCATTCGCCATGACGCCCCGGCGACTCGCGGCCGGGCGCCGCGAGGAAGCCGAGGACCGACTCGCCTTCCTAGAACTCGTAAAACACACCGAGTTAGACTGGAAGGCAGCTGCCTACGCTATCGGGAACATCCTGCAGTGTTGGGAGCACCAAGCCAGCGCCGACAGCATACTCGACTACGACGATTACGCCGGCAAAACCACCCAGCAGGCTGTCCAGACCATCCGCGAACTGGACATCACCTCAAGAGCAATTACTGACTTTGAGATCAACACTGACCAGGACGTCGCGGTAGTTGGATACGACCAATTAACCGCCCTGGAACGGTCGATTCTCCCCGCCGACTACGATACCTACAGTCCGTTCACTACCGACGCATTCGACCACCCCGACTTCCACATCTTCGAGTCTGCTAACGAGATCATCAATACTGTCCTCGATACGGTCACAGCTGAGAACGCCGATGACATCGCGATAGTTCTGGACAGCGCCAGCGAGTACTCCCCCCTTATCGAATCCGGTCTGGAAGCCGCTGATATCCCCTTCTACGGCGGCCCCGGATTCGCAGACCACCCCGACCACCGCGCCTTCCTCCGCCTGCTCCGCACTGCTCACGCGGGAACCGACACCTGTGTCGAAGAAGTTCGGTCAGTGCTTACCCGCCTCGATTGTGCACCGGGTATCGAACACGACGAGAAGCGCCTTCACGACCTCGACCATGACGCGGTCTCGTGGGTAGTCGAGTTCTGCACCAGTATCACCGACTACACGTTTGCGGAAGCGCTGGGTGCCTTCGAGACGGAAGCGGACTGTGAACTGGAATCCTTCCAAGACGAACTGGACGCGCTCGGCATCGCTGAGGACCAGGTTACTGAGGCTGGCGTTGACCGCTTGGAGTTCTACTTACAGACCTATGAGGTGCCGGTCGACCGCGAGAACGAGGGCGTACTCCTCGCAGACGCGAAGTCCGCCGCGTACGTCGACCGGCCACTTGTCTTCCACCTTGGTCTCGATGAGGGCTGGACTCACAGCGCGCCACAGCGCCCGTGGGTGGACGAAGACGCGCAGTACACGCGGAATATCCAGCA
The DNA here is from genome assembly GCF_021249345.1 of Halobacterium wangiae. Taxonomy (NCBI): domain Archaea; kingdom Methanobacteriati; phylum Methanobacteriota; class Halobacteria; order Halobacteriales; family Halobacteriaceae; genus Halobacterium; species Halobacterium wangiae. The sequence goes on along the minus strand of NZ_CP089588.1, from coordinate 1,844,657 downwards.
ATTCCAACTCCTCCTGCAGAGTGGCGCTACCCAGTACTACCTCGTCCAGGACGCAAAGGGGGGTTCCCCGGTCACGCCATGTCTGTACTTCGAAGAACTCCTCGAGGAGAATTTCGACCAGTTCAGCGATTTAGATGCCGTCCACCACACGACCTCACGGAGTCAGAGTGAGAACGGTTTCAATAGAGAAACTCGGGATGTTGAGCCAACGACCGTCCGGACGGTCAGTCAGTCTAGCCTGAGCACGTACGTCAACAGTCCCCGGGACCACTTCTTCTCCCGACTCGTGGACTCGCCCGATAAGGAGTACTTCCGGCAGGGCAATCTCTTCCACGACTTCGCCGAATACTACGTCAACCACCCCGACGCCGTCAACGAGGACACGATCGAAGCAACGGTCGACCTGATGATCGAAGAAACACGGCCGTTCACTCGGTCTGTCGACGAACCAACGAGGCGTACGAGATATCGCTTCGGACTTGAAACCATCACCGAGTACCTCGATGAGGCGCTTCCTGAGAACGACTCGTTCCTGACAGCGACCAGTGGGTGGGGGACGAACACGGTCGCCGAGCATTTCGGTCGACCAGTCGACTCTTCATTCACCGAGCGGTGGTTCGAAAACCACGACCTCGGCCTAAAAGGGAAAATCGACCTTGTAAGTGGGCCGACCTCGCTCGTCGACCACAAGAGCAGTAGCCGCAAGCGTGCCGCCCAAGTAGTGAATGGAGCGGCTATTGATCCGCCGAGCGACCGCCCGAACTTCCAGGCGCTTGCGTACCTCGCACACTGGCGCTCGACCAACCCTGGTGAGGAATTGACATTCACGTTCTTCCACTTCCTCGAACCGTTGGATGACGCCGTCACCAGTGAAGCCGCCATCGAGGACGCCCTGACGACCGTTACCTACTACCCCAAGTCATTCGCGACGTTCGCGCAGTCCAGGCAGGCGTACGACCGACTCATTGAGGAGGGCGCGAACAACTGCCAGAAGACCTTCTCGAAGGCCACCTATGAAGACTACCGCGGGGTCTTCGAATCAGCACCATTCCCGGATACGACAGACAAAAGCGCGCTATTGGACTCCGTGTTCGCCGACTGTCTCATCAACGAGATGCAGTCGGTAGTCGGCGAGTACAAGTACGTCACCTCTGGATGCGAGCAAGCGCTCCGGCAACTCGCACGCACTGCAGGACGGAACTTCTTCAAGGACGAAGTCGACGCCTTCGAGGAGTTCGTTAACGAGCGCATCTCGGAGATGAACCGGCGCCGCGCTGGCGAGGAACGCTTCCCCGTCGACGGCCTCGGTGGAGAGCCGAACTACCGCTACGTGGACAACCGCGACCTCCTCCTGGAGGGCCGCCATGACTGACCACGAACCGAACCCGCGACAGCAGGAACTCATCGACAGCACGGACGGCATCTACCGCGTCGACGCCGGCGCAGGCACAGGCAAGACGTTCACGGTCACACGGCGGTACGCCAACATCGTCCAGCAAGACGATGTCACCCCTGAGGACGTGTTATTGGTGACGTTCACTAACAACGCCGCTGCGGAGATGCGTGAGCGCATCGTCGAGCACTGCCACTACGGGATGCGCGAACTCGGGGACGCCCCCATTCAGACGTTCCATTCGCTGTGCCATGACCTCCTCGAAGAGCACGGCCACGCTGCGCCAACCCATCTCGGTATCGACGACCGCATCACAGGGTCGACGAGACTGGTTGAGGACGAGCTCGTCGAGGAGGCGTTGTTCCAGCAGTTCATCAACCGGTTCAGCGACAACCACCCGGAGTACGACGACATTCTCCGTGCAGTTTCGGGCCCCGTCGAGTTACTGGGCCTCGTGAAACAACTGGCAGCAAAGGGCGTCTTCCCGGATGCGGAGGGGTGGTACCGGGATGGTGAGCGCCACCTTGACGGCGATTTCGAAGTGTTTGAGGCGCTGTTCGAGGAGGAGAACGAGCCAAGGAACGATGGTCGCAAGCAGTCCAAGCTCCGGTCGAAGCTTAATCGGTACGGGCGGAACGCGTGCTATCTCCCCGAGGCCCCTGAGAAGCACGAAATCCGTGGGGAAGGTAAACAGGTTCCTGAGGTGCTCGCGCACTCCGTCTTCGAGGAAGACCGATCAGGGCTCAAAGCGTTCGTCCACGACGTCTACTACGAGTACTTGGTGTTTGCTCTGCAGCGTAACTACCTGAATTTCGGATTCCTCCAGTTGTTCGCGTACGTCCTGCTGTGCGAGAACCACCGTCTCAGGGACGAGGTGGCGTTCGAGTACGTGATGATTGATGAGTTCCAGGACTCCAGTGAGATCCAATTCAAGCTCGCGCTCCTGCTCGCCGACACCGACAACATCTGCGTCGTTGGCGACTGGAAACAGAGCATCTACAGCTTCCAGTACGCCGACGTCGACAACATCGTACACTTCAACGAACGCCTCAAACAGTTCGCCCAGGAGCTCAACACAGACCACGAGCGAGTTGGCTTCTCGACCGACTCGGTCACGCCTATCGAGTTGACCGAGAACTACCGGTCCACGCAAGCGATTCTCGACTTCTCCGAGCAAGCTCTTGTAACGCCCGCGGCGAGCAGTGACACCGTTGATAAGGGCGAGGTCCAGGACCGGGTCGTCTCACTGGATTCGAACGCGGCCCACGAGAACACGAGGATTGAGGCGCTTCAGAGCGAGGACGAGCACGAGGCAGTTCTCGCGAAGATCGAAGAGATCGCCGGCAACGACGACTACCAGATCGAGGCCGGAGCAGACGATGATGCTGAGGGTGGTGGGCTCCGGGCGCCCCGTTATGAGGATATCGCGGTCGTCACTCGGACGCGTGACTTTGGTCGTGATCTCCTCCAGACCGCCGAGGAGTACGGCCTCCCGATGGCGTACGAGGGCGGTATCGAGTTGTTCCGTACCGACCAGGCGAAACTCCTCCTGGCGTGGCTCCGTATCCTCGAGGACGATGCCGATCGTGGCTGGGCGGTCGTCCTCGAAGACGCCGGCTACACCTATGACGAGGTCAACGACATCCTCGAGACCGGCGACTGTCCCGGGAGCATGCGTTCGTTCCGCGAGAGCCTCCGGGGGATGGAGACGCTCGGTGGTGTTGCCCGGTGTGTCTTCCAGCGGTACGGCTACGACGGTGCGACCGCCGACGTCGTCCTCCACACCATCCAATCCATCCACGATACGACTACCCTGACGCGGGGCGACCTAATCCGGTTCATCGAACGGAGTATCGAGGCCGGGAGCACCCACGAGGTTCATACTGGGACAGGGACGAATTCGGTGACCGTCCAGACCATCCACGCCACGAAGGGGCTTGAGTATCCTATCGTGGTTCTCGCGAACATGAACAGTGGTCGCTTCCCGCCATCTAGCGGTGGCGGGAGTACCATCACGTACGACGATCCGGTTGGACTGCGCCAACACGAGGTGTACTCTGCGGACGCCCACGGCCACCCCCACATCTACGACAACTGGCGAACGGATGTCCTCCAAGCGTGTCTCCCCCGGAACTACCACGAGGAACGCCGCCTGCTGTACGTTGCTATCACGCGCGCCGAGAGCCACGTTGTCTTCACCGCCGGCGAAGACCCGAATACGTTCCTAGAGGGGCTTCCCGTGGACATCGACTCGGTCACGCCTGATCTCGGCGAGATTACGGCGACCGAGACGGAGCAGACGACCCTCGACGTCACTGTCCCGACGCCCGACGGCCCAGTAGGCCACACGCCGCACACGCTGATGCGTGACGATGTCTTCGAAGGCGTCGACGGTGGCCGTGGAACCGAATTCGGCAATCAGGTCCACGACTTCGCCGAAGCATACGCACTTGGCGAGGAGGTAATGCCGTCGAACGACGACGAACGCCGAGTCGCGACATTCCTGGATAGTCTGGATGGGGAGCTATTGGTCGAGGAGGACGCTTCGCTTCCACTGACTGTCGACGGCACGCAGGTGACGGTCTCGGGTATCGTGGACCTCATTCACGTCACGCCGGATGCTGTGGAGATTGTCGACTACAAGACCGACCGCGGCCGCCATGGGGAACCCGAATACCGCAAGCAACTGAGTGTCTACTATCACGTTGTCAAAGCGGTGTATTCGGACCGCCAGGTCACGACTAGTATCTTCTACACCGAGGAGGGGAAGCGACAGTCGATCGAACCGCTATCGATAGCAATACTCGAGAATGTTGTTGCGGAAGCTGGCCAGCCTTCGTAGGTGAATGAAGAAGGAGCCGATATAATATTTCAGAGCTTGAGAAGGAAGTACACTATTCCCCATACTCATGATAATCGACATACTCGACCACGCAATCGATGTGAAACGTGGTGTGACGTCCCGGTTTTCCACTCGCGACACTGTTGAACAGCGGCCTGAAGGACGATATTATCGGTTCTTTCGGCTTTTCTGACCTCGACGGGATAGATATCCAGCAATGACAAATAGTAAAGTGGGTTGGTTGACTCCACCATCGTATGAATACTCTACCGGACGGCGATAACGGACCGCCGTCTCTTTCCCGTACATTCTCTCCCGACGAGGTCAACATGGATTTGACCATGTGCGGCCTCTTACCTGATCGAGCAGAAGAGGTCGCTCGGTTGTACCGTGAACACGGGAACTGGAACCAGGTCAAGGATATCTGGTTTGAGGAACGACGTGCGAACCGCAGTACGAAAGGGAGTTCCCAGAAGATATACCGCGTTCTCTCATCTCGATTCAAAAACGCACCTGCAACTCTCCCTAATCCAAGTGATCTTCCCGCCGTTTTAGATGCCTGTTCGTCATCGCGAGACAAAGCCCAAGTGCTCTACCTCTATCTGGTCACCGATGACGCACTCGTTCGATATGCCGTCCATGAATATGCCCGGCGCCTTGCTGAGGACGTTCCCGAACCCCTTGACTTCTCTAACGAGACACTCACATCTGTCCTGAATCAGTTCGAATACACTGACGAGACACCGTTCGACTATGCGGACTCAACGACAGAGAGATGGTGCGAAGGGCTGCGTTCGGTTATGCGCGAAATCGGCGTCCTGGAGAATCAGCAAACGGTCGTCGGTGATCCACCATCACTAGGAGATACGCCACTCCTCGCCGCAATGGGCTACTCGTATGAGGAAGGCGACGAAGAGTGGTTCGAATCACCAACTGGGCTCCAGTACCTATTCCAGCCGGGTACGCGTTGGGAGGAACTCTACAATCGAGCAGCAGAGACGGAGGCGTGGGAGTTTGTCGAACTCCATGGAAGTCTTCAACTGCGGCCGACCGACGAGCCGTACTCATCGATTACGAGTGAGGGAGCCGAATAATGGTTGACACAACGTGGTTTGAGGACCTACCGGAGGACTTCGAGGAATCGGTACGCATCGACCGCGAGGACCAATCTGCAGACGAGAAACGCCACCGGAAACAAGCGATCGAGTCATATCACGTTACAGCTGACTCCCAGCGGTTCCTCGAAGACTTCGTCAAACGACTGCTCGGCGAAGCAGAGGATATGCGTACTGGGTCGAACTACTGGCTCTACGGTTACTACGGGAGCGGAAAGAGCCACCTCCTAACAGTTCTGGATGGGCTGATGGATACTCAGTGGCTCCAAGACCGCTCCGACGAGGTTTGGAGAAACCTCGTCCCGGATGCGTCAGCGAGCGGGGACCTCGATACGCTCCGGACCCAGTGGGAATCCGTTCATTCCGAATATCACGTTATCCCTGTCTCAGTGAACCTGCTGAAGTATCAGGGTCAGAAGCAACGCAGCTTTAGTGAAATCGTTCTCCGGCACGCCCACCAGAATCCGATTCTCACGGGCGTCAATAACGGGGTCTCGACTGGATTGTCCTCCCAGCTTGACGTCGCATACTTCGAAGACTGGTATCAAACGACCGACGCCTGGCCAGAACGAGAGGATCGAGCTGCATCAGTCGTCGAGGGGGTGACACCGGACCAACCGCGATACGAGTGGGGAACTGACGGCCTCTGGACCGACGTCCAAGAGTATAGTGCGCTGTCTGATGTTGTGCTTCCGAAGCTGTTCGAGGGCGTCACGGGGACACGCGATGGCTACACCGACCTCCAACCCTCGGATATTGACCCGGAAGAGGTTGTCAGTCGACTGGAATCACTGCGCCAGGAACGTGAAGCGGAGCTTGAGCAACCAGTCAAGCTCGTCCTCCTGCTCGACGAGGTGAGCCTCTTCATCGGGACCGACTTCGAGCGGCTCACCGAACTGCAGACACTCGCGGAAAACGTCGACGACATCGGAGACGGCGATATTCAGCTCGTCGCGACGGCGCAGGCAAAAATCGAAGACGTCCAACCCAAATTCGCGGCCCACGGGGCCGATTTCAGTATCGTCAAAGACCGGTTCCCGCACCGGTATCAGCTCCCGAGCAAGCACGTCGGGGACATCGCCAAACGCCGGCTCTTCCAGAAGTCGGAGACGGGCGATGACGCGGTTCGGCGAGTCCTTGACGACGCCGACGTGAAACCGGCTGAGTCGCTTGTGTACAACGAAATCAAACAGAACACGAAGCCGCCACTCGATGCGATTGATGATGAGGAACTCGTGGAGTTCTACCCCTTCTTGCCGTATCACGCGCCGCTGTTCCTCGAAATCCTGTTCAACCTCCGTCGGGAGGCGAACGACCCGGCCAAATCGATCTTCTCGGGGACTGCCCGTGCCATCCTCGCATTAATGCACGGGTTGCTCGACGACTGGGTCGACGAGGGCAAGGAAGACCATATCGTCTCGCTGGTCGACTTCTTCGAGTTGATTGAGCCTGAACTCCGTGAGATCTTACCGCAGGATATGCGGGTCGTCGAGGGCGCCGAAGAGACGACCGGCATCGCTGACGAGGTAGCCGACGACGAAAGTGAGCTTCAAGAGTTCGACCTCGACGTTGCGAAGGCCGTACTCCTGCTCCAGCACGTCCACGAAATCGTTCCCCTGAACGAAGGGAACATCGCGGTCGCCGTCATGGACGACCTGAACGGCCAATCGTGGATTAGCACGACCAATCGCGTCGAGGAATCACTGGATCGACTACAGAAGTTCATTCGACCGACGCAGGACGAAAGTGGGCCTCGCTACCGGTTTGCGACACAGGAAGAACGCCTCATCTACGACGAGACCGAAGAGAATGAAGCCAACCCCGACTGGGACGATGTCGTTGACACCTTGGATGAACATCTCTGGAATCGCATCACCCAGGACCTGTCACTACCAGAGTCAGTCCCGTACGGAGAATCTAGTGACGAGTACCCTGTTTCGTATCACTTCGGACTCGACGGGACAACATTCGAGAGCAGTATTGAAGCCGAAGGTGGGCTGAACATCGACGTCGATGTGCAGGGCGTCCGCCCAGACATAGAACCAGAGCAAACCGACGAGGACACGCTCTACTGGGAGATCGACACAGATGGCCTCCAAGATCTTCGCAAACGAATGATTGAGTGGTGGGCGCTTCGCGACGCAATTGCGACGCGTGACGCCCCACCAGCCGTCGAGCGTGACCTCGAACAGCGTGCCAACGCCGTCCGAAGTAAGCTGACGAGCGCAATGATGAGTGGCGCCTATACCGTGAAAGATCGGACGGACATCGGCGGTCTCTCGAAGGCGATCCAAGCCACTGTCGATGTCGCCTATCCCGACGACTTCCACCCGATGATGCTCCAGGTCGACGAAAGTCGACTGCGAGAACTACGCGAACTCGACAGCGATGCACCGCTCCCGCCGTGGGCACGAACAATCCAAGTCCCCTCGTCGAACCAGAATAGTGGGCAGGGTAAACAGACGATTCAACGAAACGTAATGTCCCTCACCGGCCGGCAGCTAAAAGGCCGCGACGAGGGACTCAATATGAACACCGTTCTCGACGGGATCGTCGAGGAGAAGCCATTCTACGACGACGCCCGGCCTGCTCTCTGTGCGATCATCTGGGGATTCTGTCGGGAGGGAAGACTACTGCCAATCGACGAAGACGGGAACACGCTGGAGGATGAAGCTGTCCTCGACCTCGACAGCTTCTCGACGACGAGGTTGAAACTCCTTCCACGCACAAACTTGAGCAAGCTGCTGGGAGAGGGTGGATTCAAGGAGACGACTGAAACGGTCGCGGATGGTCTCATCCATCTCCAAGAAGCGAACCAGCAGATTCGCTCGAAGCTGACCGGACTTCGCGAAGACGTTACGCTAGTCGTCGACACCGACGTGCGAACCGACGAAGTCGCTGGCTTACTCAATGCGTTTACTGATGAGCTGGCGGAACGAATCAATACTACCAAAAATCGCATCTCAACCGTCAAGTCACAAGATGACGGCATCGAGGATGTCATCGACGAGACCAACGAGGCCCAAGAGTGGGTCGAAGAGGTAACCGACGTCTGGAACCGGCGTCTTTCGACACTACAACAGCTCGACGCGGTACTAACGGTTCGAAACCGCCAGTTCGACTGGGTTGACAAGGACGCTCAAGCTTCCATCGAGTCCCGCTCATCTGCGGCCTCAGCGTTTGACGGCGAGTGGTGGACGACCGACGGGTGGAGTACACTCTCCGGAGAATTAGTTCCCAACCTCACACCCGAACTTGAGAGATCGTGGAACGCGTTCGTTGAAGAGCGTGGCCTACCTGAACTGGTCACTCAGATTGAGGAGCATCTATGGGTACGCTCCGCAACTGACCTCCCGACAGGCGTTCTCCACGCCGCCTTCGAGCGCAGATACATCACGCCGATGCGTCAGCTCCAGCAGTGGTACGAAACGATCGAGAACGCGATCACAACGCTATCGAGTGATGTGGATACAGATGAGATCGTCGAGGTAACGGACGACCTAGCGCAGTTAGAGCCACTAGCCGATGCCATCGAGTACAGCCCGAGTGAACTGGATAGCCAGCTCGATGAACTGTCGTCAATCGTTGGCGATCGAACACCGGACGACGTCGATCAAATCGGCATCGTTCCTGACGATCGGCAGAAACTGAATCGCCGGTTGGAGCGTCTCGTGGAACAGCACGATCTTGAGATCGAGGAGACTGACGAAGGGGTGATTATTCGATGAGCCAGACGAGTTCGTCGCCGTATCGTGAATTCAAGGAAAAATTACGGATGTTCGCGCAGGGGCAACACGGGATTCGTAACCCGTTTGTCATCGCTGCTGTCGACCCAGCAGTCGAGCATCGGGTCGCAGATAGGCTTGCAACCTGGACCGATGGACGAAAGGAAGCCCCAGCGATCCCAGACAACGTAACCGTACAGCCGATCTGGCTTGACGAACTCCTTCCACGGACCGATGTGTACAAACTCCTCGTTGACCTGGGCGAACCCCTGGCTGAACTCGAGGGCGATACGTCGCCAGGTGAGCGTATCGAGGAGACGATGCAGGACCGGCTCGCCGAAGAACTCGTTCAGCAAATGATCGAACACGAGCTCAGCGAAGCCCAGCTGGAGACACAGAGCCATGTGGTCCTCCTGCTCAATCTCGGCAGTCTGTATCCGTTCACACGTGCATCGGAACTACTGGACGAGCTTGACCGTCGGAACATGAAGTCCACGATCGGAATCCCGTTCCCGGGGGACGTCGTCGGCGGGAAGCTGAGCTTCTTCGGGGGGGAATCGCGACATTACTACCCCGCCCACCAGATTGACGGGCAGATCCAGGGGGTGCATCTCCAATGACTATCGACGAACTCTTCCACAGCGATCCGACGCGACAGCTCGAAGAAGTACAGAAAGTCAACGCTCGCGAACGAGCCGAGACCGACGTGAGAGAGTTCTACGAAACCGACAGTGCCGAGCAGGTCCTCGAAACGCTCGGCGAAGCTATCCAGACCTATCCCGATGAAGCCGCGCGGTTCCTCTACATCCACGCGACGTTCGGGTCGGGGAAGACCCACCTCCTGAAGCTGGTCGGTCTCCTCGCCGACGACGAATCCGAGTTCGCCTACCTGGGTGACCGGCTGGCCGAGCAGTGGCCGGGGTTCGATGAACTCCAACAGTCAATCACGGACTCTCACGTCAACCGCCTCAAGCCAGTTTTCCTCAACCTGCTTGACCGCGATGCGTCGAAAGAGCCGCCGCTGCCGTTCCTCATCTTCGAGGCGATTGGTCGGGATCTCGGATATCCGACCGACCCGAATTGGCTGCTCGAGTGGGCTTGGACGCTAGACATGGAGTACGATGGGGTCTGGGAAGCCCTCCAAGCGTTCGAGCATGACGGGAAGACATTCGATGACGTACTCGCTGAACGGGCGTCCCTCCGCAGCTGGCTCTACGAGGTGTTACCGGCGATGGAAGAGACATCCGGTACGGAACTCAACAGTCGTTCGGGCGTGAAAGCCTCCATCGAGACCGCAGAAGCGGATGTCGATCCAGAAGAATTCGATCCCGAGGACCTCGTCTCACGGGTCGAGACTGCAACGGAGGCTCTCAACGACGGCAGCAAACGGACCGAATTGCTGCTCGGCTTAGACGAGGTGGCGCTCTTCGTCGGCGACAGTCGCCATCGCTATCGTGAGTTCGAGGAGACGATGGAGGCACTGCAGCGTGGGCCGAACCCGGTCGTGGTCACCACCGGGCAGTACTCCCTCCCGGATACACGGGAGAGTCTCATCGGTGAGCCGCCCGAAGATCACTGGACGCATCAACAGGTACGGCTTGAAGGAGCGGACACCGAGATCATCGTCCGGAAGCGGTGGCTCCAGAAGTCGGACCCCGAGGGACGCGAACGTGTCGAGTCGCTAGTGGCGTCGATGCCCGGTCTCTCACTCGACACGTACTCGTCGGTGACGAGCGCGGATCCGGACCCAGTCGAGTCCTATCCGTTCCGCGAGTACGACCTGTCGCTCCTGCGGGCAGTGATGCAGGAGCTCATCACGCAGGGTCGGTCGACCGATCGCGACTACATTCAGGGTCGAGCACTGCTCGTCCTCGTTCGGTCCCTGTTCACGAAGTTCGGGTGGGCGTCGAAGGAGGAGGGCTCGCTCGTCACGTGGGACGTTCTGTTCGACCTGTTGGTCGAGGAGACCACGTACCTCCCGCTGTGGGTCCAGGAGATGATCGACAACACGCTCGTCCCGACGTTCGACGGTGACGAGGATGCGTGGGAAGTCCGCCTCGCGAAAGGACTCTACCTTCTGAACCAGACGCCCGCTGTCCCGTCGACGCCAGAGAACCTCGGGCGGTTGATGGTCGACGACGTCACGGCGTCCGTCGACGACGTCGTCGAGCGAACCGAATCGGGACTGGAGACGCTCGTCGACAAGCAGAAGGCACTCACCGAGACGAACGACCAAGGCGACGAGGTCTACACGCTCGTCTCCGAGGAACAGGAGAGCATCCTCAGTCGCGCCCAGGACAAGGCCGCGAAGATCTCGCCGCATCAGCTGTCGGCGTGGGTGGAAACGCGGCTGCGGGAGAACGACGCGTTCTTCAGGAGTGACGGCAGCCGCCACGAGGTCGATGTCGGCGACGTGCGCCTCGTCCCACTGCGGTACGAGTACTCCATCCTCGAACCGGTCGACCGAGCGCCGTCGCCCGAGTATGACGCGCTTCGCGTTCGTGTGCTGGCCGATGATCACAATACTGTCTCGGAGCAGATCGAGATGTGGCAGGACGTGAACAACGGCCGGGATGGTGGCGAGCACATCCTGATCACTGTCGACGTTCCGGAGACGATGCTGGAGCGGATTCGGAACGTCATCGGGATGGGACAGGTGTTGGACGAAGAGACAGAATCTCACGAGGAACTCGAACGCGAACACCGTGCCGACAAACGCCGCCTCGAATCATCGGTGACGGAGATACTCGAAGATGCGTCGGTGTACACGGTACACGAACACCGTGGTGCGCGCTCGAGCGTGCTTGACAGCGTCGTCGAAGACCAGGTCAACGCTGTCTTCGGCTCGTCTCGAAAGACGCTCTCACGGCCGCTCGTCGAGGTCGACGACGCAAAGGCGATAGCGAAGTTCTTCCGCGGGAGCGGTGACTGGCCCCTTTCGGACGCGGACGCCGCAATGCTTGGCGTCGACACCGCCACCTCGGAAGTCGCCGAGACGGGCTGGTGTCGCGAGTTTATCGATACGTACGAGGCACAGAAATCCGTCGACGTCGAGACACTGCTGCAACAAACACAGACTGCCAACGGGGACTACCGCGGGACGCCACAGGAGTCGATTGCGGCGCTGCTCATCACACTTGCGACCTCCAACGAGTCGGTCGCGCTCAAGCAGAATACGGAGTACGTGTCTGATCCCGTCGCTATCGGCCGACAAGTGCGGACTAAAGGGGGACTGACCTCACTCCAGGTCCGCTTCGGCGTCGAGATTATCGACCCGAAGACAGTACGAGAGCTCGTTACGACGGTCCTCGGCGAACAGCCGTCTGGTGACGGACCAGACGAATGGCTGGGCGAGCTCGGCCAATGGGTCAACGAGAACAGTGCGACTGTCAAGCGGACGCTGAAAGGCGCCAGCCGTGAATTCGATGTGCCGCTCAGCGCCTTCGAGGCAACGGTCGACCCAGCCCTCGGCGGGGGCGAGCTTTCCACGTCCGACCTCGGAAGTGAGGATGACCTCGAAACAGTACTTGAGGAGGCGAAAACCTTCACGAACGCTCGTGAACTCTTCGGCGCCAGAGAAGACGAAACGACACTCTGGGAACGCTTCAGCGACGAGCTCGACACGATGACCTCGCTCTATCCGAACGCGTCGATCACTGCCAGTATGCGAGCGACAGCGGAAGGCGATACTGTCCCCAGCGTTTCGACGGTCAAGTCACGGCTCGAGGACGCGAAAGGACATCGCGTCGACGAAACGTCGGCTCAGTACCGGCGGATCACAGGGGAGACCGCCGCTGACTCTGGCCCGGAAGCCATCTGTGCCGATCTGAGCGCGTGGCTACGGTCGAACGAGGACGACGTTCGAGGAATTGTCGATAGTGCTACTGATGAGTTCGACGATGTCGTACTCGGCGACCTGGAGGACGTGTTCGAGACTGCCTGGAGCGGTGGAGAACTATCGGAGACTGATATCGTTGACTCCACCGTGGTCCAGCAGGCCGAAACGTACGAGCAGGTTCGTGACCTCCTCGACGACACTGACGGTTCGGCTCTTTGGTCGCAGCTACGGGCAGTAGGCGAAGACCTGCGTGAGGAGCACCCAGGTTCACCGACGACAGAGTCCGTCGAGACTACGCTCGCCGCTTCACGTCCATCCTCGAAGCGACGTGTGCGCCAGCTCATCGAGCGTGCAAAGGACCCGAGGCCGCCAAGTGCGGACGACGATGCGTGGGGCGAACTTCAGATGGTCGCTGAAGAGTTGCGCCAGGAGCTTCCGAACGCCGACGTGACCGATGAAGTTACGTCAGCTGTTGATGCCGAAAGTCGGCCGAGTGAAGAACGTGTGAACGAGCTACTTTCAGAGTCGAAGAAGGTGCTGGAGCGTATCCAAGCTGTGAAAGAGCGACTTGACGGGTTGGAGGAAGGGAGTATCGTACTACTCGAGGACTGAACTGAGCACTGGGTGCCCTCCCTGCCTCCGATAGTGGCCGGGGTTTAATCTATCCCACCTAACTAACTGCTGTCAGTGGTTCATCTGTGTCGTCAACGTATCCTGGTGGAATCGAAGACTGTGATCGGTTCCGAGAACTAATTGAGTTGTTCGAGGACGAAGAGCAGCGTAATTACTACTATCACGAAGCGCTGGAGACGGTAGAAAGAGAATCTGAACGCCCTGATTGGTACCATTCTGACGATCTCGTCTTTGGAGGTTTGATGCTCCTGATGTACACTTGGAATTTCGCAGCTCGAGAAACCAAATCGATGGACGGCGAAGAGGTAAAACGTATTCTCGAAAGGTATCACGAAACTATCGAAAGCGTTCAGGACCGATCCTTAGACGACGTGGATATATCCGAGACCGGTGACACTCGACAGGTCATTCAGGAGGTCTGGGGAGACCTGAAGGACCATTTCGGACAAACGGGTGCATCGAAGGTTCTCAGTCTGCTGAACCCCGACCTCTTCGTCATGTGGGACGAAGATATTCGCACCCGGCAGCGGCGAAAGCAGGATAACCCAAAGGGGACTAAACGTCCGGATCGTGGCGTCTACTTCTACTTGAAAGAGTCTGGGTACTCATTGAGTAGTAATAGTATAGACTACGGAAAGAATGCCGAAGACTACGTTATTTTCCCCAGATACTGCAAACAGATGTTGGAAGACATCAGGCCGTGCCCTGTAGTTCAGGAGAAAAAGATGCCCCAACGAAATTGCTAGACGAGGCTCTTTACGCCTTCTACAAGATCGAAAGTGAGTGATGTCCGAATGGAGCGGACTGAGCAACCATCCCAGCAACATTAAAGGTGGTCGTGTGATTCGGACATAGCATACACATTACCTCCTATGGAAACCGATTCTCTCTCCCAGCGGAAGGCTCAATTGGACAAAAAAGAACGTGAACACCTCGAAGACATCGTCACCGAGATGCGGGATCGCGTCGAGGACAACGTCGAATTCCAGCTTACGCAAAGAGGGCTCGACGACGAGCCTGAGGACATCGACTCGCTGGACGAGGATACCCAACAGCTCGTAGAGGCGATCGAACTCGAAGCTGTCGACGGCGAAACTTGGTCGGAAGCCGTCGATCAGTATGTGACTGGCGTGGGCTATACGATCGTCAATCGTCTGGCCGCGCTGCGCTGCATGGAAGTGCGAGGGTTCATCGACGAGGAGGTCACCGTCTTCAAGGATAACGGCCTGACGCCCGCCGCCGAGACCCTCGTCCGTGAAGAGTTCCTGCTGGAGGACGAAGCCATTCTAGAGGCGTATCACAACGCCTGTGACGATCTCGCCGAAGAAATCGAGATCCTATTCGATCGCTCCTCGGCGTACAGCCTCATCGATCCCGACGACGACACCTTAGAGGAACTCTGCCGGATGCTCGACAGCGTCGACGACGAAGTCTGGCGCGCCGATGATGTCCTTGGGTGGGTCTATGAATACTACAACGTCAAACTACTCGACGATCTGCGTCGCAAAGGAGACCGCGAAGGGCTCGAACCCGAGGACGTCCCCCCGGCAAACCAGTTCTACACCCCCCACTGGGTCGTCAGGATGCTCACTGACAACTCGCTCGGAAAACTCTATCTCGAACATACCGGGGAGTTAGAGGATGTTGTCGAAGCGCAGGAGGAGTTCTCCCCCGATGAAAGGAAAAACCGACCCCTTTCACCCGACGAGACTCCCAATATTGCTGACTTCTGTACCTATCTGGTCCCTTCGGAAGACGAGGGTGAACCCACCGACTTCGATCACCCTGAAGAGCTTCGGGTCATCGACCCCGCTTGTGGAAGCGGCCACTTCCTTCTATATGCCTTCGACGTGTTGGAGCGTATCTGGCGCGCCGAGACAGACCTGCCTTATGAAGAGATCCCACAGAAGATCCTCCAGTACAACCTCTACGGTGTCGATCTGGATATGCGGGCCTGTCAGCTCGCTACGTTTAATCTCTACCTGAAAGGCCGAACTCGAGCCGAGGCCGAGGGCGCCGATGGTTTCGATATGCCAGAAGTCGGCATCGTCTGTGCTGACGCGACAATCGCTGAGGTCGATGGCGTTGAGGCTGTGTTCGAAGAGGTCGCTGGCGACGACGAAGAGGTCGAGAATGCATTGCGGCAAATTCTGGACGCCTTCGAGGAAGTCCATGGCCTCGGGAGCCTACTCGACGTACGCGGGACACTCGGCGACCTGTTCGAGGATGATAGCGAAGTTGGGGGTGTGCAGATCACCTTAGGTGATGACCCCCGAGAAAGCCACACGCTCGGACAAGTCCTCCACAGTCTGCGCGAGGCCGTGGAGGAACACCGAGAAACGGATTCGTTTCTCGCACAGGACCTGCGAAGCTTCGTTCGGCTGCTGGATATTCTGGCGCAGGATTACGATGTGGCGTTGATGAATCCACCATACGGTGCCAAAGGTCGAATGCCGAATCCCGTGCAGGAATACGTTGAGAAAACATACACGTACTATCCAGAATTCTACGTCAATTTTGTGGAGGTCTGTAACAACCTCTGCACTTCAAACGGAAGAATCGGGATGCTTATCCCACGTTCCTTTATGTTCAAGCGGAGTTTTGAAGACTTCAGGAAGGACTTCCTAGGGAAGATTGGTTCGTTCGACTTTCTCGCAGAGTTCGGGCTGGGGATACTCGATAACGCTACCGTTCGAACAGTTGGGACAGTGCTCCGATCCGGAGAACACACGCAGGAGCATGGGACCTTTATTCGCCTCGAAGATCCGAGTGCGGATTTGAAGGAGAGCGTGTTCACGACTGAGGTGTTAGGCGGCACATCGGGAGATGTCCGGCGGCTCTATCGCGTCGAACTCTCGGAATTCAGTCGTCTCCCGAAGTCGCCGATGAGTTACTGGACGATGGACGAAGCGAGGGCGCTGTTCGAAGGTTCGCCATTCGTCGATGCGGATGTCGCACAGATCGACGGTGATTCGGTCGCTGACGTGAAAACAGGCCTTCAAACAGGGAACAACCCACGATTCGTTCGGGACCATTGGGAAGTCTCGTTCGATGAGCCGTTCTATCCCTTCGCGAAAGGGGGTACCGACGCCTGGACGCTTCCAAAGACCGTCAAGACGGTCTGGTGGGACAACGACGGGGCCGAAATTAAGCGGCTCTCCTCATCCCGACCACAGAACACCGACTACTACTTTCGTGAGGGGCTGACTTGGACTTATATCAAAGAAACCGGGCGCCGATTCGGCTACTATCCCGAAGGCGGCATTTTCGATCAGAAAGGCCCGATGGTATTTCCCCATACACATTCGGCTTGGGCAATGCAAATTGTGCTCAATTCCGAACTCTATCATGGACTGTTTCTCTCCTTGACTCCAGATCGGGAGTGGAATCCGGGAGATGTCGGTCGGATTCCGTACGACCCATCGAAAATCGAGACCAAGCAATTGGAAGAGCAAGCGAAATCCCAGTATGAAATATTTGTATCTCAAAGGCAGGGAGATCCCACCAGCCCCTACTACGTAGGACCACGCATCCTCCCAGACGAACAAACTGATTCGTTCGTGTATGGTCAGCATCCACACATATCTCAGGCGCCGACTGGAAAGGCGAACATCGGTGAAGGGAATATCTCACCCGAAACTTCAATCTCACAGGCTGTCGATATAACCAACGAGCGAACCAGATCCCGGGAGACCGAAATTAGTTCGTCCGCCGAGGCATCCGACGAGCTCGTTTACGATCTGTTCGATGTCTCTGAAGAAACTAAGAACGCAATTGAGACAGAGATCCAGGTGCGGGGCTCTAAATCGTCGGGCGACTTGTTCCCGAAAAACGAGATACGTGACCACTGTTTAGACCTTGTTCACCATTTTGCGATGATGGCTGTCCGCGAGGAATCAGATGGGATTATACCCCTACACGGGGGCGCCAACCAGGCCACGATGCTCGACCGCATCATTGAGCGCTTTGAGGATACTTACGGAGAGTACGCCAAAGAACGGCTGATCGAAATCAACGACATCCTAGGCTCCAAATCTGCATCGGAGGAGGCATATCCCAATCTCCGGTCGTTCATAGAGGAGGATCTATTTGACTATCATGTTGACACGATGGAGAACACGCCAATCATCTGGCGGTTCACCACGGATCGCCTGATCGCTGATTCGAAAGGTGAGGGCTTCGCATGCTTTGTCGATTACCAAAGCCTGGACGCAGGTCTGTTTGACCGGCTCGCAAACCAATATCTCGAACCCCGAAAAGCCGAATTGCGAGAGAACCGTAGTGCTGCAAACCGTCGCCGGAATGAGGATTCACTCTCCGCTAGCGAGCAGGCTGAGGCCGCCGAAGAGTACGAGCGTTGCGCGAACGGGCTCGACCAAATCAGTATTTTCGAGGACATACTTCAGGACCTTGGAAGCACCGATACGAGAGACTTCAGCGATGAGGGACGCGAGCGCGTCGAGGTATTAGCTCCGAAGGTTACAGCTTTCCGTAAGGAGACCCGTCAGCGCGTCGAGACGCTGGCAAAGCTGCGCGACCGCAACAGCGAGGAGTGGTTCCAAGACACCTTCTCGGACAACTTCTGGAACACCATCGAGGAGTGGCACAATGAGTGGATCGAAACGCTCGAAGAACTCGAACACGCCTGCGAGGAGTACGCCAAGCCAGTGGACGAACCCGTCGATGCTCACCTAGCTGATTTGTTTGGGTACTTTACACGGCGGCTCAAAGGATCAGACCACTACTCTAGTACGGGAATTCTGTTCATGACCTACTACTTTGAACGCGAAGGTGCCGACCTACTCAATGATGACGGCCGCCCGTTCAAAAATCTGGCCGAAGATGAACGCCTCCTTGCCTCGCTCGCGACAGGGATCGATGACTCCTCAATTGTCGACGAGAAATACCTAGGAGAGATAGCTGAGGACGAGGGGGTCGAAGAGATTGAAGACCTCCCGCCTCTAGCCGAATTCAAGGCGCTGGCTAAGGAGATCGATGACCGCTGCCAAGAGCTCGATAAACGCACATCCTCGAACTGGTCCGACCGTGCGCTTTCGGAAATCACGACCGTCGGTTATCAACCGAATCGAAAACACGGTGTAGTAATCAACATCACCCCACTCGTCGAAGCTGAGATTGTCCCAGAAACAGTTGATAACAAGGTGATCTAATGCAGGCACACATCTTCGCAGAAGGATCAAATACGACAGGCGAGGATCGCGACCAGCCGGTCAAGGAGTACTATGAAGGGCTCTTCGGCATGGTCGCAGGCCTGTACGACGAGCTTGTAGAGATGACAGATGCCCGCCTACACGTTCTGTCGGAAGAATATGGTGTGGCCAGAGGCGAAGAAAGAATGTCTGTTGTGTATACAGGTGAGCAAGGGCTTGTTGGGAGTGACGGTATGGCCGAGCAAGCGAGAGCCGAACTTCTTGATGCCACGCCCGATGCAGATGTAATGGTGATTCTCCTGTCAGCTGGCGTTTTTCAAAAGACAGTTGAAGAGGTATGGGATGAACTCGTTGAGGCAGCCAAGCCGGAATCAATCTGGTGTCTCGGCGCCGCTCGAAGTTCGCTCGATGGACTTGACTTTGAAGAGTTGGAGGCGAAGGGCTGTACTGTCCTCACCTATCAGCGTGTTGGTGTCGCGCGGATTGGTTCTGACACACGTGAGGAACTACTTGAAGCCGTGAAACGGAAAGGTTCACAATAACCATGCCCGCCACGAAAACCCTTCCACGATGCGCTGAAGACGCCATCGAGACTGCCACCGATGAGGCGGCCGATGACGATCCGGTCGTACTCTGGTGGGACGACGGTGGTTACCTTTACGATATTATCGAAAGTGTGAGTCACTCTCTGGGCTGTGAATTCCACGCGGCCGAGCAGACACCACTCGAGTTGCGTGCCGACGCACCCCGCGACCGAACCGTCTGGTACGTACCACAGGCCCACAGCGACGACGTGGACTGGTTCAAGGATGTCGAGAACACCGGTGGCGTCGTTGAAGCGCATATCGGTAAGCTCGCCGCACGCTGCTTCGAGAACGACCGTATCCAGGCGGCTTCGATCCGCACGGCCTACGAGGACGTCGGCGAAAGTGACCGCGAACAGGTCGCCAAGACGCTCTTCCAGGAGCTCAACGGCGAGGGTGGCCTCCCGACGCTCCAGGGCCTCCAGACGAAGATCGTCCTCGATGGCCACGAGGACCCGGTTCAGTTCGTTCTCGAACACGGCGCCGAGAATCTTCCCGACGAGACCGGCGATCTGCTACAGATTCGCGATCTGTTGGTCGACAACGGCGTCGCAGCTGTCGACGGCGTCACCGACGAGGACGTGCTCGTGACGCGTACACGGCGTTGGGCGGTCGCCGAGTGGCTCGTCGAGGCGGGGCTCGATACGTCGCTGCTCGACGCCGAATACCGACCCGAGTCCAGTTCGGGACTCGGGATCTCCCGACCTGAACTCCAGTCGCTACTGAGCAAAGTCGACCCAGAACGTGCCGAAGAGCTGGCGCACGTGTACCTCGATCCGGACGCCCAGTTCTGGCACGACATCCTTCGGTCCTACGACGAACCGTGGGAATTGGCCGACTGTCCTGTCGACGCCTCGCTCGAACACGAGCTCTGGAACGAGTGGCTACAAGCATTTCACGACGGCGAGTACGAGACGTGTACAACCCGAGCGGCCACACGCTACCAGCGTCTCGAAACGACCTACGGCGATGTCCCGTGGACGAGCGTCTGGAACCAGGCCGTCGAGGTTGCCAAACTCGCACACGAACTCGAAACGTGGGAGGAGCGTGGCGATACGACCGATGTCGTCGACCTCTACGGTGACGTCGACAATGGGACCTGGCAGATCGACAACGCCGTCTTCAACCTCATCATCTCGGGCGAGCCCGAGCGCGTGCTCCCCGAGGAGCATCCCGCGACGGCGAGTCTCGACGACCTGCGCACGTCGCTGACTGAGTCACGCTACCTCGACTACCTCTGCGATCTCGGCAACCTGGTCGTCGACCAGATCGAGGCAGGCTCACCGTTTGTCGGCGAAAACTACGCCCACCAGTTCTTCGACCAAGAGCAAGAACACCTCCAGAGTGGCCAGAGCGTCGCGTTGTTCATCATCGACGCGCTGCGCTTCGACCTTGCCCATGAACTTGCGGAGTCCGTCCGTCGTGAACTTCCCAGCCTCGAAGTTGACGAGACTGCTTGGGTCGGAACACTTCCCTCGGACACCGAGTTCGGAAAAGCAGCGCTCACGCCCGGCAGTAAGTTCAGCTTCAACATCGAACTCGACGACGGGGAACTCGTTCCGGAACGCAACGGCCGCGTGATCACTAACTACCAGCGCGAGAAGATGCTGAAGGACGATGGCTGGAGTTACATCATGCAGAGCGAGGACGACGAGTCGGGGTGGAGCAACACCCGCGTCGCGTACTACTGGAACGACCTCGACAAAGCTGGTGAAGAAGAACTGACCGACTTCGAGGCGCTATTCAGCGACCGCATCGAGAAAATCTCGGACATCATCTGTGAGAAGCTCGACCAAGGGGAGTGGGACCGCGCATACATACTCGCCGACCACGGCTTTGTCTCCCTTCCCCAGAACATCGACCTTGATGGCATCTATCCACCGGACGAGGCGAAGCAAGTGACGCGCCGTTGGGTAGCCGGAACAGACATCGACGAGGATGCACCTGGCGTCCTCCTCGACGAGAACACTCATCTCGGCTATCTCGACGACGACACGAAAATCAGTGTCCTCGCGGATCCGATTCAACGCTTCCGCAACCAAGGACTACCGGACGCACGCTTCTACCATGGTGGTGTCCTACCTCAGGAGTTCATATTGAACTTTGTGACAGTAACCCGAGAGTAGAGGTCAGTTCGGGATTAGCTCGCGTATTGTATCGGCTGCGTTCAAAATTTCTGCTGTGGTTTCTGCACCAGTAATCACTATCTTACCAGAGGCGAAAATAAGTACGACTGGTCCTTTCTCGATTCTATAAACTAATCCTGGGAATTGTTCAGGCTCATACTCTATATTTTCCAGTCCAAGACTGACTGAGAGATAGTTCAAGTCGACCTCTGAACTTAGTTCGAAGGATGAGACAATATTCACAATCTCGATGTTTTCTGTTTCCCCAACATCACTCACGCCAATCTCCTCCAACTCATCCGAAATACACTGATATGAATCTTTCAGGCCATCAATTGAATTTCCACCAGTAAACAGGAGTATTCCTGAACGGGTGACTAATACAGTTGGGAGTTTTTCTGGCCGGAATATTAGACTAGGGTATTGTTCAGGTTCATACGTTGAATTAGGTATTTGTGTCGATAAATAGGACAAGTCAAATTCTATATCAAGATCCAGCTTTGCCACTATATTCGTAATCTCGATTCCAGCCGACGACAGCTCCTGTTCGTTTACTTTAAACGATGACATATAAATGATAAGGGAGGACCCTATTCAGTGCAGAATCCAAGGATTCGATCCGCTGACCGCGAAGCATTTGTAACTATCCCTATCAAGACTAAAGCATTAATGTCTATTGACCTCGCCCCTGGCGACACGATCCTCCTCAACGATAGTGCCGCCGAGGTCATTAAGACCTACTCCGTCGGCGATCTCGACTATCTCCGGGCCTACGTCGAAGACGCCGGCGTGAAAACCGTCTGTATCGACGACGTCAAGGTCGAACCCAAACGCGGTCAGCTTGGGGAACTGCGCTCGGCGTCAGCCGAACAGCTACATCCCGACCACGAGTCGGTCTCGGCCGAGTGGTTCGACCTACGTTCGCAGGCGCTCCAACTTCAAATCGCCCACGAGCAGGGGCAGCTGCTGAGTATCTCGAATTCGCTGGTCCGCCTCGAACCGTATCAGCTCGCCGCAGTCAACTGGGTGATGCAGAAGCTGCGCCAACGTGCGCTCATCGCCGACGACGTCGGCCTTGGGAAGACCATCGAGGCGGGGCTCATCCTCAAAGAGCTCACCGCCCGGAATCGTGCCGACCGCGTCATGTTCGTCGTCCCTGCCCATCTCCAGAAGAAGTGGATTCGTGATATGGACCGCTTCTTCGACATCGACCTCACGCCGGCCGACCGACAGTGGGTTGAAGGCGAACGCCGCCGACTCGGCGACGAGGCCAACATCTGGGACCAAGACCACCAGCAGATGGTCACGAGTCAGGCCTTCCTCCGACAGGACGAGTTCCAGCCTGCCCTCGAGGAAGCGTTCTGGGACGTCGTAATAGTCGACGAGGCCCACAAGGCCGCCAAGCGTGGTGAGTCGCCAAGCGAGACGTCGAAGATGGTCGAACGGGTAACTGGTAACTCTGACTCCCTGCTGCTCCTCAGCGCGACGCCACACGACGGCAAGGGTGAGGCGTTCCGTTCGCTCGTCGAGTACATCGACCCGTTCCTCGTCTCCGAGGACCAGGGTCTCTCGAAGGAGGCCGTCGACCGCGTAATGATTCGTCGCGGGAAGCAAGCGCTGTACGACGATGACGGCGAACGCATTTTCCCCGACCGTGAGGTCAACACCGTTTCCGTGGAGATGACTCACGACGAGCGACAGTTCTACCGCGCGGTTACTGACTACGTCCAGAACGTCTACAACCGCTCCGAGAAGCTGAATGAGCCAGCGGTCGGGTTCGCTATGGCACTGATGCAGAAACGCCTTGTCAGCAGCATCGGCGCCATCCAAGCGACGCTGAGGCGTCGCTTGGGCGACCTCGTCGATGAGCAGTCGACCTCCACGAGCCTCTCGGAGGAGGCGTCCGCGTATCTCGACGGCGAGGACCTCGACGAAGAGGACAAACAACGAGCTGAGGAAGAACTCTCCGCGCTGACCGTCACCGAGAGCGATGCGCAACTCGAAGAAGAGATTGAAACGCTCCGCGACCTCGTCTCGCTCGCTGAGGGCATCTCCGTCGACTCGAAGGCCCAGAAGGTGCGTCGGTACATCCAGCAGCTGCTAGAGGAGCAACCCGACGAGAAACTCCTGCTGTTCACCGAGTATCGCGACACACTGGACTACCTCCTCGACCTCGTCAAGGACGAACCCTGGGCCGACGAGATCCTCGTCATCCACGGTAACGTCGACAAGGAGGAACGTGCCCGCATCGAGGAGGAGTTCAACCACGGCCAGTCCCGATTGCTGTTTGCGACCGACGCAGCCAGCGAGGGCATCGACCTCCAGCACAGCTGCCACATCATGGTGAACTACGAGCTGCCGTGGAACCCGAACCGCCTCGAGCAGCGCATCGGCCGGCTCCACCGCTACGGCCAGGACAAGGAGGTCAAAGTCTGGAACTTCACGTTCGAGGATACGCGCGAGGGCGAGATCTTCGACATGCTCCAGAACAAGGTCGAGAACATCCGCGGCAAACTCGGCAACACGGCTGACGTGTTGGGGATGCTCGACGACATCAACGTCGACTCGCTCATCATGGAGTCCATCCAGAACGACGAACCGGCGAGTGCAACCAAGGAGGAACTCGAGGAGCTCATCGACGAGCGTCAACGCACGCTCCAGGAGTGGTACGAACGCAGCCTCATCGACACGAGCACGTTTGACCAGGAGAGCCGGGAGAAGATCCAGGAGGTGATGGACGAGTCTGAGGATGTCTACGGGACGGAGGCCGACATCCACGAGTTCGTCGAACGCGGCGTCGAGGCGCTCGGTGGCGACGTCGAGAAAGCCGGGAGCAATCTCTACAGGGCCCAGCTGCCACGCTCTCTACGGCAAGGAACGGACGAGGAGTACGGGCCGTTCACGTTCAGCCGAGACTTCGCGATGGACCACGATGGTATCGACTACGTCTCACCCGATGATGATCTGGTCCAGCGGCTAATGCAGCAAATCCTGGATAGTGAGCACGGAGATGTTGGGCTAAAGCTCCTCCCGTTCGTCGACGAACCGGGGATTGCATACAACTACCGCGTGACGTTCGAGGACGGGACGGGCGAGGTCATCCGGGAAGATATGATCCCTGTGTATGTCGATGCCCGCCATCAAGACCCCCGGCAGCGGATGGGTCAGCGTGTTGTTCAGGGTGACAGTATCAAAGGGTCGCCCGATGCGGACCGTGTGCGATCGCTGATACAGAGCCAGGACCAGCTACGAGAAGCCGCGGACCGGTACATCAGCCAGCAGGTCACTTCCTTAAGAGAGGAACTACACGAACGCCGCCGAGAGGAGACCCAGCAAGAACTGGATGACCTTGAGGAGTATGCGGAGGCTGAACGACAGCGGATCGAGGAGTTCATCGAGAACTATGAGCGGAAAGCAGAGGCTGGGTCGAATATGGACATCGCGATCCGGGGTCAACAAGAACGGCTCAACAAACTTGAGCAGCGTATCGAAGACCGTCGCCAAGAACTGCAGCGGAAGGCTCAGGTCATCTCACTTGCGCCAGAGGTAGAGAACGTTTGCTTTGCTCTCCCGGTCTAATCGACTCTAGTAAGTGGGCGAGAACGCCGCCATTTGCCCCGCCAGATCACCAAGGCGGTTGGGAACGTTACCACCAGTATTTGATTTATGAATTTTCACGCAGTAATAGGGAGTTCCGCGGTTATCTTCATATCATACAATTATGTGGTGGTGGTGAAGAAGTCCATATGAGGACTGTGCATGAGTGAACTAAACTGGCGGCGACTACTTCGGGGGCGATTCGAACCTCTAATCGTCCGATATGTTGCCCTATCCATTTCCACGGCTATGGTCTTCGCGACGCTAACCGTTCTTCTAAATCCAGCTGTCGAGAACGAGAATATCACAGCGTTGCTGACAACCTTGGCTACGGCAGAAGCCTCGGTTCTGGCGATCGTATTCTCCGTGACCGTCGTCGCCCTGCAACTTGTTGTGACGCGGTATTCCGCCCGTCTCACCTCACTCTTCGTCAAGGAGCCTCTGTTCCGCACAACATTCGCGCTCTTCGTTGGCGCAATAGCGTTCAACCTGCTCGCTGTCTATCTACTCCCGATACAGAATAGCCGCCTAGTGAACGCGTCCGTTGGGATCGCCTTTGCGCTGGCTGCCGTTTCGACGTTTGCACTCTACCGATTCATCCTGTTGATGATCCAGCGCAGCTCGCCAGATGACCTCATTTCCGTATTAGTTGAACGAGAGCTTGCACCCCATGAATACCTCCCAGAGACCGTTGCGGAGTTCCACGAAATCGAGGTACATCCGATCCGCCCCCTGCACCGAACTATTACTCGGGCAATTGAGCTAGGGGAATATCAAACCGCAGAACAGGGAATCGACGGGCTTCAGGCGGTACTCCTTCGGACCTACGGGTACCTCGAGAGCGAGTGCTCAAAGGAGGAGGCTGCCCAGTATGCTACGGTCGTTTCGACCGAGGTCCTCACGGAGTATATCCCGCCGATCTTGGAGCAGTCATACACCCACGAACAATACGACCTGGTTTCAGGCGCAGTCGGCAATGTGGAGGCGGTCGCTCTCGACGGGCTTGACCGCGGCTTCACTAACGTCACTAAGGATGCTGCTGAGGGGCTCGGAGATGCATTTGATACGGCGCCCTTGACGTGGGAGGGGAATCGGCTTCGAGACCCGGTCAAAGAGTCGCTACTTGAGCTAACAAAAGCCGCAGCGAGAGATGCCAACTACCCGGCGTTTCGAGACGTCTTCCATCCGTTGGATATGCAAATGACGGTTCTCTTGCGACGCAGACCAGATACAAACGTCACGCACAGTCTCGTCGGAGACTATTATAGCCGAGAAATAGTCGAGATATTCGAGGTTCTCGTCGACCGGTACGGGCCTGCTGTGCGAGACCAGGAAATCAATTGGATTTCCCCTACCAAAGAGCGAAAGTGGACTCTTCCTGATGAGGCGAAGCCCCTCAGACACTTCTGGCGGGAATATGCCAGCTTCACAGAAACAGTTCTGCGGTATCGCGTCTCAGAAGAGGAGTACCCGTTTGTTGAAGGCTCGATCGATGATGGCTGGCGACAGTTTGCAAAGCGTGCTGCCAACAGTGGAATCGATGATCTGGCAACCCTATGCTGCATTACGACGATTCAGCTTGCTTACCGTGTCGACCAGCTCGAGGACGGTCGCCTTGGGATGTGGACCAGCAACCTTGCTCGACTCAGACTAGACTACGATCCAGCCATCGTCGACAGGGCATTCGAACTTCTGAAGGCAGGCAAACAGCCAGAGGGCCAAAATATCTCGGTTCGGACCGTTAACCTGGCGTCGACAGATACTGATGAGGGATTCTTTGAACGGTTCTTCAGCACTGGAGAGGAGGACACCCCTTTCGAGAAGTGGCTCGTTGAGCTCGAGAAAGACGTATACGAGCGAATGGAGGAGCTCCGAGAACGAGAATGAGAATGAGAATGACGGGGCACTAGTTGAAGGAGTGTGGTCACGTTCGAATCGCTACCTCCGATAGGCATCCCAAGTTGTTGGGCATCCCTACGGAGTTCCAGCGAGGGTGAGTCGTACTATCTGGTGAGGTAATCTTCGAATAGCGGGTCACAAGCTACTGCAGTACGGTTCGATGAATCCTGAACAACGTGATAGTGGGCATTGTCGCCTGACTGCTTTCGTGGAACGCCAAACCCGGCCAATCCCTTGAATGAGGTGCTTCGTTGCTTACGGGTCGAATAAGCGTGATGATTAACTTCCCATCACTCTACAATTGAATAGATGGTTGGTGCTGATATAGATGAATGCTGTCGGGGCTCCCGCGTAGCAGCTCAACAGGGCGAATTCGCTCAATCGACTGTCTGGGAGGCATGCCGAGACGGAATTCACGATGCAATCAAGGCACAACTCGACGACGAGCAGGCACCGCCAGTAATCATCGACGGCCTGCCCACGATTGGGAAAACACGACACGCGACAGAGATCGCGTTCGATCTAGACGTCCCGGCTGCAATCCTCACTCACCGGTACGAGACGAGGGACGAACACCTTGATCTCGCTGCCGAGCATGATAAAGTGGTTGTTGAGGTCCCGACGCTCGACCGAAGCTGTCCAACCCGAAAAGGAGAGCACGGATCTGAGTGGGCCGAGCGAATCAACGACTATAGGTCGCGAGGTGCCTCACCGACGTACCTTCACTACTATCTGCAGGATACGCTGCCGTGTATGCAGGACGGGGACTGTCCGTACCTCAGACGCTGGGACGCGGTCGAGGCGGCCGACGTCATCGTCGGCGGTCCAGCCCACGCCGCCCTGGAACGTGTGATCGAGGATCGCGTTGTCATTTTCGATGAAGATCCAGGGGATGCCTACCGTACAGAATTCGACGCGAATGAGCTCTCAGCAGCGGTTTCAACATTCCTCAACAAGAACGACGACTTACCCATTGACAACCACTTCGGGTTGATCGCAGCTGCAACAAATGAGGGGATGGAAGCGATAAGAGACAGGATTCGTGACGGACTCTCAGATAACACCTCTATTGCACGCCCAACGGAGGCAGTCGACGATACTGATGGCCATGCCGAGGCGCCGACTGCGGCACTCGCGATGCTCGAACTCGGCGGACCGATTATTGGCGACACAACACCAGCGGAGTATGATTGGGACGATCAGCTTCGGGAAGAAGCAGGACTTGATTATGTCGACCTTCCAGACGGATCACAGGTAGTCTACGATCACGCCGAATCACGGGTCGTCATACGACGACCGCCAGCTCTTGACGATGCCCACGCGGTAGTTGGACTCGACGGAACGCCCGTCGAAGAGCTCTGGCGCGGACGGCTCGGCGTCGACAAAATCGAGAGTTGGCGAATTCTCTGCGACGATTGCCGGGCCAAGTATCTCCGCGACGTCATCGGCTACAAATTCGTACAGACGACCTCGCACGTCAAGCCATACAGTAGTGGTGAATACGTCAATCGGCGGGCTGACTTCGGGGTGATCGAGGCGGTTGCAAATCGGCACGGGACAACACCAGGCGTCATCACAACCAAGAGTGCAGCTAAACGCCTCTTCGAGGAACCACCGAGTGAGCCGTTCATCAACATCGAGCGAGTGACTGACCGAATCCGGGAAGTCAAACATTACGGCGCGCTCCGGAGTAGCAACGACTTCACGGGAACAGAGGTTGGGATCGTACTCGGCTCCCCACATCCAGGCGACAGACCACTCCAGATCACTGCCGCACTAGAAGGCTATACGGCAGTAAGAGACGACGAGAGGAAAGGGACAGACCTCGACTACGGGATTCCTGAGCGACCGTTTCTCCGGCACTATCGCGAACACAAGATTGCCCAAGCCATCCTCCGGTTCGGTCGAACGACGGCTGCAACGGTCTACATCCACACAAGCGTCCTTCCGGAGTGGTTAGCCGAGATGGTCACGGACGGACCGGAGACGGCCGTGATCGAAGAACGCTCCGAGGGACAGCGCGGCGTAATTCGAGCGCTCCTAGATGATGGTCCGGGGACAGCTGCCGAGATCGCGAATCGAGAGGAGGTTTCAATCGGTGAGAAGCAAACCCGGGATTGGCTGAAGCGACTCCAGTCCGAAGGATATGTTTCCCGTGATGATTCACAACCATACACCTGGGGTCCCGACGGTCTGGCCGACGCTCCGCATACGGCCTGCGTACGCCTTCTTGAATCCGAATAGTGGGCGAAATTCTTATCAATCCCCCAGTCTGCTACCGGTTGGTTTTCCGTGGATTCACGAGCAGCTCGCGACGGCCCGCCTCGCGTCTGTTTCACACTATCCGTATTTCCCATCTCAAACGCTGAACCTACCCCTCTACGTCCGGACAGCGCTGGTTCCCCTCCTCCAAACTGAGCCACTCCGTATAGAACTCTATACGTCCTACCTCAGACTCCCTTACTTTCCCCCTCTTTTCCAGCAGAACTAGTCTCTAAACGATTCACTATGACTTCTCCCTGTCCCTTTCTAAACGGCACTTGGGCTTCCATCGTTGTAATCGATATCTATTCCGTCGGTGAATTTCCCGGGGTCATCGGACTATCGCGAGGCGGGCCGGCGCGGGGGCGCGCCTCACCGAAGGTGGAGCGCGCCCGTCGCGAGGTTGCGACGGGGCGCGCGGCCACCGACAATGAGATCGCAACGCAACGTCCACACGACGGACACGACCGATGAACAGACGACCGGCCCGACGCCCCGGTTTGAACAACCACTCAGTGACAACCAGATCTGGACGATGCTCCAGACGGCCGCAAACAGCGCCCGAATCATGCCGATCGTGGAGGGAGACTGGGAGTCATCAACCCGCTCGTACAAGACATCTGAAGACGCAGCCCGGGCGCTCGTCTTCGACCTGAGCTTCTACGCCGACTATCGGTTCAGCCAGGTTCGACGGCTGTTCAAGCAGACCGCAATGCAAGACGTCTTCACCACAACGGAAATCGACGACATCGTTGAGGAGGCCTACTCCCGGCAAGGCGGACGAAGCTATCCAACGTTCGTATAGTGGTGAGGTAAGCTGTCTCTCGGGGCGGAGACAGGGGAGCGTCTATGGAATCCGGGACCAAAGAGGAGAACCGCTGGCACCGGAGGGAACATGCATCGTAGACACCCCAATCGCCCTCTAGGGACGGACGACACACGTTCCTTGCGTGCTTCCGAATCAGGAGAGAGCCATCTAGACGCCCGGTTGTAAAAGGGGTATATTAGTCGCAAGTAACGTCATGCACGAGAGTACTCGTCGCCACCGAGACATTCCAGAAGCCGCCCAAAGTGAAATGCAGCCATCCTATCAGTATTGTCTTAAATGAATTAAGACCGGGACGGTTCTCATGCTCGTAGCATCCAGGTAATGGTATAGTGCGTAAAAAGTGTTATCTGGTTGTATGTATTCGTTCTTGAGAGATGGCACCAAGGGGCTCGGAGTACCGGGACTTCGAGGAGTACGAGGAAGACCGTCTCTCGGGGAAAGATACGTTAGAACAGCTGCTGCTGATGGATAGTGAGCTCGCGAACTACGCTCATCTCGACCGGTATATTGGCCCATTACACCCGGCGGATCTACAGTTCATGCGGGACGCGTACGACGAACTCTTCTCTGAGTTCATCGGTGAACGACTCGGTACAGGAGAGCAAGCAGCCGACGATGGGGCGGGATTCGCCGAGTTCAGAGAAGGAATCGCGGACCTGAATCGGACCCTGAGAACCCATCACAGCGGAGAGCTCGATGTTCTTGCGGAATCGGCAGAGCGACTCCTAACCAAGTATCTCCGACGGAATGGCCTCGACCCGAGCCAGATGGAGCTCGACCACATGAACCGGGATGGAACGCTCTATCTGTTAGAGCTCTATGCGACGGCACTCCAACAGGAGGTACACGGCGATGCGGATCTCCTAACCAAACTCCAGAGCGCGGTCGACAAGTACAACGAGTTAGACCACGAGGAGCTTGTCGATTCCCTCCGGTACCCGGTGTTGATGGTCTCACTCTGGAAGAACCAGCGCGAAGGCCTTGAAGCATGGCTGTCTACAGGCCGACACGGCGTTTTGGAGATGGCGACGGCTACAGGAAAAACGGTCGCCGGTATCGGGGCAATCGCGCAGCTCTGTGGCGTTCTCCCGAACCACAATTTCGACGTTTGGGAACAAGCCGAACGGACAGAAGACGCGTCCATCGCCGTCATCGCGCACTCGAACGCGATTCTGAGCCAGTGGGAGCGAGAAATCCGGGATCTCCTAGGTCTGAACATTTCCGGTGCGGATCGCAGTGGCCAACCCGAGACGTTAGAATTCTCGACTGGGTCCGTCGATTTCCATACAATCCATTCAATACAGCCTCGATACGGTGGCGCACCCGAGAGGACGTATGACCTCGTCATCTGTGACGAGGCCCATCACTACTCGAACACGGGTGAGGGTGGGTTCGGAGCTGCCCTTGACGACGTCGATACCGAGGCGATGCTGGGGCTCTCAGCGACGCTCGGTCGTGAAGGAGGGAAGAAGCGATCTGAGCTTGAATCTCTTCTCGGCGAGGTCGTCTACACGTACTCTGTCGAAGATGCCCAGCAGGATGGCGTCATTCCGGACTTTGAGTGGACTGTTCATCCAACCGCCCTCGAAACCTCTGAAGCCGATGAGTGGGAACAGAAGACCAACCGCATCACGAACCTCTTCAAGACCGTTCGCTACTCCGATAAGTCAACGGCGCTCGTGCGCCGTCTCGATGTACCGTTCAATGAGTTCCAGGACATGGGGGATTTCATCCGCGCACACAAGGCTGCGAACATCGAGCAAGCCACCGTCCCGGACTCGTGGCAGAATCTCCACGCCGCAATCATGGACAGAAACATGATTCGACATCGCTCCCGCCCTAAACTTGACGCCGCAATCAGGCTTGCGGAGAACTACCTTACTGCGGAGGGAGAGGGCATCAAAATCGTAATGTTCACAATGAACATCGCGATGGTGGACGAGATCGAAGATCAACTCTCCAGTGTCTGTGACGACGTGTACGCAGTCCACAGTCAGGTCGCATCGTCTACCAAGAAGAAAGACCAGATCGTCCGGAATCGCATCGACCGCTTCAAAGATGCCGATAACGGCGTGTTGGTCGCACCGAAGCTACTCGATGAGGGTATCGACGTTCCGGATGCGGAAGTCGGAATCAACGTCGCCGGAACGAAAACGGAGCTCCAACTCATCCAACGGATGGGGCGGATTCTCCGGCGACACGGCGATCAACGACCGCACTTCCATCACTACGTCGCCGTTCCTGACGAGCAGCATCTTGATGGCGTCGACGGGAAGGCATTCGCTCAGGAACTTCACTGGGTCCGAGAGCTCGGGGAACGAATCGGCCAGCAGCCCGATTTCGAGTCGGCAGCAATCGACCCGGCCGTCGTTGCTCGTGCAAAGCGGCGAGGGAATGAACTCTGGGCCGAGGAACTCGTCGACGAGGAATCCGTCGAAACAATCGACGGGCCACTTAACCTCCAAGAGATCATCGATACCGTAACGGTCCCGGTTGCCAACGCATTCCTCGAGTACATCGACTTCGAAGACGGTGGGCTCTCGGAACGCCAGTGGGAGACAGCAATGCAGTATGTCCGCGAGCAGTCGGTTCTCTCACCTAGTGACCTCCAACAGCTCTGGTGGCTCTATCCGATCTACCAAGACGAGCCGATAACTCTGAAACGTCTTCTCACAGCGGCTCGAGAGAAACAGACGGATTTAGAGGAGATCGAAATAACCACCTCACAGACGACCGGTTTAGAATCATCTACCTCGCCAAGCACAGATTCAACGGATACTGACGACAACGGCCCGATCTCGAAAGACCCGGACTCAGGTGCGAAGTACACGACAGGCGGGGCGCTGAGTAGAGATGATGATACAGACGAAGAGGAGGATACTGCTGAGACAGCGGTGGAACGTCCAAACGCCGAGCTCCGGGCAGAGTACGATCTATCGATGCAAGACCTCCAGCGCCTCCACGACATTCATGAGGTCCAGCCGACGAAAAACGCAGAACTATGCTCACTCTGGGGATACAGTTCTGGATCAGATCTCTACAGCTATCTCCGCCAGTCCCTGCTCGAGTATTTCGAGCGAAATGAGAACGGCCTCATTGTGCTCAACGACGACGGTGAAGGAATCGTATCCAAGAGCCGCGAGGAGCGGTAACGTAGCATCCTGCAGGAGCTTCAACTATCGTAGAGCGGTTCCGGAACCCCCTACAAGGAATTGCTCGAACAGCTCTTCCACACTTCCTTCGAGAGCCTGAACGTAGTCGTCGTAGGAACTGGCATCCGAGTCAGTCGCCACTGCGAAGGAGTGCAGCGAATACCCTCCGACTGTGGAGGGGGGTATTCCCACTCGTCCACCGGGGTAGACGAGTACGCCAGGAACTTCGAGGGAGAGAATGTAGGACGTCAGTTGGTACACGTCTCTGGACGACGGCGAGTGCGGGTTCGTTTTCCACTTCGCATCAGCGACGAATACCGGCCGCTCGTCCGTTGTTCGGACGAGCACGTCCGGCTGCATCGAAACAGCATGTGGCCCGTCGACAAGATCTGGAATCGCGGCCTGACCGTAGACACGAAGATCCCTTCGGTCTCGTGCGACCGATCGAAAGGCTCGTTCAATAATCCGTTCAAAGACAGTGTTCATATTCACGAACAACGCCAGAGAGCGCTGGTTTCCAGCACGAATATCCTCGAAGAACTCACGCTCTAACACCAGCGTCACCAGTTCGAGGAGTGCCGCATAGTGGTTGTTCAGCCGCGAGAGTTCAATACGACGAACGGCCGCGGGCTGGACTGACGCCACGCTAACGAACTCCCGGAGTTGTCGCTCCTGTGCCCGGAGTTGGCTTGTAAGGCCATCATCGCCCACGAGCTTGATGAGCACTCGAAGTGCCGCTAATACTGCCTGATTCAGGTCGTTATCTTCCGTAAACGCCTCGTAATTGACTGCGAAGTCGGTCGTGACGGGTGAGGGGCGCTGGAGTTGTCGCTGGACGTCGATGCGACCCTTTACGCGTTCCTCAACACTGCTCGTGGGGACATAATCCCGGTGGAGGCCCTGGGACAACACCGAGCGGAGTTCAGTCCGAAATAGGATGCCAATCGCGTCGAAAAACGACGATGCGCTCGTGAAGTCAGTCTCCAGGTCAGTCGAATCAACCGGCGTGTCGAACGCATACTGGAGCGCCCACAGTAATCGGGTAACCGTCCGTTTCGGGGTGACTTCAACGCGAACCCCACTCGGGAGCGTGAGCACCCCCACGAACGAGTCACTAGATAGAGTTACCTGTCCGTCGCTCCCGAAGGACACCCCGAGTGGCGCGGCCCCGAACCGCTGCTCCATGCTCTCCAGAAACTCGGCGTCGGCCTCTGAGACCGGGAAAGACTCTGTCGTCTCATGTTCCCCAAGCGAGATTGGCTCGGATGGAGGCTCAGTCTCGGTGCCTGCGGCCTCGTCGATACGTGGACCAAGCCCACCGAGTGGGAGGAGCTCAGTCATGCTGGTGTTCGCGTGCCCGATCAACGAACTCACGAAGACCCTCGATGAGGTCGTCGACATCTGCTTGGGAAAGATCTTGGACAACGAGTTCAGGACTTTCGAAGTCACCATCTTCCCCATCCGCTGGGTTCCTCTCGTGTTGATAGCCAGTAACCGACTCGAAGACCGGTGCAGCCTCGTCGACGAACGCCGGCGAGACCTCGCTGTCGTCGTTCGAGAGGAGCCAGTCCCACCGGAAGCCAATCGTTCCGTCTTGCTCAATCTGGACTATCCCGACGGAAGGATTCACTTCCTCCGCTTTCACCATCAGACTCGCGTAGTCACCATCGCCGGGATCAAGCCGGGCGATCTCGTCACCGACATCGATGAGTTGACCGAGTTTTTCAGCGTTCGCCGGATCAAGTGTTGACAAAATCCGCTCACGAAACGCCTCAGGTGTTCGTTCCCCCTTCCCCCATGCGTCGTCGTCGGAGTCAGCACTCGGCCCTCCAGTTAATTCATGCTCGTACCCGGAGAGTCCAACCGGGTTCTCGATGCCACTGAGCGTACAAAGCGCTCTATAGAGGTCGTCAGCAGTGAATGGCTGAATACGCTCAGTATCCCACTCGACTAGTGTCTCGCCAGTTCCGTGGAGGAGGTTCTCTCGCAGCCGATTGAACTGCCCGAAGTAGTATTCCTCCAGTTGGGGAAGAATGTCGAAGCGCCACGCGTCGACGACTGCGGCCCGCGACTCGTGTTCAAGGAGATATGTGTGGCCGAGCTGTTTGCCCTTCCCGAGCTGTGGTGCATCCAGAATACGCTCGTTTAGCTCGTCCACCGCCAGCACACTCGCTGCAAGGAGGCGGTCCCGGTCAGAGATAGTTCCCTGCGGTGCTTTGAGCAATTCTTCAGGATCGGCACTGGCGTCGATAGTGTCGGATTGTTCGAAGACGACGTCGAGGTTCGGTGAAAAGTCAATGAACCGGAATCGGCGGCGGAGGGCGGTATCGACCAGCGAGATCGACTGGTCGGCAGTATTCATCGTTCCGATAATGTATAGGTTCGAGGGAAGTGTGAACGGATCGCCAGAATGAGCAAGATCGACCTTGTAGCTCCCTCGTTTGTCCGCCTCGAGGAGGGTGATGATTTCCCCGAGGATCTGGGCGAGATTCCCACGGTTGATCTCGTCGATAATTAGAATGAACGGTGGTGGACGCTCACCCGTTGGCGTTGCCTCCAAAGCATCGGTCGCGTCCTCGACGATTTCTTTCAACACGCCGTCTTCGATGTCGTATGTAACATTTCCTGACGTCGTCGCGTTGGCGGTCAGTCCCTCGATGAAGTCCTCGTAGGAGAAGGAGGGATGGAACGTGACCGACCTGATCTGGTTCGCTTCGGGCTTACCTTTAGTTTTCTCGTGAACCCACCGTTTCGCGAAGCGCGTCGCATCGAAGGTCTTCCCGGTTCCGGGAGGCCCATAGAACACCACCTGTTTGTTCTGGATGAGTTGGCGTTCAATCTCTGCAGAACTATCCGGTTTGGCCGGGAGTTCAACGGTATCGGTCGATGTATCCTGACCTGGATCGACATCGACTCTGCTGAGGAGGAAGTTCGCGGCTGACTCCGATAGATCTGCAAGATATGCTTGTGCGAGGTGGTCGTTCGAATTTATCGGGTAGTATTCCTCTGTTCGGTACTTTTCTTGGCCGAGCATTTCCTTCAGCTCGGTGTCGACCGGCAGTGGCTCGTCGAACCAGTGGAAGTCAACGTCGCTTCGTTGGTACTCTTGGTTGTGGAATGAGTAGGTTTCGTGAGCTCCCGTAGCGATTGAGTAGCCGAGTAGTTCATCATCGAAATTATGGAAGATGACATCTCCTTCTACTACTCGCTCGAGGTCATGGTGCCAGGTGTTGTCGACCTTGGCTCGCAGATATTCATCTCGGATTTCATCTTGGTTGCCTTGATTGACCCAGAACGGGTTGGCATCCGTTCCAGCGAGTTCCTTTAACGTCGTTGCTGATTCGCCACCATCAGTACCGGTGTCGGTCTTGGCGTCGAGGACTGTCCGGTAGAGGCGGATTGCAGCATCAGACGATTCGTTCCTGATACTCGACTCGTCAACCTTGTCGATGACGTTGAAGAGTTGGTCTACCTCGAGATGGATCGGCACTTTCAGTTCATGATCGGCTTTGGCTGTCGCATGACCAACTACTTGCTCGTACGTTTGAAGGAAATCTTCGAACTCCTCGACGCCTTCTGCGTAGGAACCTGGTTGTTCGTAGCCAAAGAAGGCTAGTCCGCTCTCGGTCGCGGCGTTGATAATCGGATACTCCTCGATGTGAAAGTTTCCGAAGAGCTCCCGAACCGTCGTCTTCCCACCCAGTTTGGACTCCCACCGATCGTCGTAGTGGTCAGTATCGCGAATTTCTTTGATGAGGTCTGCAAGATCATCAATCGAACTGTCCCACTTGGACAGTATGTTCTCGGCATTACCACGTTGGATGGCGGCATGCATCCGGTCCCACATCAACTTGAATCGTTCCGGTGTGGGGTCGTCGATGAAAGTGCTTGCTCGCTCTCGAATATCTTTCGTCCGGTCGTGCTTCTCGAAATCAAACTCCTCGCCAGCGGTGTGGTTAACCGCGACTTCCCGCCACTCTTCGAGAACCTCCTGCTGTTCGTTAGTCAACACCGTGGGTAACTCACTACCATCGCTAATAATGCCGTACACCCGGTTAATCGCCTGTTCGTCGGGGTTACTAATCGGCATTACTGACTGTCGAGGTGCATGCGCCTCGGGATATTCTAGGATGCGGTTGACTTTCGCCCGATTGTAGCCATTGTTGGGGTGACGCCAATGCTCCCAATCGACGCCAACGTGGAACTCTTCAACATCGTCCTCTGGGGCCACCTTCTTTTCAGGATCGGTGACACCGTCTCCACTCCACGGCTTCGAAATAGTCCCAACGCCAATGTAGGTGCCTGATGGTTGATCGTACATCAGGACCCGATCACCCTCGCTCAAGGGCTGAAGCTGTTCACCGTAGTCCGACCTATCGTCAAACGTTGCGGCCACGCTGACATCCTCGAATAATCGACCGAAATCAATTATATGGCCATGTTGTCGATTAGTATGAATGAAGTAAGACCCGGTCATCATCGTGACCAGTTGGTCGTATGTTAGATAAAACCAGCCACTTAGGTTTCAGACGATATTTACATATCGTTGAGAGGATGCTATTGTGGTTGATCCCTCTAGAGTACCTTTGACTTCGTGTGCTTCTACCCACTCGACTGGGGCTCACTCTCATCTTCAGGAACGACTGATGAGATTGAGGAGGAGTTCAGTTCCGACAATGCTGCACTCGAAACTTTACTAGATACGGCAAGTGTACCAGGAACAGAGGACACCCCTCAATTAGAGCAGGGTAGATCGGGATGCAGGTGCCTTACTTCGATTGAGTGGTGTAGGGTGATTCCCCGTTCTACACATTTTCGAGCCCCGTCAGAGTCGCTCCTTGTACCAGGCTTTCTTCTCCCCAATGTATAGTCCCTCTGTAGGGATCTCAACTGCGACTCCTGAGTCCTTGATGAGAGGTAGCAACTCTTCGTAGTAATTCTTCCCGGCGTGAAGGACAAGAGTAGTATCTTCGGATAGTAATCCAGCTTCGGTTAATTGCTCGGCTACACGGTTGCTCCACTCACGTTTCTTTGCCACTGATGCGCCCGTGAGTGTCTCTTCATAGGGCTCTATTTGTGCCCCATCCGGATTCAGAAGGCCGTGTTCCGCCGAAAGTATCCACCAGTCATCGTGGAATCTTTCGGCATACGCTCGCATTTTACGGAAGTAATCGGAGGTATAGAGGTCCTTAGGTATGGCCGGCTCACTTCGTTTCGTCTTCACACAACTGACGAGGCCAATATCAGCCATAGATACTCGAAGAACAGGAGGGAGACCGCCTTAATACCTGACATAGGTTCCATCCTATTCCTCAACAATAGGTGAAGTCCACCATCAGTCGTCACGCCAGAAAGCCAATCCCTCCAAGAAAAATTGGCACGGATTGGGTTACCCAGCACGCATAAAGAAGTATGGCCTCGGGAGCCAGTGAGCATCCGTTTGGTCCCCTAGAAGTGGTTCAAGGCCGAGAGATCAAAGAATGTTCTCGAGGACGTGCTGGAGTTGTTCATCGATTTCTGAGGCTTGGAGGATCGTGATCTCATTGTCTTTTTGTGCTTCAAAGGAAGCCGTCTCAGAGTCTAGGTCCTGAATGACGAGCAGGCCGTTCCAGCCGTCTCCGAATACATCTTCAGATTCGTCGGTGAACACGAATTCATCGTCTAATCGGAGGAACGCGACGTATTCGAGCGTCTCTTTGATCCCCTGCCTGATCGTCTTCGTGCGAGTACTGTTCTTCACCTCCGTAATCAGGTACTCATACGTTCCATTCCCGGAGATGATCTCAAGCACAATGATGTCCGGACGACCAGTATGATTCTGGAACTCTCTGTCCGTAAAGTACGAATCGGCAACCTCCTGAGCTACAAGTTGGACGCGGTCAGTTCGAGACAGTGAATCTGAGTCGCGGTCAACGCCAGCCCGAAACGAGAGGTCTCTGTCTCGCGCAGAGTTATCGTGATAGATGGCGATTTCTGTTTCTGCTTCCGTTTCCCCGGTAAAGTGCGCGACCTCCTGGTGATCTGACGCAATAGTTTCGAGCGTGAATGAACCCTCCCGCATTGCATCGATCGTTGAGATGAACCGGAAGAGAACGAATAGCTCGAACAGCACGTCCTCGTCATCCGGTGTTACCGCTGTCTCAGCTAGCAACTCCCGGAGTAGTGCTTCATCGCCATCGAATAGGCGTTGACGCTTCCGAAGAAGGCGTGCAGCCTGGCGATAGACCGGTTGCCGTGAGCTTTCAGCCTGCGTGAGCATTCGCTCGGTTGGCTCATATGAGGCTGGCTCGCGAATACGGCGCACGTGGACGTTCCGCTCGACGAGGTTCGTGAGCTCATCAATGAGTTCCTCGTCACCGCGCCAAGTTTCCTCCACCCATGTATAGTCGGACCGGAGGTAGGACTCAGCCGCTGAAAGCGTCTCATAAATTACCGCAAGCAAACGCTTCAGAACAAGATTCTCAGGGATATCATAGTTCTTAGAGCGGTTCTCGCATACGAAGATGCTGCGGTCATTCGGGTACTCCGAATACCGCTTTTTCGTCGTGGCCGACCAGTCGATTCGACCATTCACAGCACCTCGTGTAGTGTGTGAGACATTCTGGGTTTCCGTCCGAATTGAGCGCACGTGTTTCGGGAGTTCACGAACGAATGACGTCACATCGTCCTGCAGGATGAAATGCAGATCCAGGAGCAATTCGTATTCCTTAAAGCGGTCATCTAACTCATCTGGCTTGAGTGTAGCCGCAATTTCTCGCTCTGGAAATGCGCCCTGCATCGCGTACGCAAGGATGTCCTCGGTGAGGCTATCGAGAAGGTCGTCTTTATGCATGCTCGAGGGAGTCGACCTGCAGCATATCCTGGGCCGCACGCTCAATCTCACTCCCATCAATGGTGTTCACTTGAGCAATCGCGTTGAGGATATCCCGGCGCTCAGGGACGCCCTCTAGCTGGGGGAACACGAAGCTGATGACGGCCTGCGTTAGATGGGTTGTGAGGCGATCGTTCCCTTGGGCCACGTACCGGAGCATATCTTCAATGATTGCGGGCCCTATCGAGCGGTTCTCGACTGCTGTGTTGGTTGCACGCCAGACTTGCCCGACCGCAGTCCGCTCATTCTCGTCCGGGTCCAGGTCATCCCAAACGGACGTGTACCGCGCAATCAGAGCATCTAACTCCTCGGGGTCGGCGGGGAGGTCAGGGACTTCGACGCGGATGAACGCGAAGCGCCGCATGAAGGCGTAACTCATCTCGTACAATGATGTCTTATCGTACGTGTTCATCGTCGCGAAGATCCGCCAGGACTCCGGGACCACATACTGATGGGACGCTGGCTTCCCTGAGAGGCCAGTCGCGTTCTGTAATTCAACTTCCTGCCCATCCTTCAGGTATGGAAGCTGGACAGACTGACCCGAGAGAACAGTGAAGAGTTGCCCGAATGCTTTGTCGATATCTGCGCGATTCAGCTCGTCAATAATGAGCGGCTCGTTGCGCTGCATCTCCGGACGACGACCCTTGAATCGGTTCAGAACGACGCCCGGTGAGAACTCTAGTTCATCCGAATCCGAGTCTGAGCCGTCCGGCATGTATCCTCCGACGGTATCGAACGTCGACCAATCCGCCGTTGCCGTTGTCAGCTGTGAATCCGTGTACAGATCCGGGCTTGAATCCACAAGATAGGACGCAACTCGACGAGCTACCTCTGTCTTCCCAGTCCCAGGTGGACCAGTAAAGATCACGTGTTTTCCAGCCCGAAGGGCTTGACCAACTTGTGAAACTAACTCTTGGCCCCGGTCTCCCTCAAAATGCAGGCCATCGAGAATTGTCGCCTGATCTAAGGCCCCTTCGAAATCTCGAACCAGGTCTATCGGGGGAACAGGAGTGAGTGTTCCGCTCTTGGCCATCGCTTCGAGTAGAATACGGGGCCGCTCATGATCAGGCTCGCTTTGTTCGTCGAGAAACGGTGAGAATCGCCCTGAGACCGCCAGACCACGCCCAGTCCTGGATTCACAAAGGTCAACAGCAGTATCGTATTGAAGCAGGTTCGCAGTGAGCGCCTCGAAAGCAGACTCCAGGGACTTAGGCGTCGTCGACTCCGTTATTGGATTCGAATCGGGCAAAGCGTCATCATTCCCCGTGAGATAGACCGCGTTGAAGCTAGCGATAAGGGGGAAAGACTCGTTATTGTGGTGTTCATCCCACCACCACGGATCAGTCGAGGGCTTCCGAGTTAGATTGCCAACGACACCGGCACCGATGAATCCGCTCGCGTATTCCCCGGTCGTATCGAGGTCGGTTTGCTGGCAGTAGAAGAGTACAACGTCATCGGGGTTGAGGCGACTCCAGTCGTCTTCGTCCTCTGCTTCGAAGGAGATCGCGCCACTAGCAATGCTGGTGAGCCAGTACTCAGGCGGCGCAGAAAACCGGTACACACCAGCGTGCTCGTGCTTACTCAGATGCGTGAAGAGCGCGTGATCCACAGACGCGGTTCGACCAGATTCGGTTCGGAGGTCGTAGTTGTGCTCGAAGAGCAAGGAGAGTTTAACGTGATTTGCGTTCGCTCGGAGTCCATGCTGGGTTTGAAGGTGACGCAAGAGCACCATGAAGAGGGTTTGAGCTGGTGAGAGCGAGTCAAGGCGGCCGTTCCCGATCTCATCCGAAATGGCCTCCAGGTCAGTTTTGCACTCCTCGAAGAGGTCGCGAATTTGTTCGAAGGCGGCTTCCTGAGCTGGCCCAACAGTGGTATTAGGACCGAAGTTCCGGAAGGCCGTTGTCCAGTCCTCAATAATCGAGCGGGCTAGTTGCTCAGTGAACCACTGAGTTCGGTTTTCACTTACCTGGGTGAGTCGAGTCGTAATATCTTCTGTCGCCTCACTCACAGAGTCATACGACGTGACTGATGGGGGAACCTCTGGGGAGACGATTCGATTGTAGTCCGATTCTGGGATTTTGATGATGCCATACTGGATGGGGAAGTTGGGTTCAAGGTCGTCCCGAACTGCATCGAAGGAAACGGGGTTGATCTCGTTGTGACCCGAAATGGTGGCGAAGTAGTGTGTGGTACCGTCGCGGGTTTCTGAGGCGATGTCCGTGATCGCACCTTTTGCGTAGAATTCCTCATCCTCGAGGCAGACGAATTTCGCGGACCCTACAGCCTCACGGAGCTGTCTTGAACCGGGGATACCTTCCTTGAAGTGGTATTCTTCACTAGGTTTGTCTTCGTACTCGCCACCACCAGTTCTTAGGATGAAATACGAATCCGTCCCTCCATTCGACGTAGCGGAACCGGGTTCTGCAGAGAGGATCGACTCTATTGGCTCATCGACCTCGAATCCCAGAATGTGTTCCCAAATATCACCGACTTCTCTCCGGAGGGATTCCACGCGATCTGAGGAAACCCGTGCGAGGCCGCGGCGAGTGAAGTTTTCCTTGTAACCAAACCAGTCCCAGACAGTTGGCTTTGTAATTGCGAGATGCGTGTAATCCGTGAGCGTATAGATGAATTCGCTATCCTCGTTATCCCAGATATAGTCGCCTGCTTCCGGGCTTCGGATGGTATCCTTGATTCGGCCGGCAGCGAAAAACCAGCCCTCAGAGTAGAACAACATGATATCCCCCGGCGTGAGTTTCCCCCACATCGATTCGTTGCGTTCCCCACTCTGCGTCCCCCAGATCCTCGTTGAATCCAATTCCTCGAGAGCACGAGGGAGGTCACGGCTGTCGTTGAAAGTTATCCGATTGTCGACGGTACGCTTGAATTCATCGAGCCATCGACTCCGGTTGACAGGCATCATGAAGACCTGGGGCTCACCCTCGCTCAGATCGTCTTCAGTGAGACGGGTTTGTTGATCCATTAAAGAAACACCACTCCAATGATACCTACCTGTGTGGGGCGGGGGTTAATGAAATCCCCGACAAGGACAGACAACCAACAAGACACAGGCTGAATATTGGTGTAGAAGTTGAGAAGGACACCTTGGCCATGGCGTGCGATGAATCACGGAGTGAGAACGCGCGAGGGGCGTCCGAACCCAGCGTGAGGACGACGGCTGGGGAGGAAGCTGGCAGAAAGAAAAAGCCGAGGAGAGACCCTAGGCCTCCCAGTACCGTTCTCGCTCAGTGAACCTGAGAGTGCTCCAGCCCGTGACTGCCAGGCTCGGTCGCCCCTCATAGAAGCTCAATGCCGCACCACTCACACGAACTCGTTCACCCTCACGAACCAGTGACTGATTACTCCGTTTCCAAATCGTCACTTTGCAACGACCGCTCTCATCTTCCAGCAAACCCACTTGAGCGATCGCTGGATGCGAAGGCTCGAACAACCGCTCAACCCAACCCTCCACCGTCACCTCATCACGTTCAACCCGCTCGAGGTCACCGAATGGAATGATCTGCCCGGGCCCTAATGCGAGTTTCTCGAGAGTCTCAAGCACGCCCGTCGTCACATCCCCATTCTGCTGGACGCGCCCAGCAAGCACTCTCGATGTTGCTGCCCGTGAGAATCCACGGCACTTCGATTCCAAGCGCATCGCTTCCCGATTCACCTCACCCAACATCTCACACCCAAGCTCCTCCCGAGGGTCAACCGGCCGGGCTTCGTAGAGTTCACTCGGCGTCCGCTTACTCACGTACTCCCGAGTACGAGCCTCTCTGTCAGAACTTTCTCGGCGGTCAAACCGGTGGTGTGTGCGCTTAA
Organism: Halobacterium wangiae; assembly: GCF_021249345.1. Lineage (NCBI taxonomy): Archaea > Methanobacteriati > Methanobacteriota > Halobacteria > Halobacteriales > Halobacteriaceae > Halobacterium > Halobacterium wangiae. Next base: position 1,800,795 of record NZ_CP089588.1, on the reverse strand, counting down.
TCTCCCACTCCCGCGCTAACGCCCGCTCCTCCTCCGCAAGCGTCAACCCAGCCCCCATCGCTTCAGGGTGGTTTGAATCTATTCTCGCTCGAATCTCCATGTCCACCGTCGCCCGCAGACGCTCCTCACGCACCCGAACCTCGTCGACAGCCTCAATCTCCGCTATGTCCGACTCCGAGTCTGCTTCTCGCTCGCTTGTTTCTCCGAGTTTGGTTGTTTCAACTGCCTGTCCAACACCGTTACTACCACGTGGATTCTTACTACTCATTGGTCTACTGGACCTGAAGGCGTTATCGCGACGCCCGACAACCACGACTATCACTCGTGGTTTCTTCGACGACACCGAGTCCAACCATTACATCAATTAGTGTGTGCGCCGCTCGCGCCTTCACGAGCGCCCCACGGGGGCGCGAGTGGCGCACACCCAAGGAGGAAATACGCAGCCAGTGGCGCGCGTCGACCCGCCCGGAGCGAGCGGCCAGCGGGATATGCCCGTTCGCGTTCGGCCCGATGTGCGGGACCGTGTCCAGAGCGACTGTCGTCGAGAACGCGCGCCGCCGTGTGGCGCGCGACAGCGCAGGCGGCTCAAAGCGCTGGAACGCGAAAGCCCGCAAGGGGCGCAACCGACGGGGATACCCGCTGGCGTCGAGGGCACATACATTTTAGCCCGGAACGCGGTCGAGTGACGAAGGAACGAGACCGCGACAGCCCGGAATGGTCGGTCGCGAGCGACGCGGAGGGCGGAATGCGGCGAGCGGTGCGTGCCGTCCGAACTCCATCTAGTCGAGGAGGGGCCGCATGCCCGGAGTGATATCCCACGTCCCGAGACGGAACGATATCCTCCACAGGAGGATGTGAACGGGTTACGATCCAAATACGCCAGAAACGTCAACCACGAGGGTTTCTCGCTCGGCTTCTGGGGGATCGTGGCACAATCACGGGTGCACCCACCCCGCGACGAGTCATCGCCTCTCAGTTTTCAAGACAGGCTCTCTCACCGCAGGTCATCGTGTCCTCTGTGACCAGACCTTCCTGAATCAAGGGCCTACCCACACAGATAGGAAGGCAACTTAGAGTGCCATCTCTCGCATCTGCGGGACGACGTCCTCCACAGGAGGACGGAAACGGGTTCCAGCCGTAGAATGAGAGCGTCGTCGACGAGAGTTACCCGTTTGACTCCTGGCTGATATTGCTAAAGAGGCAGCTCGTGTCTTAGAGGATGCCGCCACTGCTATCGATGAACTCCAGCATGCACTGGTGGTCTACGAGGGAAAGCCGATCTACAAGGGAGACTGTCAGTACTTAGATGAGGTGGAGATCGGGGAGATCACTGGCCTGTGATTCTCCATCTCCTCGCCTGTAGATTATGTCCAGGTCGTTCCCGGAAATCCTACTCACACACTGGGTCCCCGTACGTATGCGGCCATAGTTTCTGCCGGTTCTGGCGTGTCCTCAAATGGAGGAACCCCATAGAATGAACTTCACCACCAATGAAACATCGAATGTTCCAACCTTCTCCAACAACGGCCTGAGGCTGGGCCAGTACAGAGAAGTTGGGGATGATTGAGGAGCAATGGCATCAACCAATCTCTTGTCTATGAACACTGGCGTAGGGGATATAGTAAAGTGCCCAAGCTGCGGGTAAATATCCATGAATAATGACCTCGCTCTGGAACTTCTTCGAGAATTGCGTGATGAGTACGAGGAAGGTGCGGTAATCGGAGAAGAAGTCCGAGGAGAGAGTACGGAAAAACGTGGTCAAGAATCATTCAAGGTGCTCCACCAACGAGTGCCTATTCCCTCCGAGTGGTTGAGGGGGGATTCAATCCCTGCCATCTCAAGAATCAACTTATCTTCGGTTATTGCTGGTTTCCACCAAGCAGAGCGATGGTTCCTACTTGAGCAACTCGACTCATCAGAAAAGGTCCCGGATTTGCAGTTCTCAAAGGTCACTCACAACAACCTCTTGGAGGGATTATCCGAAGTCTTCAATCCAACCCACATCTACATTCCCCAGTCAGACCCATTCCTTAGCGTAGAAGCACGAGAAGCGATTAATACCGCCGTATCCGCCTTTGACAACCTCGAATGTGTCTCATTGCACGCCAATGACCGGAATGGCGCTGAGAAAGCGTGCTACGCCATTTGTAGTGACAGGATTCATATGAACCAATGCACCCGTCTTCCGTTAGATCAATCGAACTGGCTGCCGGCGAGGACCCTTGATCTAAATAGAGAACTTCCAGAACACCCTCTCTACTGTGCGTATGGCTCATACGATGACATCGATACAGAATACGCTCTTGGCTTAGCTACCATTCCTTCGGAAAACCCAACCATACGTAATAACGCAGCCGTGAAAATCAGCTTCGAATGACTGTACCGAATTTACCGTGTCTCCTTCAAGGAGATAGTGGCCATACATTATTGGGGAGCTGTTAAATTATGGACCCAACCAACGAAGATACTGTGAAACTTTGCGACGATGGTAGTCTGCAGTCTCCACTTCCGAGGCAATTGTTGAGGGAACTCATTGAAGGTATCCTTCCAATTCAACCAGACAGACTATTCCTCTTTGGTTCGGCCGTTGAACAGGGTATCGAGGCTGACGATGTCGATCTCTTCGTGTTGGCCGAGGCGTTTAACGGGGTTCGGTTTGATTTACGACGTTCTCTACTTGCACTCCCTGAGGAACCGTACGTGGATACTTGGTTGTACACCCAAGAGGAATTCGAGGAACTATATCCAGAGGGTTCTCGTTTTCGAGAGGAATTCGAGGAAACAAAACTTGATTTACATCGATTCATTGAGGATTAGTAATGCACGATCAGCGTAAGGAATTCGGTGAGGGAATGGAGGATGCTCGAACCGCTCTGGGGAAGATCGACCCGAACTACGACGAGAAGCAAATAATCGGTGAACTAGTTCGTTTTTGTGCAAGAGCGAAACGAAGTCAAGCGTTTTCAGATATTGAAGTCAACCACCTTCAAACCTGGATTGATCGTGGGAAACACGTACTCCAGCGCTCCTTTACCATTAACGAGACGCTTGCTCTGAGAAAGTACGGTAGCAATCTACGGGAGAATCCGTGGCGAGCGACGAAAAGGGCAATGGCCCTCATACTGTCTCTTGGTGGGATTGAGGCTGGAGAAGCGAAAATCGGCCGGGGAAGTTCTTTATGGCGTGAAACGTTGGAGTCACTGGACGGGTTAGCGGATGGGGCTTCCTATGTTCTTACTGATGACAGTTTAGATGACCACCATGGTTTCACCTGGTTCCTAGTACTCAATGCGATAGAAGTTCTAAATTCAGTTATAGAGGGGGAAGGCCATGACGCAGATTCAGAGAGTGAGCACTCTGCTCCTACCTCAGATGAATTGAGAGAGAGATTCAATAATATGGTTGAGGGATTAGAAACCCACCTGAATGAGGCGATGGAGTCTTCTTCGGGTCTCCAGGTGTACGCCTACGATCTTTCAAAGAGGGGTCTTTTGTCAATCGACGCACCGGACATTGATGTTGGCAATCTCCCGGACCGATCAAAGGTCTTTCATGCCTTAGGGGGTCTGAACCGAGGGAATGCAGTGAACAAGAGTAGCCTCCCAGGTTCTATGCCTTCGAAGAAACCTCACTTGTGGGCACTCGCACGCGCTTGGATCAGGGCTATCGAGAAGGAGCCGACTGGAGTCATCCCATTTTTCCTCCGTGTTAACACTGATTCCGTCTTTCAGGAGATTTGGAGTGTGAGGGAATCGAAGCTCGAGGCAATACATCTCACCTCTACGGAGGAAGAAGCAGTTAATTCGATGGATGATGGCGAAATCCAAGAAAGACTCAAAGCCATTTTTGCAGATAATTCTGCTATAGCTCCGACGAGCCGGAGGACTCTCTCACAGGAAACTAGAAAGTCACACGGTCCGTGGGAGATATCAGACTTCGACATCGAACTGGATCGAGGAAACAAGAATGCAGTCTTTGTTTCACTCCCAATCAAATCCGCTGTCGAAGCAGGTGGAAAAAGCGTAGAGAAGATGAGTGAGCAACATCTTAACCAGATTTTGCGTCCGTTCCTTCGGTTCGAAAAGTGTGCTGTTTTCCCAGTGATTATCGCTGGCCATACTGCCCCAGTAAATGAAACCGTCAAAATCCTCCGCAGCCGCCTTGACCTCCCCATAAAAATCATCGACGGCAAATTCTTCGCTAAGCTTCTGAAACACCACAATGAATTGCCAACATAGACCTGCCTCGATTTACAATAATCGGAGTTCACCGCTCGTACTTTCGGTAACATCTCCGACTTGTAGCATTTTCTCTAGGAATCGTTCGGCCTTCTTACGGGAGATTCCGTTCTCAGAAGCATAGTTGATAACATCAGTGCGATTAGGGTTGTTAGTCTCTCGGATGGCGTCAATCATTATTTCGCGCTGGTTTCGACGGCCCCGGGTGGGGTTAGAATTGCTCTCCTTCGTACCCTCGGCGGGATCAGAATCCTCCTTCTGTCCAGACGTTTCATGGGGTTCTTCCCCGAGGATACCAGCAACTACTCCTTCAACATCGGATAGCTCAATCTCTACGGACTCCCCCGTTCGAACGAACTTCTCTAAACGTAACGCAGCGTTTTCCCGCGACATCCCCTGATTCACTGCGTACTCAACTACGGCTTCTGGGTTGGAGCCGACCTCCCCAATCGCATTCATCAAAATCGCTTTTTGCTTGCTCTTATAGCTCGTAGAGCCCGAATCAGACTCGCTCTCCAAATCACCCCGAGTATCGTCGATCTCTGACTCTAACAGCTCTTGGCTTGTCGCCTCCACCTCAGAAAGTGAAATTCCTGCGGGGAGTGAAATCCGGCCTGAACGCGCCAATTTTTCCAGCCGGAGAACAGCATCACTTGCGTCCAACCCATTCGATTCAGCGTACTCTATGAAACCCTCTAGTGTGGGTTTCTCCTGGTTCCGAATCCCCTTTCGAACAATCTCCCGCCGTGGCTTTGATGCGTCAGGGGAGGAGAGCATTCGGCCTACAGCTTTTCGTACCTCTTCAGCATCGACACCTTGACCAGAGATATACTGGTCTTGGGTGAAGACAGAGTCAATTTCCTCGTGAAGAACTCCCCTCTCAAGGGCCTCCTCGAATCTATCTTCTTGGCCATGCACTCTCGCTTGAACTTGCGCTCGGGCAAGTTTCGCAGCCGCAAGATCCTCATCCTGGTAATACTTTTTCAGCTTGGAGAACTTCCGAGTCCGACCACATTTTCTACATTCACTTGTTTTTGGACGGTCTTTTGCGATCCAGACGTGCTTACAGTTAGAGCAAACGACGACCGTGTACATTGCTAAAATCGTAGCCCGCCTAGGCCACTATCTTCCTCTTCCTCCTCGTCTTCTTTCCTCGCTTCCTCAAGCTTCTCTTCTAGCTCCCGAACAATATCATACGTCGTTGCCCCGCCTTTAGACTCTATTCCGGTTGGGATATCCTCATCTGCCGTTACGTTCGTTGCCTGTGAAAGTGCATCCCAAGTACCGTTAGCGTCAATCTTGGCCCCCAACCAGACTTGGAGGTCCTTGAGATCTGCCCGTTTTACCCGGATGAGCTTCGCAATCCATTCCTCATTCTCTCCGAGGAAGCTTTTAGTTTGCTCTAATTCCTCATTCGACATTTCTCCCGCGGATTGGATTACCTCGTAGTGATGGTTGAACTGATTACAGAGCATCACTAGGTGACGGTCTATGTCATTAAACCACGTCGTCCTGTCAGCGGTAGTGATCGGACGCCAGCCATGCCTTCTCTCCAACTGTGCTTCCAGGACGTCATAGATCCCATCAATGACGAATTCTGTTGAAGGAGAGACTTCTGGGAGGTACCGAAGCAAAGAGCCGACTATCAACTGTTCAATTTCCCGTCCAGATAACACGTCCCCATTACCAGCGATTAGATCTACAAGACGGCCAGGATCCGCCCAGACATCGATTTCGGGGTTAGTAGTATGCACTAACTTCCATCCCATTTCTTCGAGCTGGAATTTGATCCTGGCAGCTAGCACGTCAATTTCGTGACGCTGGATCTCCCGGAACCCAGTTCGTTTGCCAAGGTCGATGTATTTCTCCTCTAGGAGGATCTCTTGATACAGGAGATGGTCGATTCGTTTGCTTGAGAGGCACGGTGGATTATTGAGTGAATTGAGGATTGCCTCGGTATCCTTGATGACCGGTGCAACTCGCAGTAAATCATGTCGACCATAGTCCGACCGACAATATGAGCCAGGCGTCTTTCGAAGATTCCCGGTTCCGAACCAATCAGGGATCCTATTTTTTAGTTGGACTTTCTGGACACCGTCAGCATGCCGAAGAGCGAACTCAATGGAGTTTGCAACGTCGAAGGGAGTTATAACATTCCGATTGTTTTTGAGCATATCTGCATATATAAAGGCGTTACAGCGTAATGCCTGAACATCCAGAGGGGATAATTCACCCACAGCATTTCTCTTCAGAAACTGAAGAATCTCAGGGGTAGCCTCTTTCGTCGTCAGTGACTCTGAATCGGTAGAGAGAGCAGAGTCAATCTCCTGGATAAACCTCCACTGGCGACGAACCATTCTGTCTACCCACTCACACTCAACCGATTTTACTCTTTCCCGTAATCATGACTGAATCATTACCCAGGCTGGGCAACAAAGTCTTCAGGAAACTCCTCCGCTAAGAGGTCAGCTGTGATCCGTTCTGCCTGACACGCGATTTGGTAGGATGGATACCAGTTCACGTTGAGGATCCTTATCGGTGGGAAAACCTTAGTGAAGTCTGCTGGGCCACTACCACTATTATTGAGGTGCTCATCGAGTCTCTTGAGCAGATTCACGGTAACTCCAACGTACAAAATGCGGTTTGCGCCATCAACCTCTCCAGCCCAGCTTGGGCTTGGGTTCCCAGAATGGATGGCTACCCTCTCCCTGTACTGCGACGTCCACATGCATTCAAGGACATATACTGCATCCGTCCGAGGAGACCCAGTCGCATGTGGGAGACAAGATAAGGCGATTGTCCAGGGACTAATATCGAACTTTAGAGGGAGGGCCTCATCAGGAAGGTCGTGATACGAATTCCGGGGGACTTGGGGAACTACGTCTTCTTCAATCGCTCTCCGTACCCCCCTCCTCCTTCTTGGCAGACGCATGCTTGGCCAATGATGCTATATTTTCAACCCTTATAGTGTTATTCGAGTAACTTATTTATATAAAAACACGCTCTCACAGCCATTTTGAATCTGGGGAAGGGCGATAAACTCGATCTTCGCCGAGTGCGATTAAGAAATACGTGGCCGACATCACTCGCTAGACTCATACCACGCTTCTAGGGCCTCAACGAGTGTAGGCACGTGGTCGCGCTCCATGACAACCGCTGAGTGGAGATCATCGCGGTCATGGAAGTTGACGAGTTCGAGGGTGTCGATCTCCTCCAAGCCATCCATGTTCCCTACCCAGAGCCCTGGCAGCTCGTTCTCGCACGTCCGGTCGAGCCCCTCCTCAAACCAGGGTTCATGAATCACCACACCGTCAGTCCAGTCTGCGCAATCGAACTCGGCCATGTCCGCCATGATGGCAAGGTGATGCCTTTACCTTCGCCAAACATGGTGAAACTGAAACTGGAGGCCTCGTTGAGACTCACCGGAGAAATCGCTCGAGGAGATTTTCTTGGCAACAGGGGATGTACCGATCACACATGCTCGGGAGGGGGAGTACGTCCAGTCTCCCACCTGTTGTCTCTCCCGCGCAGCTGCTGCGTCCATGATGGGGTACGTCAAACGGACGGTCAGATATATGCTGACAAGAAACCGGCTGTGGTGGTGGCTTCCCGGGTCAGCCTGCCAGAAATAACTGAACTTCTACCGGGGGTCCAGCAGTCTCGTTGAATCGAGTGTCAAACAATCCAACATTCTCCGACACACGATAGCGATCGGTATAGAGAATTCAGATGTTGGGTAGACCCCTGAGCAAGTTTCCCGAAGTCTGAAGGGAAGTAACCCCGTGAATTGATTAGTGTCACCTTGGATGGAGAGGCATGGCTGATTTCCCTCTCACTCGAAACCTCAGTATCGGCGAGACGCTTTCACAGAACGAGGTGGAGGAGGTATTTGGGACCGATTTCGGATATCAGTTCAAGGGAATCACCTACCGCCACCCTGACGAAGGGAAATACGTCATTCTCCTTGCGAACGAGGGCGCCATCTACGCGGACGAGTTCGGGAGCGGGAGCGAGTTCACCTACACCGGGGAGGACGTTGAGGAGAAGGGAGATCAGATTGAGACGCCCGCGAACAAGGCGCTCATTGATGCCGCTGATGAGCCAATCCCCATCTATCTGTTTACCAGTGAGGATGGCGTTGATGAGTACGAGTACCGCGGCCTCGCGAACGTTGAGGACCACGAATACGTGACCGATGGAACCCGGATGGTCTACCGGTTCCACATGCGTGAGTTGGGTATCGGAAGCTGGGAGGCTCACAGAGGGAACGGAGGGGAGTCGATGACACAGTCCACAGACAAACGCCTGACCTGCGATCGGTTCTTTGGGGGCGTCAGCAACCGAATCGAGAACCTTCACACGTTCATTCAGTACGTAGAAGCGGAGTCCCCGACAGAGGACGCCGCAAACGAGTGGCTCCGAGAAGAATTCGATGCGGACAGCGAGACGACCAGAAGCCAATATCTGAACTTTCTCCGGAGCCTCAACCTGGTTGACTCGACCAATGGTGAGTATCGTTTGGGCCCTGCCGGCAAACGCTACCTTGCCGACCCGGACTCTGAAACCCTGTTCGCGCTTCTCGACGGGGCGGTGGCTGGCTTTGATCTCTTGCTGGATGCCCTCGCGTCGATGGGGCCGCTCTCCGACGAGGAACTTCGATTAATCCTCAATAGCGGCCCCTACGGCCACGACATGGAGGGGGCGGGAGTCGCAATCCGGCACCGAGAATGGCTGCAGGCGCTCGGATACGCGGAGCGTGACAGTCAGGGAGGAGGGCCAACCAGAACGGGGCTAACCGAAGCGGGGTACGAACTGTGGGAGGCCTACGAGGATGGGCTCATCACGCCCATCGAATCCGAGGAGGAGACGAGCGAACTCGCTACGTCGCCCTTACAGGATATTGCTGACAATCCTGTCCCCGAGACAACTGGGGAAGTGACCGAAGAGGAGACTATCTTCTATGAGTCGAACAAGGAGAGCCAGCGAGCAGCGACTACGGAGCATGAGCAGGCAGTCGGCCGGCTTCGGTCGATCTTTGAGGAGCGTGGATTCACCTGTAAGAAGACGAGACACAGTGACCTCATCGCCTACAAAACGGGTGGTCCAGTGTTCGTATTCGAGGTGAAATCAACCAGCACGGGCGACCTGTGGGGGCGTATTCGCAAGGCCGTAGGACAGGTAGTAGAGTACAGGTACTCGGACGTAATCCAGCGAGAAGAATTCGCTGGAGAATCCACCCCTGGGCTGTTCCTGAGTAGTGAACCCCCTCAACCAATGATGGATTACCTCTCACACCTCGAGACCGAGTACGGAATCGCCGTGCTCTGGTGGGATGGCGGACTCACAGGTCCTTCTCTCGACGCTCTCGACTAGAGTTAGTCTCCCCCCGAACAGTCGAACACTCAATACTGGTCTCTCGGGGACTCCCGACAGGCTAGCCAGTGGGCGCCGAGGAGGTCCGTCTCGACCTCCTCACGCATGTGGAGCGCGTCGTGCTCGAGGAGAGTTGAGTAGGAGAATAGCAGGCTCTCACCACGGTTTCGGCGGTGACGGTACAGCCGGGAGCGGAGGTTTGAACTTTGCCCGACGTACTCGAGTGGCGCCTCCTCTCCCCGGTGCCAGATCCGATAGAGGCCGTCGCTATCGGGAATCGAGCTATCGGCTTCGGTCAGTGGACACGGCGATGTCCAATCCACTCCCATCCAGTCCTCCGTGGTTGGGGAGTCCGCATCGGTCCAGGGAAGCGGACCGACACCCGGGGCCGCGTTCGCTTCCGTCTCGCCCTCCGGCAGGGGGCCGCCAGTCAGACCGTCACTTCGGTAGCTCGACTGGCGGTAGCCTGGAATGATGCGCCCGAAGTTGGCGGTGGGGCTCTCGCCCGCCCCTCGCCGGTAAAGAGCGATGAGCGCGTCCTCTATCGCCTTCCGCTGCTGCTTGCCTGTCGCCTCGTCCGGGACGGCAACAGAGACCTCGAGTGCTGGACCGTCCTGGTCACGGATGGCCCACATGCACGGAGCAGCAGTGTGTGGGTCCCGGTAAGGCATCTCATCGTTGTAGGTCCCGCGAGCGAGTGAGCGAACGCGGCCGCGAACGCTTCGCCCTGTCTCCCCAATGTAGGTGAGCCCGTCCCGGTCGAGGTGACGAACGCGGTAGAGCCCCTCACCGGTTGGAAGTTCAGAGATATAGCCGGCAGAAGGATCGAGGTTCACCCAATCACTCCACTCGATTCCGAGCCAGTCGTCAGAGAAGTACCTAGTCCGGTTCATCTTCTCAATCTCTGGACGGCGGGCGTTTAGCCAGGTCATCAAATCGCTTCTGAGCGTGCTCTCGACGGACCCTTGTCTCCTCTTCTCCGTACTCGATATTGAGTAGGTCCTCGTTCTTGAGTTCGATATGGAGGACGGCGTCGACGTGCTGGGCGTCCTCAGGCAACTGGTCTTTCTCGAGGATGATTTCGCCGACCGTCTCTACATCGCCGTCGAGCAGGACTACTGCGTGGTTGTCCTCGAATCGGTCCACGACACCCGTGTACGTCCCATCAGGAATCACTCGTAATCCTCCTCGAGCACGAGACTACCCTCATCACTCTCTACGATAATGGTGTCGCCGGCGTTGTTCCAGATAGCACTTCCAGCACCCCAGTACAGGTCGCTCGTCGAGTCTGTTCCACTACCTGTATGCAGAGTTACCTGGGCACCAGGATCGAGTGTGAATCCGGATGGGAATGTGTAGGTGTGGTCCGCGGAATCACTGACCGTCCAACCCCCCAACTCGAGTGATTCGCTCCCAGTGTTCTCGAAAACGACGTACTCATCATTCAGATTCTCAGCATCATCCCCCTCTGCGTCCGCGTGAAACCCAGCAATAGACAGCTCCCCATCCTGATCTAGTGTCTCCTCCGTCGTCTTCGTTCCCGATGTTGTGGTCGTCTCCTCTGTCACTGAACCACTGACTTGGATGGTAGTTCGGACGACCAGCTCATCCTCGAGGCCGGGTTCGACTGGGTCGCTGTCACGGATTTCGAGGGGACTGGTTGGCGCTTGGCGCTGCGTTGCAACCGTTATTGTGGAGCCTGTACTCCGTATTCGAATATTCCCGTGTGTAGCCGTCCAATAGGCCCGGATTGATTGTTCATGGAATCGTTCGAGAACGGATTCGTGTGGGTGGCCGTACTGGGAGTCGTAGGCACTGGAGATAACGGCGACCCGGGGTGTTGTTGCATCGAGGAATTCACTACTGGAACTCGACTGACTGCCGTGATGGCCGGCACTCATCGCGGTCACGTTCAGCCCCGAACCATACTCCTCAACAAGATATTCTTCGCACGCGGTCTCACCATCACCAGGAAGTAGAAAGCTCGATTGCCCGTAGCCGAGTCTAAGAACGATACTGTTCTCGTTTCGGTCGCCATCCGCGAGATACCCCTCTGGTGGTGCGAGCACGCGAGTATCGACACCCTCGAAGGGGATGGTGTCGCCGGCCCGCGTCTCATAGAGCGTCACATCGTGCTCCTCAATGGTGTCGAGGTACCCCTGGTAGGTCTGGGAACTCGATGCAATCCCCGAATCATACACCGCACCAACTCCCTCACCCTGAGTTTCGAAGTAGTTGATAACGGCTTCATGGCCCCCGATGTGATCAGCATCAGCATGCGTACTGACGAGATAATCAATGCGCTCGATATTGCGTTCTTGGAGGTACTTGAGGACGTCTTCGCCGTCATCGGACCAGTCCCCGGAGTCGATGAGCATCGTCTCATTACTCGGCCCAATGATGAGGGTGCTCGATCCTTGCCCGACGTTGATAAAGTGAATCGAAAGCTCCCCATCGGGTCCAGTTGGTGATGTTGATGTCCCCGTCAGTTCTGTCGTAGTGGGTTCAGACGTTATGCCGGGTGTGTTCTGTGGTGTTGTTTGGTCACTGAGTACGCCTGTGCACCCAGCGAGCATGACGAGAAGAACCACAGCAAGGACGCCGAAGGAGCGTTTCCGAATCATGAGAGTACCCTGGAAAGCACTGGGATGGTCGTATGCACTCCACAGGCGATGATAGGTATTGTGGGCGAACTAGGCTTGGGAGTGAGGGCAATGTGGTATTCAGGAGTGGTCTAAGCTTGAGTTCACTGAGTCCGGGGCGGGTAGACGGGGAGTTCTCGAAATATGCCGGCTGGCTTATCTGGCGTCTCGAAGCCACTACTGGGTATGCCAACACCGGACCACGATATGCCCGATCTTCCGAGTCTTGAGTCGGGGTTGACTCTCCTCGAAACGCCGGACTCCCATGGAATCGACGCCATCCATACCCTGGTGATTGATCACGTTCTCCTCAACTCCGGGCCCGCGTACTGGGTGGACTCCGGGCATCACGCCGTCACGAGTCGCCTCCGCGAGCTTGCGCCGAGTGATCGTGTCCTCGACCGCGTGCAGGTCGCTCGCGGGTTCACTCCCTATCAGCATACCAGCCTCATCAGGCGCCTGCGCACCAGCCTCCAAGACGAGGTGTCCATGCTCATTGTGCCCGTCGTCGATTACCACTACCGCGACGACGACGTCCGCGGGTACGACCCCCAGGCGATGCTGACCCGGGGTTTAGCTGAACTCGCGCGAATCGCTCGCGACCACGATATCCCCGTCCTCCTTACTCGCCATGGTGCCGACGAGTTTAGTGAACCCATTGCGGCTATCGCTGAGCATTCATTGGAGTATCGGCGGACGAAGTTCGGGCCGCGCTTCGAGGGCGAGGGCATGGAGACGTTGATGTACGACCTCAGTGATGGCTGGGTGCAGACCACGTGGGCGTTCTGGCAGGAAGTCCTCCAGGAGCGCAAGAGTCTCTATGAGGGGCGGGCCGCCCGCGAAGCCTGGGGTGGCGTATAGATGGGGCGAACGAACCGCACCTACCGTGACCGCCTCGAGTCCACACACAGCGACTTGGGTGATTTTCGGCGAGCGCTTCGATACCGCGATCAGGCGCACTACGACCGCCTCTGGGAGCACGCCCGCGGGTACGCCGATGCCGCGGGATACGCGAATCTCCCCCGCGATCTCGACTCAATCTACCTCTCGATCCTGGTCGCTCAGGAGCGCCGTATCACCGAGCTCGAAGCCCGCCTCAACGAATAGGATGGTCTACAAGGTCGACCACCCTGAGCCTGGGACAGCCGTCACATGGACGCTCACCAAGAATGGGATTGAACGTGAGACCCATACCTACCATCCGACGCTGTACGTGGAGACCAACAGCGAGGACCTCCGGAGTGAGGTCGTGAGCGTCTTCGACGGCCATCCCCGCGTCCACCATCTGGAGGTGGTTACGCGGCGTCCAGGGTGGCGTCAAAACCCCACTGAGGTCCTTCGAGTAGATGCGGTGAGGCTGGACGCCGTCGACGAGCTGGCGCGTACTGCGAGTCAACTCGGACGCCCGGGCGCGATCCGCCTCTACAATGTAGATCTCTCCCGGGAGTTCCGCTACTGCCTCGAAACTGGAACCAACCCAGAACCGACTCGGACACCGTCGGTGGTACGGCTCACGGTTCCGCCGACGAGTTACGAAACCGGCCTCGAGGAAGCGACCATAGGTGAGGACACAATCACTGGCACTCCCCGGGAGGTTGCTGGCGAGGTTGGAGCTCGCGTTCAAGCTGTAGACCCGGATATTCTGCAAGTATCGAGTAGTCGCGTGATTCCACTGCTCTTCGATGCCGCCCAAGAGAACGACTACCAGTTAGGCCGGGAGCCGGGTTACCAGCAACTCGCTGGGGCGTCGACGTACGAGTCCTACGGCCAGGTCGGGCACTCTCCTCCGAGGCATAATCTCCCGGGACGCGTCATTGTCGACGAGAGCAATACGTTCTGGCTGAAGGAAGCGAACGTCGAGGGGATGCTCGACCTGGTTCGTCGGAGTTGGAAGCCACTCCAGGAGACTGCGTGGGCATCCATCGGGAACATCTTGACGGCCATCCAGATCCGGTACGCCGACAACCGGGGTGTACTGGTGCCGTGGCGCTCCTGGAGGCACGAACGCTTCAAGACCGCGCGAACACTCGACACTGCTGACCGTGGTGGCTACACGTTTGCGCCCGACGTCGGCGTCCACGAGGACGTACACGAGCTCGATTTTAGCTCTCTGTATCCGAATATCATTCGCGAGCACAACCTCAGTCCGGAGACCGTTCGCTGCGACTGTCACCCCGACCGCAAAGACGTCCCTGGCCTGAACTACGCAGTCTGCCCTGAGGATGGGTATCTCCCGGAGGTCCTGGGCCCGATTATCGATGACCGCGATGACATCAAGCGCCAAATCCGTGAGACCGACGACCCTGGGGAGGTCGAGGCTCTGGAGGGGGCTTCTGCGGCGTTGAAGTGGATTCTCGTCTCCTGTTTCGGCTACCAGGGGTTCGCGAACGCCAAGTTCGGGCGCATCGAGTGCCACGAAGCTATCAACGCGTACGCCCGTGAGATCCTCCTTGACGCGAAGCAGTACTTCGAACGACACGGCTGGCGCGTCGTCCACGGCATCGTCGACTCCGTCTGGGTCCAAGCGATGCCTGACCGCGAGCAAACCCCGATCAAGGAGGTCGCCAGGGAGATCACCGACGAGACGGGGATTCGTCTCGAGCATGAGGCTGAGTATGAGTGGATTGCGTTCTGCCCCAGGCGGAACGATGACGCGGGCGCCCTCACGCGGTATTTCGGCTTCGAAGCCGACAGCAATCCCAGTAACTCAGAGGCGTACAAGCACAGGGGCATCGAGGCCCGCCAGCACTCCACGCCCCCGTACATCAAGGACGTCCAGAAGTCGTTCATTCAGACGTACTCACGGACGCGGGACCCGGAGGCTGTATGTCAAGAGGTTCAAGCCGAGATTTCTCGACTACAGGCTCAGGAGGTCGAGGCGTCTGCGTTGGCGATTACGAACCGGGTGTCGAAGCCCCTCGCGGAGTACTCTCAATCAACGCGGAACGTCGCTGCCCTCGAGCGCGCCACAGATGTCGGCCTTGAGAAGCACGCTGGGGAGAACGTCGAGTACGTCGTCGTCGACAATTCTAAGCGGGGTCGCGACCGCGTGCAACTCCTCGCAGAGGACCCTAAGACGTACGATGGTGGGTTCTACGTCGACGAACTCATTCGGGCTGCAGAGTCAGTGTTGGCGCCAATGGAGTACCGCGAGGAAGATATCCGAGCGTTCCTTGACGACACCCGTGACGCTACACTCGGCGAGTACGGCTCGTAATCAGCACCTAGTTTCCAGTAGTCGTTACCCGCACGTGATATTTCAGTACAGCCGAAGACGGTATGATTGGATAGCTAGTACATTGGTGGATGTTAGCAAACGGGGCTTCTGACGAACACCGGGTGGAAAGTCTCACTCAAATTCCGTAATTCGTCGGCGATAGCAACGATATAGGAATCGTACGGTGAATCCTGTACGACTTCGTCATGGTGAATCTGCTTGACTGCAATGTTCTTCTTTTCGTCCCCCAACTTGGGTTTGTAATCTGGGAGTGAATCGATGTGCTGGGAGACGACCGACTCGAGCTTCTCGCGTTTTTCCCCGGTCAAGTCCTCTTCGTTCAACAGCTGTAATCTGACCTGTGTCCGGCCGTCGTCGCCGGTATCTCTGATGTCCACATCGTATTGAACAGCGGCTGGATGTTCTGGGTGGCTCGAGCGGAACGCAATCCGTTTTTTGTAACTAACCGATTGATGGAGGTTCGTTAGGTCAGTTCTGCGTTGAAACGTATCTCCAATTGACCGCAGGACACTGGAGGCGTCAGTTGTACTTGATTTCTGCTCTGTCGACTTTATCAGTGCTTGGAAGAACTCTACACTATCGTGAGGTAGATCGTCTAGGTAGTTGAGGACGGCCTCATAATGAATGACCGAATCAAATTCGGCCCTCGTTTCCTGCGAGACGTAGCGTTCCGGGGCCAACAAACAAATTGTAAACGAATCCCAGTTCTCTCGATCGACGCGAAACTGACCGCGGTTGTAGTAGCGCTCGATCTGATTTGGTTGGAAGGAGGCGTCGATCTTGTTCTCGACCAGCACGAGGTGGCGTGCGCCTGAGGTAGTGCGGAAGCCGAATTCGATGTCTGACTCGCCTAAACCAGCGTAGTGCTCCTGTATGATGCCGCCAATGTATTCTTCAATCTCCAGATGAGGCACTGCCTGTGAAACGAACCATTGCCTGAAGTCGGGGGATGTTTCTACCAACTGGATAACCGAGAGGTTGACCTCCCCCTCGCCTGCCTCGATCGGACTGTCCGCTTCAAGATCCATATCTTCAGGTAACATTTCTAATACATACTTCTTCGGGAGGCTCTAGCTGATGCGGAAGGCGTCTCAAGCATACCGGGCATGACCACCCACAGGCTAACCCAGTATACCGAGTTAGGACCCCCTCAATCACAAACAATCTCTATGCCGAGCACTTGGCCCGGGGGGTTAACCTCTCTTGGCGGTGTAGAGGAGTATATGTGTGGTCGGACCAGCCTTGCCGTCGACATCAGCGTCCTCCGGCAACGCTTTGACGTTGCCACCACGGACGCAGTCGAGGCGTACGTCCCGAAGTACAACATCGACCCCAGTGACGGCCTAGTCACCATCACCAACGAGAACCCCGACACCGCCGACGTCTTGGAGTGGGGATTCGTTCCTGAGTGGGCCGACGACCCTGATGACGTCCCGAACCCGATCAATGCACGAGCGGAGGGCGTCCAGGACTCCGGAATGTTCCGGAGTGCACTCAAGAACAAGCGATGTCTCGTCATCGCCGACGGATTCTACGAGTGGCAGGGCGCTCGTGGGAGGAAACAACCCTACCGGATCGTCCGCGAGGACCGAGAACCGTTCGCGTTCGCTGGACTCTGGAGCCAGTGGGAACCCGCGTCCGGGAACAGTCTTAGAGAGACGGTGACGATTCTGACGACGGAGCCGAATGCGGTTCTGGAACCGATCCATGACCGAATGCCAGTGATGCTCGAACCCACCGAGGAAACCGCGTGGTTGACGGGTGACACCACGGACGCGATGGGTGTCCTTGACACCTATCCCGAGGACGTCCTTGAGGCGTACCCCGTGTCGAAGCAGGTGAATAATCCGGATACGGAGACGCCAGACTTGTACGAGCAAATCGACATTGGGGAGCAGAGTGGCCTGGACGAGTTTTCTGCGTCCGATTAGCGAATTCGGGACGCTGCCATCCCAGTAGTTACCGTATTGTATTCGGAAATATGCCCTATATCCTTATCCGGCCTGTCGACGCACTCCCTGGATATGATCACCCATCCACACGTCTTCGACGAGGGCTGGGTGCCCGAGGACCTTCATGCGCGAGACGGTGAAACCACCGCGCTCGCCTCCGCATTCTCCCCAATCACGAACGGTGAAGCCCCCAATCCAGTCCTCCTCTCAGGGCCACCAGGTGCGGGGAAGACGGCGACCTCGCGCTGGGTGCTCCAGGAACTCGATGAGGAGACCGCAGTCAGAACAGCTCTAGTGGATTGCTGGACGAACCATCGGCCCTATCAGGCGTACACTGCCATCCTCCAGGGCCTCGGCCGCCCGGGCGTCGTGCAACCGAAGACGCCACAGACCGCCCTCCGCTCACGAGTCCGATCGGCACTTCCAGACTCCGGGTGCGTGATCGTACTCGACGAAGCCGACCAACTCGACGACCCACACCTCATTGCCGACCTTAACGCCATGGACGGGGTTGGCGTCGTCACCATCGTGAACGACGAGGACCGCTTCCGGGACCGACTTCGACGCGAATCAGTCAGTATCGAGTGGACGGAGAATATCCCATACGGACCATATTCCCAGGATGCCCTCGTAGGGATTCTCCAGCCACGCGCTGTCCGTGGCCTCGAATCCTGGGCGTACACCACCAGGGATCTCGAGGAGGTCGCAGCGCTCGCCAATGGGAATGCACGGGAGGCGATTCAAACCCTACGGGCGGCCGTGGATGCAGCTCGCGCGAGCGACCAAGAGGAATTGACGTCAGGCGTAATCGAGGCTGGCCGGGAGACTGCGATAAATCGTATCCGCCAGAAGGCACGGAGTCGATTACAGCGGCATGAACGCATCGTCCTTGAGGTCCTCGAGGAGCTTGGTGAGTCGGCGAAGAGTAGGATCTACGAGGAATACGAACAACGGGTCGGCGAGGAGGAGGCGCGGACGCCACGCCGTGTTGGTGACTACCTGAGTAAGTTAGAGTCCTATAATCAAGTCGTCTCAGCGGGCGAAACACGGGGAAGGACGTATCGAGCGGTCACCGACGCCAGGGATTCCCGGATACTCGGGCACTGAATCAGTAGTTGAGCGCTCATTGCTTCGATTCAATCGGGTACTGTTCCTGGTTGCCATTGCAGGCCTCAAATAGTAGGCGCTCGATGGAGCGCGAGGACGGGTGGCAAATCAGTGCTACTGCACGCAGCAATCATTGACCATTTTCTTACTCCTCTTCCTGGAGGCTTCCCCAGGGGGTGGGTCGCTTTCCGAATCCGCGGATGCGGAACTCGAGGTCGCCATTAGCGGGTTCCCGGAGTTCAATCACGCCGTCGAATTGTCCAGTGATTGTATTAACTAGCTGTGGCTCATGAGCATCGCTGTCGAGGGTGTAGATTCCGAGGCCACCAGTTGCCCCGATTCGTTTCGTGTAGATATGAATGAATTTGAAGACCGTCTGATTATCCAAGTACTGCAAGAGCGTGGACACTGAGATCAGGCCGTATCGAATATCGGTAATCCCGTTGTTCTCGAATTGTTGGAATAATTTTGCCGTCCCGATACTAATCCCCGTGAGGTCACTAGGCGACGAAACGCTCTCCGTGGTCACATTGAGTAACTCCTGGCCTTCACTGCCAGAGGTATCTATAATGCCGACGCGACCCTCATCTAGTGAGCCAACGTAGCGTTCGAGATCACTGTTAACGGTCGCTGCGCTGTCCGTCGTGATACAGAGGACGCCTTCTCCACTCTCGTACCCGGTTGCTAGCAGCTGTAGCGCTAACTCTCGTTTCCCAGTCATGGACGGGCCCACGATGGCGATGTTCGTCCCTGCGGGAAGCTCATCTAGAGTATTACCCGGTAGGAATCCACTCGCATCGTACGGTTCATTCATTGATCTTCACCCGTCGTCTCAAACGCGTCACTATCACCTAGTCCAATATCATCGACGCTATCATTCGCGCCTTCGATCTCACGGACTGAACTGACGAAATCGATGTCCGCGCCCATATCCCCGAGGTCCTCGTCGACTTCCGCGCGTTTCACCTCAATCCGTTCGAGCAGTTCCTGGTACTCTGCACTCTCATGGAGTTCTTCTTCGGTTTTCTGAGCCTGAAGGGCGCCTTTACGCGCCATCAACGAATGATACTCCTGTAGCGCGCTATTGAGTGTCGCCCGATCGAGCAGCTGCTCGATGGTATCGAGTAACTCCTGGCGGTCCGGCGGTTTGGTGATGTAAGCGTCGAACCCCATCTCAATCACATCGAAGTCAGGTTCAACCGCCGTCACCATCGCAACACGACAGTCGATTCCTCGCTCACGGATTCCCGCTAACACCTGGACTCCAGACCGATGAGGCATCATTCGATCCAGTAACACGACATCGACCGTCTCATCAACGATTTCCAGAGCCTCCTGTCCATTAGTTGCTAGCCTGATTTCGTACTGGTCGCCGAGCCATAGTCCATATCCCTCTGCAACAGACGGTTCGTCCTCGGCGATGAGAATGACCGGGCGGTCGTGATCCGTCATTCGTTCCACCCTTCTTCGACCTCTCGATTGAATATAGTTCGCATCATCAGTATCCACCTTCATTGACCAATTCGATAACGAAACAAGCACCACCAGTATCGCTGTCCTCAACCCGTACGTTGCCACCGTATTTCTCGATCATCACATCAACGAAAAAGAGGCCGAATCCCGAGCCCGTTTCCTTAGCGTGTGAGGTTTCACCGCGACGGAAAACCGATTCCTTCCGCTCATCGGGGACTCCGGAACCGTTGTCAGCGATTCGTATCTGGACAGTATCCCCGGTTATCTCGAGAGCTGTCTCGACCCTGAGGCCAGTTGTTTCGTTATGTTCAATACTGTTAGACAGGACGTTGCCGAGGACGTCAGCGAGTAACTCGTCGGCTTGTACCCGAGTACCGTCGGGTACTGCTGTTTCAAATGCTACCTCGGGAAAAGCCGTTCCCAGTTCTCGGAGCTTTCGGTGGAGAATCGCCGAGACATCAATCGGCTCGAGTTGATGTTCTTTACTAGGTGTTGCGAGCGTCTCGACGACTCGACGGACGCGCTTTGTGACTTCAGTCGTCGTGTCACACCAGTCTACAATCGTCTGTGCGTACTGCGCATGATCGTCCTCAAGTTCATCAGCTAATAGTTCCGCACGCATCTTGATAACGGTCATCCCATTGAGGACGTCATGGCGGAGAATCGAATTGAAGAACTCCATCCGCTCACGCTGGCGCTGAAGTTCCGTGACGTCCATCGAGACGCCGATCACACTCGTCACCTTGCCATCCGTGTAGACCGGCTTATAATGCGTTTCGAGCGTGATATCGCCTAGTGTGAGATTGTACCGGAAGGACTCCCCCTCGAGTGCGCGTTCGGCCGCGGTAATGACTTCCTCGTTGCCAGCATAGGCCTCGAATATGCGTTCACCGATAAGATCGTCGGGGTCAATACCGACTTTCGACAGCATCTCACCCCGTACTTCCTGGAACACGCCATCACTGTCGAATCGGTAGAGGATGACTGGCGTTGCGTCGAGAATGCTCAATAACGCCTCTTGCTGGTCCGAGACATCCGTGGAGACCGCGGCAATCCCGTCGTTATACGGGTACGCTTGTATACTAACCAACTTGTCCCCGAATGGGTAGTGGAACTCGAAATCCACCGGCTCACCAGTCTCCATGACCTGGTTGAACTTCTGTTCCAGAATACCACCCTTTGACTCTGGGAATAAGTCCCAGAGGAGTTCGCCCTGGATTTCACTGACAGGCTGTTCAAGGCGCTCCGCCAGCGCCTCGTTACAGAAGGTGACTCTCCACTGGCTATCGATCGTGTAGTGTGCATCCGGCAACCGCTCAACGAGTTCTCCGTAATGTTGCTCCTGCTGGCGAAGCGCCTGCTCGTTTTGCTTTCTCCCAGTGATATCTGTTACCATGCCAATCATCCGACCCGGTCCACTCACAGTGTCTTGCAGTTCAGCGCGTGCATGCACCCAGCGCTGCTCTCCATCCTCACGAGTAATCCGGTACTCTGATTCGAACATTTCGCCATCCTCGAGTGCAGCCTCAATCGCCGATTCGACCGTAGACCGGTCCTCAGGATGAACGCGTTTAGAGAAGGCCTCGAACGTACCATCGAACGTACTAGGGGCGAGACCGAATAATCGTTCCATACTCTCCGTCCAAATCACCTCATCCGTTCCAACATCCCATTCCCAGACACCAGTGTTCGTCCCCGTGAGCGCCATCTCAAGGCGACGCTCCGAGAGACTATCAGTCGCTTCCCCGTCGTCTACCGGATCAGACCGAAGCGTCGAAACCAGCTGTAGCTGGTCGTCGACGGTGATTGTATCCAGATCAAGCGCCACCCACCGTTTAACGCCATCACCATCTGTCAGCGCGGTCTCGAATGTATGGGAGTCGCCGTCAAGCGCCCGTTCGATCGCAACACCGAGTGACGACGCTTCCTGCCCGGCAAGGTCGCAAAGTGATCGCCCCTCAAGCGCTGATTGAGTATAATTGAGCGCGCTCGCATACGCTTGATTCACTGCTTCAAACCGCGCTGTACCCGGTTCATGAATCGCGATGCTAGCTGAGGCCGTCTCGAAGACCTGTTTATAGAATGAGTCCGGCATCTTCGCTGTCTACTATTGTCTAACCCGCCCTCATGATAGATGTTCGCACGCGATTGCTAGTCCCCCCAACAAGACCACTACGAAATGCACATCTGAGTGAGTCGTGGGCTGGTTCTTGGCCTGTGTAGTGGGTAGTATCACAGTAGGGACATCTGGGTAGATTGAAGTCCAGGCGTTCTATAGTACGTGTTCTGTGGCACTCCAAGCCACTCACGGTTAATGGCGTTCGAATGCGAGTGCGCTGGTGTGTTGCTGGCTTACCGGTTATCCTGTTTCGTTTGTGTCGAGGAAATCCCGGACGGTGTCACCGAACACGTTGAACGCGACCATGACGACGATGAGGAGGACGACTGCGGATGTACTCACCCACCATTTTTGCGTCCAGGTCATGGCATCCGCAGAGAGCCCGATTCGGAGGACTCGCCCCAGCGAGTCTGAGCCGACTCGGTTGAGCTCTAAGAATGCGAGCGCGGCCTGCACTAGGATGAGTACGGGTATCAGCCTTGTAAGCGACGTAACAATCGTTGCCGTGGAGTTCGGGATGACGTGTCGGCGAATAATCTGCAGGTGACTAGCGCCGGCGACTTCTGCAGCCCGAATGTATGGCTTTGAGCGGCGTTTGAGGACTTCCCCTCGGATAAGTCGTGCCATGCCGCCCCAGTCGAGAAGCCCGAAGACGAGCGCGAGCGAGAAGAGGCCGCCGTCTGAAACGCCTTCGTGGTGCCCGAAGAACATCGTCGCGAGGACGATATACACGACGATTGCGGGAATCGTCTGCTGGAAATCCACGTAACGCATGAGGATGTCATCGATCAAGCCACCGAAGTAGCCTGCAGTGGTCCCGACGGCGGTGGCGATGACCGCCATAATCATCGCCGTGGAGAGTCCGAGTTTCAAGCCGACGTGCATGCCTTCTATGAGGAGGCCCGCGATGTTTTCCCCGTACTGGGTTGCCCCGAGTGGGTACTCCCATGTCCCATGGCAGTAGCCATTCGTGAGCTCACCAACGCAGTTGTAGTAGTAGACGTCGCCGACATAGACGGAGGTGAACACTGGTGGCTGCAGCTTGTGCGCTAGTCGTGGATACGACTTATTGAGGACAATTTCGGGGCCGAGGAGGCCAAGCACGCCGAAGAGAATGAGGAACGCGAGGCTCAGAATACCGGCCGGCTTGGACCGGAACTTCCGAAGATACCGGAGGGTATGGTGTCTGTTTTCCGCGAGTGGAACGAGGGCGTATCGGGTGAACAGTACGAGGGAGATGAGGAAGAGCCAGTCCATTCGGCCGACGTCCCAGTGCAGGAACCAGAATAGTTCGTCCGGAGTGACGACGTAATCGTAGATGAACAGTGCTGCGAGCGTGCTAAGTGCGAGAAGTAGCCCGATGGTTTTTGCGTTTAAGCGATACCGTGATTGATCGACGTCCTCCCACGATATTTTTGTGAACTCGGGCGGCGATGGCTCATTGGAGGGCATCTCGCATCGCTTTACTCATCAATAGCACATTACTATAAGCGTTCCTGCGAGTCATCCAAGTTCTGCGTTCTTGGCCTCACTGCGTAGTTCACTCCGGGATAGATTTATTAGTTCGTCTGAGACAATCCTCCGGCAGAGATGCCCTCCAGAAAAGTCCCGACAGCCATCACGAACGAGGCCAATCCTGGGAGCCTCCAACGATGAGCTACCCCCGATTAATCATCCGTCGCGTAGGCCTATCGCTCGTCTCCGCGTACCTCGTAGTCTCTGCCACGTTCTTTCTGGTTAATCTCATGGTGTATAAGCGACTAGATGGAATCCTTGCCAGTGCACGCTATGGCGGGGCTGGGCCAGAGGAAATCGCTCGAATCCGACAGGGCTTCGTCGAGGCCCGGGGCCTCGACAACCCGCTTCACGAACGGTATATCAACTGGATTGTGGATGTCACGACGCTCGACTGGGGGTACTCGCGCGCGTACGAGAAGCCCGTCATCGATGTCCTGAATGGGCGAGTACAAACCACCCTCGAGTACGTTATTCCCGGTGTCGCAATCGCAATCCTTCTAGGGGTTACTCTTGGATTGATTGCAGCGCTCTCTAGGGACCGCCCCCTGGATTGGTCGAGTCGCGTTGGATCCTACGTGTTGCTCGGCATTCCCGCATTCATGACCATCTATTACCTAGAGTTTTTAGCTGGAACAACACTCGTCGCTGTCGAAGGGGTGATAATCGTGTTTCCTGTACTGGACACTCAGACTATCGCGACGCTCGCTGTGGCGTTTGGCTTGCTTGCCGGGCAAGTACGATTTGCTCGGAGTGCAGTTCTTGACGAAGTTGGGAAAGACTTCGTCAAATTACTCCGCGCGAAGGGTTCGCCGCGACTGAATATGGCCCGGCACTTGCTACGGAACGCAGCGATACCCATTGTATCTCTGTCCGTAGCCGAAATCCTTGGAGTGTTGATGCTGAATATTTACATCGTCGAATCGGTCCTTGGGATATCTGGGTTGGCAGAGGCTAGCCTCCGGGCTGTCCGGTTGCCGGATATCAGGCTCGCAATCTGGACGACCATGGTCCTCGTCTTCATTGGGATTGCTGGGAATCTGATTCAGGACATTCTCTACGGGTACCTTGATCCGAGAATTCAGTCCGACTAAGCTACGTATTCCCCAGTAAGGGACTCGAAGACTGGGCTGCATATCGTCGGAGGGAATTTTATAGGATATAAGACGTGTACGCGGCAATAAATGTCAGTCCCCGTCGAGCAACTGCCAGGGAAATCAGTAATAGTGGTTCGGCCGGTATCGGCAGGTAGCCAAGGTTCCTAACAGACTAACTCAGTGTTTTTCGGACTTACGATGGCGAAGAGTTATCCACGGTATCTCGCACGCCGAATCGCCCTATCGGTCGGTGAGGTGGTCCTGGGTGTCACCATCTTATTCGGTCTCACAACGGTGATGGCGTATCGGAAACTCTACGCGCGGGTCGCGTTCCCCAGATACTGTCTCAACCATCCGTGCCCGAGAAGTAATCTGCCGCCGCCGCCAGAGATGCAGGCGCGAATCACTGACCCCCACAACCTTGATCCAACACTAATAGAGCGATTCCTGGCACACTGGATTAATCTCCTCACGCTTGATTGAGGGTACTCAACGGCATTCTAGGCCCCACTCTGTCGTGTCCTCGACGGCCGCATCACCACGACCATGGAGTACGTCCTTCCAGGCATCGCCATTGCCTGCCTCCCTGGGGTTGTTTTTGGCTTCATCGCCGCCCTCACGAAGAATAGTAGCTGGATTTGAGGTATTCGCTTACTCGCGTATACATTGATCGCGATTCCATCATTCAGGGTGGCCACCTACCTCCACACGTGCGACTTCACGGGCCCCATGAGTCTCGCCCAGGACCCCAATAAGCCACAGATCGCCTCTCTCGCGCTCACCTTGAGCCTGCTCGGCAATCATATACCGGCTACCTCGTAACTGTCTAGTGAAATTGAATCCTCCATAGAAGCCGTGTCTATACCTATGATTTTTAGGATTGTTTGCCCATTATTTGTACATGGCCGGCCGGAAACCCACAATAGACGACGAGGACATATTATATAGAGTGGTGATTTCATCAGGCCCCGTAGTGTCAACTACGGAGATTGTGAGGGCGTTTAATTTGACCTACCAAGGTATGCACTCTCGGTTACAATCAATGGCAGAAGAAGGACTGTTAGATACAAAGAAGATCGGGCGGGCAAGAGCCTGGTGGATAACTGATGCAGGGAAAAATAAACTACTAGAAACGTATACGCCCACAAAGTGAGAAATTGCTAACCTTGCGAGTTCTTCCCACGTTCTCTCCGGCCGTCAGTGAGCAGGAAGTCAAAGCGTTTTCCGACGGCACTGAGTCCCTCCCCTCCTACAGAAGGTCAGCGTACGAATGCCCTTGACCCTATGCAGGCCACCTATTCCACTAGTGTATATTCTGGCGAAGTACGGAGGTTTCCTGTGGACACAAAAGGAAGTAGTGTAGGTGATTCCGGGCACAGAAGCGCGTGAGTCGAGCAGAGGGAATATTCAGTACTCAGGTGGATTATTCTGCCAGATGTAGGGGTAGCACTGGAAGAATTATCCGTGTGGAGGAATAATGTATGACGAATGGCTGACGGCGAGTTCAACCCGGATAAGATACCAAAGCTAAACCGGCTTCTGAAGACGTTAGCACACCCCCACCGCCGGGGACTAATTCAGTACTTCGAGACGAGTGCTCGGGCCGACACGGAGTCGGTTGACGCAGTCGTCTCCCACATCAATGATCGGCTGCCGTCAACGAGCCCTCCTGAACTAGAAATGGCTCTGCACCACAGACATCTCCCGAAGCTCGAAGAATGGGGTTGGCTCGACTATGACGCTCGAGAGGGCGTGATACACTATCACGGAGCCAAAGACGCCGCGCCACTACTAGCTGAACTCGCCGCTGTATTCTCAGAAGAGTAGAATTCTCCCTTCGCACATCACGTAGTAACCTAGTGGCTCGAACTTAGACGTCAAACCGAATAGAGCAACCGCACTAGAATCATTGTTAGCAGTAATTACGACTCCAAGGTTGGTACTCAAAGCGCTATCCAATGAGCTGCTTCCTAGATTGAGGCCGGGATTGGTCACTTCTTGGGAGGTATCAGTGGGGGAGAAATCTAGTTTATGCGCTCTGGGCCGCTGGAGTCGGGTACTCAATCCCCACACCCCCATTGGGTGAGTGGGGTGGGTTGCGTCTATGTCGAATCCGAGCAAGCCCAATAGGAGGAATCCAGGCGGATATGTAGAATCAACACAGGGAACAAAGAACGCAGGAGACACTTCCTATACCAATAGGAGTGCTCCGGGCGTAGAGCAAGAGAACTCTGAGACACATAGTGGAGAATCCGCTGGGGATGAAGATGGGCGGGTGTTTCTGCGGGTGCGTCCATCTCGTGATGACGTGGAGGTCGAAACTGTGCTTTCGCATGTTCGTCGCCTCCACCAGCTCACAAGCAAGGCGAACACCACTCTGGGTCGAAACCCCCTCAGGAAACTTCTAGAAGAACTAGGCCGAGAGTCTATGAGGCGACCGGTGTTCGAGTGCCTCATTGTTTCACCGGGGGACGGATCCACTGAGTACCTCTTCGGTGTGAATCCCCCGGAGCTCCTTGGTGGGCTTGAGCGAGTGCTTCAGGGGTTGTTCCCGGACTCCTACGAGCTCGAGAGGATTACGAAACCAGAACCCTACCCCCGGGAGATCCTGGTTTCTCGACTCAACCAGGAAACTCCAGGCGAGAACACTGAAGAGGTTCTCGAGGGGCGGGGTACTGAGGAGAGCCTGAGTACTGTTGGCGGGCAGGGTACAGGAGAGTTGGTTGGGGTTGTCTTTGAGGGCGTGGTTGGGCGCTCGAAGGATTGGCAGACTCGCCTCCAGGACTTCGAGTCATTCCGAGCTAGCGAACACTCTCGAACCCCACTCTCTGGAGTACTCGAGTTCCTCACGAGCCATGGGCGCCCGGGAGTATATCAGGTACTTCTGCGTCCGAAGCCGGATTGGTCGAGTGAGGCCGACGCCCGAATTGGGGATATCGAATCCTACCAGGACGGCATAGGTGCACAACTCACGAGCACGATTTTCGGGAGTGCGCCCGAGGGCACGCCAATCCCTCACAGTGATCGTGAGCGCATCGAGAGCATCCGGGCGAGAGAGACGCATCGGTCATTCCTGATGAACGCACGCCTCCTCACCACCGACCCCCAAGGTGAAGAATACCAAGACAGCGATGACCAGGGCGAATACGAGGATACGGCCGCCGCGAAGACCGATAAAGCGACCAAGCATGCATTCAGTGGGAGTGGATTAGAGGGGTTGTTTGGAGGACTCGCGGGTCCGAAATACGAGATTCAGGGCCGCCTACAGAGAGGGAAGAACGCGAGAAGACTCCGGGATAGGATTAGTACTAGGGAGTTCGAGGGGGCGTCCTTCGGGGGGCTTCGGTCGCGTTTCACTCGGAGGGGTAGTCGGGGGTTTGTGGTGGATGCCAGGGAAGCCCCGAGTTTCTTCGTTCTCGATGGGAGTGCGCTCACGAATCAAGGCGTGCGCGGAGTCGCCCCAACACCGGGTGAGCGAACTCGCCTCAAGCGGCCACCACCGAGTGAGCTCGAAACCTATCGAGGTAGTGGTCTCCCTCTGGGTCGTGCGCTCACCGAGGACGGGAGCACCGAGTCGGAATCTATTGTGCTTCCTCCGAGCCTTCAGTCGTTGCATGTGGCGTGGTTTGGGCGGACTGGCTCAGGGAAATCCACGAGCCTGATCAATGGAATCCTCGAGAACCAGGAATCCACAGGAGGCGCGGATATTTTGATTGATCCGAAGGGTGATGGGATGGCCACCGAGTACCTCAGGGCTCATTACGCGAAGCACGGGGATCTCGAGGGCGTGACGTACTTTGATTGCGCTCGCGTGCTTCCCGCGTTCTCGTTCTTCGATATCCGGCCAGAACTCAGGATGGGTATTGCGCGGACAAGCGCGGTCGAGGACAAGGTCGAGCACTACATCGAGATTCTAACCCAGATCATGGGCCCGGAGCGCTTCGAGCGCGCCGTACGCTCCCCAGATATTATTCGGTATGTGTTGAAGGCGATGTTTGATCCCGTGCATGGCCAGGACGCATTCACGCACCGCGAATTTCTTACTACTATTCAGAAGATGCATGAAGACCAGACCCCGCCCGCAGTCTCGGACCCGGACCTCGAGGGGATGCTGGCTGGCGTCACCGCGAATCAAGCACGCTCGTTTAACGAACTCATGGGCGGGGTGGCTACTCGCGTAGAGAAGATCCCCGTTGATCGACGCCTCGCACGCATCTTCAATCACGTCCCGGATGAGACCACCATCGCGGGGCACGAGACGAGAACACAGGATGCACAATCACTCGGAGTGGGTGTAGAATCCAGTACCGGTGGAGACCCCGAACAGGAGGACTCAGATACAGGAGGAGTTGGTGATGATGAGGAAGGCGAGTTGAGTGGTGGGGGATTATCCTCAAGTACTGATGAGGAGGGTTCTGGGAGCGTAGATGCGTATTTTGATTTGTTCGAGCACATCAGTGAGGACGAAGTCATCATCTTCGATACGGGTGGACTACGCTCAGAGTTCCAGCGTGTGCTTACGCTGGTTGTACTGTCGAATCTCTGGAGTGCACTCAAACGCCGCAGCCAACACGAACAAGCAACCCAACCCAGAGTTGACTCCGGAATAGAAATGGAACCCAATCGGGCACACGAGGAGGGGAGTTCTCTGGGGAGGAGTCCTGAAGATGAGGGTGCAAGCCTTGGAATCGGGGATTCTTCTGATCCGGGGGGTGCTAGTTCTATTCCTAGTACTGCGATGAGTGGTAGTCGCGGTAGTAGTAAGACTAGCGGTAGTTCTGGGGGGTTGGTGAATGTGTATGTTGAGGAGGCTGCGAGTGTTGCAGTTTCTGGGTTGCTTTCGGAGTTTCTTGCGCAGTCGCGTGGGTTTGGGTGTTCGGTGACGCTTGCGATGCAGTTCCCCCAGCAACTCGAGGATGCGAGCCCTCGGGCGTATAGTGAGGTCTTGAATAATGTCTCGACGATTGTGACGGGGAATGTCGCATTGGATCGTCGCCTATCTGAGCGCCTCAGTACCGAGGATACTTCGAGGAGGGAGGTTGGGAATCGGTTGCGTGCGCTCAGGCGTGGGGAGTGGATGGTCCGGCTTCCTTCGGGATTCAATTCAGTCGAGCCCCGGCCATTCCTCGTTCAATCACTCCCGCAACCTCCTGGTATTCGGGATGGCCCCCAGCCACTGACTGAGGGGGAGGGCGAGGGCTTTGTGAGCGCGCTCAGATCGACTCAGGAACGCACGGAGAAAGAATCGGGCGTGGTGGTTCGCGAACCCAGTACTATCCCAGAGAACGCCCACACGGACGCCAAGGAAGAAGAAGAGGGTGAGGAGGAATTAGGAATGGGTGTGGGTGGTGTGTTGAGTCCGCTCGCGCTCACAAAACGCCTTCCACGTACTGTGGAGTACCATGGGGAAACTCACGCCCTCACGTGCCGGGAGTGCGACTCGCGATACAACCCGAGCATGGAGGGTATGGAGCGCGCGATCGAGTGTTGCTCTAGGCTCGATGACGTTGATGAGGATGATATTCCGATTACGAGCCTCCACCTCAAACTCACCCCGAAAGAATTCGAGGAGAGTAAGTGGAGTGCGCGCCAGCTCGCATTCCTTCAAGCCGTATATAATGCTCAGCAACTCCGGTATGAACCCCCGGAGTACGATCTGAAAGAGGACTCCATGTTACGCCTCCAAGAATACACGGGCATCAGTAGTGAGGAGATTCAGGGCCTTCTCGACGCGGACGTACTAAGACATGATAGGGACCACCCGCATCGATTGTATTCTGTGCCCGCGAGTGGTCGCCACGCCATCGGTGAGCAGTACCGCCAGGGCATCGATTTCGGCCACACAAAGGGCGACCTCGATGAGTCCACTGAACACGTCCTCGGCGTTGAAATCCTCTGGGAACACATCGTCCTCGAATTCAAGAACAACCCCGACTCCACAGTTGTGGAGGTGCTTCGGTATTATGAACTCGACGAAAGGGACGAGCCTGCGTTCCCCGTCGAGGCCTTCATGAGTACTAGCGAGGAAACCCCGCGTGAAGCCAGCACGGAATACGACCAACGCCGCCTCGATGTCGTCGGCCTCGATGCCGACGGAAACATTGTAGTCACCGGCGAAGTCGAACGCATCAATCACGACGTAGCGCGCGCCGTGCCCAGTGATTACGATAAGATGGCCGCCTGCAACCCCGAGGAGGCTATCTGGGTGGTCATGAGTCAATCCGCAGGCCATGATGTCCTCCAAGCCCTCAATGATCCTCTCGAGGGCGAACCCCGGGTCGAAAAAACGTATGCTCCGACGACGCCACCACACCAATTCCGTATCAACGAGCCAGGCCTCACCGCGGTCTATCCCGCAGAATGGCTGCACAAACAAAACAAGAAACAGCGTCAAGCGGAAGCGTTCCACGAGGAGTGATCCTCAGTTCTAATGGCCAACCTGGCAGTAGTTGCTAGCGGGAAATCGTTCTCGAGTTTGGTTTTGAAGATCGGAATTGAAACACTAGAGTGCTACGTGGGTTTAGGCAGCTAACTCCCGTGCCGCTGGAACACGATCCAGCATATGGAAGCAATTCCGACCAGTAGGAAAGCTACAGCAAAGAAAACGAGCTGGTTGCCAAGGAGGCTGGAAAGACCGAAGAAATCGGTTCGGTTAGCATATCCGAGACTAAAGAATATACCGACAACAACGGCTGCAGCCCCAATCCGCATTCCTAAGTCCTTTAGGAAGTTCTTGAGAGAGAGGTCACGACCCATGCATTCGCTCCTCTAATTGAGCACACTTTGCCCTGTTGAAACACCACCCTCCATAGACGTACTTGGTGAATCATTTAGTGAGTCGCTCTGCTGTTCTGAGCGAAATCCCCCCAAATTAGGAGGAAAGAACACTGGCTAATTCGACAGGCTCACTTCGAGAAATAGCTGCTAAGCAGGATTACGAATCCCTCAGTTGACAATGACTTTAACAGTCTCGTGGAGCTCGTCAAGGCTTGGGGATTCGTAGGCGGATTCGGTTACCCAGGTATAGCGAACAGTATTTGTGTCATCAATGGTGACAAGAGCGCGCTTGGGGACGCCTTCGTGGTGTTCCCACTCATCGTATGAGAGTCCTAGCCGATCGGTGAGGCGTCCACGGGTGTCACTAAGCAGGGGGAAGGGGAGGTCGTACTCCTGGATGAATCGCTTGTGGGCGTAGCAAGCGTCATGAGAGATGCCGAATACGTCCACGTTCTCCGTGAAGGAGAGCCAGTTGGCGTCCCGGAATTCACAGAGTTCCGTCGTACAGACCGGACTGAAATCAAACGGATAAAGCACCAAAATCACCGCGCCACTGTCCGTGTACTCGGATAATTCGTACTCATTAATCTCTTCACCAGCAGTCCCCGGGAGCGAAAAATCCGTGACAGTATCCCCCTCGCTAATCATGCCCACACATTGGCCCCCAAACCTAAAAGCGGACCGCCGACACTGAAGACTACCCCACCAGCAAGACGGGCGAAGAATTCGAGTCACACGGAATGTGTGAACCAACTAAACTACTATACTGAGCTAGTCCTCCCCCCTCAGTATTGGAGAACCACCGATTATTCGACTGAGCATTTCCCGAAACCGCCAGTAGCAGAATTGCGGATGAATCAGTTTTGCATAAGGCACTTACCGCTATTTTGGCTTAGTAACAGCATGAATCGCCGTCAGGCCCTCACAGTCCTCGGTTCTACAGCCCTCACGTCGGTAACAGGCTGTGCGACTCTCAAAGCCGAACTTGGGATGCGAGCCGATACACTAGGAGCAGTTACACTCGCGAACAGTGTTGCAGACCCTTTCGAAGTCTCGCTCGAAGTCCTCCGTAACGGCACTCTAGTTCACCAGGCATCGTATCAACTCGCCCCGGGGTCAGAACAAGAACTGCCACAGTACACCATTAACGAGTGGAAAGAGAAGCCAGATGCACGCCACTGGACTGTTCGGGCCAAGATACCCAAAAGCAAGTGGAGAGACGCCACAATTGACGCTGCCATTGGTTCAAAAAACGAATGCTATAGCGTCACTGTTGTCACTGGTGACTGGCCAGAAACCCCGCTGCTCGTCTTACTCGGAGGCTGTAAATCGGATAATCGCTAACAACATCTATTGTACTTAGCAATCCAGCGGGATGTCGGAGAACACCGATTATTCGACAGCGCAATTGGTAAACGGTATTGACTAAGCAATCTGCTCAGTCACCGCGCTGTTCTTCTTCGATTTCTCCTGCTTGTTCGCTTAATTTGGCGAGTTCACGGACTCTCTGGCTGTCCGACCCCCCATGACCGATGCGAACAGACAAATCCAACGGGGAAGGAACGAAACGACCCTCATCATCCTCCTCACCACCTTCATCTTCGGGATCCTCGCCCCGTCCGAACAGGGCGAGAAACACCTCCCAAACGCTGAGGACCATATGTATCCACATTGAACCCTCGGACGATAAATGTTCACACAGCCACGCTAGTGAAGCCAAAGAATCAGCGTCTCCCCTATACTGAGAACCACCCCAAGAGAACACCCAATCGAGGGAGTCCCCCAGGGACTCAAACCCCACACGGCTAGCCATACCAACCATGCCAACTAGCCGCTACTCACCCCACTACCATACTCGGTGAAACCCACGGAGAAACCAGTAGAGCACCCCTCTAGGAACCACCAATACCCACACCATCCTCATAATCACCCCAAACCCCCGCAAACACACCACAATACAGAGAAACACACCCAGAATACACCCCGTCGTATCACAGAACCCACCAGAAACCCCCCGGGGATGCCCAGAAAACCATGAAATCACCCCGAGAAGCCCCGGAATAGTAGTCGAACACCACCCCGGTGAGGGAGTGAAACCACCAGACGGAAGCCCATTATGAACACAAACCCATTCTAATCGAACCCACTGAACACGAAGAGGAACACACTCGGCTCACTCCCCCGACCAAACTAACACAGAGCAGACCGCCCAAGACACCAACGACCCCCAGCAAACACAACCACCCAACAAAACCCCCTCTAGAACCCCCGGAGAACCCCCAGAAGACGAACCCACCCCCGAAACAACACAGAACCCAGAATCAAGACCCTACACCCAGACTCCCCCAACCCCCTACCTCACACGCACAGACACCCAGAACACAGGGCCCCGGACCTCACACTACCAAACACAGAACCCCACCAACCACCCCAAAATAACCCCCATACACCCCACCAAACACCAACCCACGCGAACTCTTGCGGCCGAAATAATGGAGTATGAGTTCGAAAAGAGCGCTCTAGGAGTTTCGAGAGTGTCTTTCGCTTGATTGAGCAGGTTCGTTATCGGTATGGGATGCTGCGTCTCGTTGACTAGGACTTGCTTCTCGATTCAGGAGTCGCTACAGGGTAGTTTTGTGCTTCATCGATCGAGGACATGGTGCGTGGATTATTCTCGCTTTTATCGGTTCAGTCTGCGAGGAGTGCCTGGAGGCGAGCGTGTGCGTCCTTGAGAACCGGACCGTGGCCTGGGCACGCGTACGTAATGTGGCAGTGTGTGCTCGAGGAGTGCGTGGATGCTTTCCTGAACTTCCCGTGTGTTAAAGCTCGTGAGCCAGCCCGAGGCGTGGAGGTCATCGTTGAGTCCGTATGCGAGATCGCCGAGGAAGACCGCCGAGAGGCCCTCGTGGATGTACGCCGTATGCCCAGGGGTGTGTCCGGGTGTGTGGATTGCGGTGAATCCCCCTATCGTGTCCCCATCATCGAGGGCGCGGATAGGGAGGTCTGGAAGTGTAAGGCGCCGGTAGTAGAGTCGGTGGAGGACCTCGATGCCGTGTCGTGCACGCCACGGTGGGAGTTCCTCGCCAGCGAGAATCGGGGCTTCTGCTCCGTGGATGTGGAGTGGAGCATCCAATCCTGCTAGCTTCGACAGTGTGCCGACGTGGTCGGCGTCGTAGTGCGTAAGGAGGACTCTGTCGATGTCAGCGGGTTCGAACCCCGCGGCCTGGAGCCCGCGTTCGACCGTTGCTACATCGCCGGGCCACCCCGCATCGACGAGCGTGAGTTCGTCGTCCTCAACTATGAAGGCGTTTGGCTGGTCGAGCGTCTGGCAATCGATACACCAGACTCCCTCACTAACGGTCACCACCATTACCGAGCCTGGTCGCGGGACCCACATCAGCGTTCCGACAATAAACTGCCTGTGCTCAACGGGTTCGAGGCATCCCCCTTAGAGCTGAAGGGGGAATCGCGGCCGTTCCGTTAGGCGGCCTTGATGAGGTGTGTGAGACCAAGGGCATCCCCAATGATCCACGCGACGAACAGTCCGTACGCGAGTAGTAGCGTGTGCGCCTCGGCGCCAGTTATCGACATCGGCCGACTCCTCGAGCCAGCCGCTCCCGAGCCAGGTGAGGGCTGTGGCACTAACGATGACGAGGACGTTCACGAGCGGCGTGTCCGGGAGGAGGTCACCGAGGACCATGTCACGTCGAGTAACACCAGAGGAGGCATTAACTGTTCATAACCTCGGTCAGAGGCAGATGGGAACCCCCCGGACCGGTCCGGGGCGTCGAGGGTCCCCGGAGTACTCGTGGCCGCGGATACATGCGCATTCCCTAGAGTGAAATCGGTGGGTGTCGAATCTGGGGGTGGAATGCTCGGGGGTTTCTACGACGAGGTGGTGGTCGGCGAGGCGGTGGAGACGATTGGGCGGACGATCACGGAGAGTGACGTCGTCGAGTACGCGAACACGACGGGGTGCTGGTTGCCGATTCACACTGACCGCGAGTTCGCCGCGGAGACGGACTTCGGGGAGCGAGTCGTCCAGGGGACGTTCCTGCTCGGGCTCGCGGAGGGCTTGCTATACTCGAACGAGCCGACTGGGATCCGGGCGAACGCGGGGATGAACGACGTCGAGTTCAGGCGGCCGGTGTACATCGACGACACCGTGCACTTCGAGGTGGAGGTCCTAGAGAAGACGCCGCGCGACGAGGAGAGCGGGGTCGTCACGCTCGGCGTGGAGGGGAAGAACCAGCGCGGGGAGACGGTAGTGGAGTACCGGACGAACCTCCTGATGATCACTACTGGGGCATTCGAGAACGATGACTGACGCAGAAACAGCGACCGGACCCGGGGGCATAGCTACAGAGGACTACGAGTACGACCGCGAGGAACCACATACGGGCGTCTTCCAGTGGTATCTCGAGCGTCGTGCGGCGAGTAGACCCGACGAGCGGGCGTACACGTACTCGCCGCTCGGACTCGTGAACGCGAGTGAAGCGGCCGTGACGTGGAGTGAACTGAACGAGGAAGCGAGTCGACTCGCCGCACTGCTCGCCGAGGAGGGCGTCGAGCCGGGTGAGTTCGTGGCGACGCTGTTCCCACCGTCACCGCAGTTCGCAGGCGTCTACTTCGCGGCCGCGAAACTCGGCGCGACGCTCGTACCTCTCGACCTTAGGGGGACGCCGAGCGACCACCAGCACGTCCTCGAGGCGACGAATCCGGTCGCGTTCGTGGGCGCCAGCCAGTACCGCGACACCGACTTCCAGGCGATCCTCGAGGAAGTCCCCGCGTTCGGTGACATCCAGTCCACGCACTGGTTGAGCGAGGGGTACGCGGACGACCTCCCCGAAGCAGGGGAGTACGAGTGGACGGTCGCGAACCCCGACGGCACACCGAACACGGGGGACACTCCCGGATGCACGGACCCGGACGCTGGTTTGCTGGTCGTGTTCACGAGCGGGACGACTGGCGACCCGAAGGGCGCAGTTCTCACGCACCGCAACGTCGTCTTCCAGGGCACCGCAATCTCCGCGAGCTGGGGGATCGACGCGGACGACACGGTCCTGGTCCACCTGCCGACCGACCACGTCGGGGGCGCGACCGAACTCATGGGGAGCGCGGTCGTCGGGGGCGCGGACGTCGTGTTCCTCGACGCCTTCGACCCCGGAGTCGCCCTCCAGTTGATCGAGTCCCAGGAGGTCTCGATGGTCGGGAACGTCCCCGCGATGTGGGGGATGCTGTTCAACCACGACGACTACGCCGACACCGACCTCTCCTCCCTGGAGGTCGCGGTCGTCGCTGGGCAGGCGCCCTCCGAGGACGTTCTCGCGGGTATGGCGCAGGCCGCGACGCACGCGGTCACCGGCTGGGGGCTCACCGAAACCGGGGGGTTCGTGACGCTCACCGACCCGGAGGCGCCAGTCTCGGAGCTTCTCGATACCGTCGGGCGGGCGTTCCCGGGCTTCGAGGTGCGCACGGTCGACGAGGACGACGCGTTCCTCCCGGCGGGCGAGACGGGCGAACTCGTCGTGCGGGGCGACGGCGTCATGCGGGAGTTCCTCAGCCCCGAGCACAACGAGGGCGCGTTCGTCGACGACGAGTGGGTCCACACGGGCGACCTCGGATTCGTCGACAGTGACGGCGACGTTCGCCTGCGCGGCCGGAAGAAGAACATGTACATCTCCGGGGGGTACAACGTCTATCCCCCCGAAATCGAGGAGACTCTGGCTGACCACCCCGACGTCGAGCAGGCGATGGTCATCGGCGTCGAAGACGACTCGTGGGGCGAGGCCGGCCACGCATTCGTCCTTGGGCGCCCGGGGAGCGACCTCGACGAAGCCACGCTCGAGGCGTACGCCGACGAGGAGCTCGCGGACTACAAGCAGCCCGTCGCGTTCACCGTCGAATCCGAGCTACCGATGACGGCGCTCGGGAAGATCGACCGTCAGGCCATCATCGAGACCTACGAACTGGACCCCGTCTAGACCGCGTCCTCGAACCCGGGGTCCGAGTTGGAGTGCCCCTGGGACTGTGGAGGAGGGCGCAGGTGCGGGCGCGGGGTTCGAACCCTCCGAGCGGAGCCAGGTTGAGGGGACTGGCTCCCGAATCGTCTCGTATGAGCCAGCCCGTCCCCGAGGAGGTCGAAGCACTGCTCACCAGTGAGCCGCTGGTCGCGCACCTGGGAACGAGCCACGAGAACCGGCCGCACGTCGCGCCGCTCTGGTACACCTACCGCGACGGCAGCATCGAGATCGTGACGACGGGCCGCAAACTGGAGAACATCCAGCGGAACCCACGGGTCGCGCTCTCCGTCCAGAAGGACGAGGACGGACGGCCGCAGTGGGGCGTGACCCTCCAGGGGACCGCGGAGGTCATCGAGGACGACGAGGAGGGACGGGAGGCCTTACACCGGATCAATCGGAAGTACGGCGTCGACGAGGACGCGTGGTCGGAGAACACGCCCGTCCGCATCGACGTGGACAACGTAAAACACTGGGAGTACTGACGTCGAACAGCCGTCGCTTCGTACGTTGTCGCGGGAAGAACCACGCCGCCGCCAGGGCTCGAACCTGGGACAACCTGGGTAACAACCAGGTGCTCTACCAACTGAGCTACGGCGGCTTGCAACCGTTGCTATCCGGCGGGATTTGATATGGCTTTCGTTTCGCCAGCAGGCAGACCATCGACACGGCTTAGGCGCCGCCGTGTGAAACCGCGGTATGAGCGAGTTCGAGGCGGTCCTCGACGTCGTCCGCGAGCGCGTGGACCCGACGCCCGACGAGCAGGCCGCGCTCGCGGCGACCGCAGAGCGGCTCGCAG
The DNA here is from genome assembly GCF_021249345.1 of Halobacterium wangiae. Classification (NCBI taxonomy): domain Archaea; kingdom Methanobacteriati; phylum Methanobacteriota; class Halobacteria; order Halobacteriales; family Halobacteriaceae; genus Halobacterium; species Halobacterium wangiae. The sequence goes on along the minus strand of NZ_CP089588.1, from coordinate 1,762,445 downwards.
ACCGGGCGCGCGAGGCCGTCGCCGAACTGGACGTCGACGCTGACGTCCTGCAGGTCGGGAGCACGGCCCGCGGGACGTGGGTCGCTGGCGACCGCGACATCGACCTGTTCGTCCGATTCCCACCCGACCTCTCACGGGAGGACCTCGAGGCGTACGGGCTCCAGGTGGGGAACGCGGTGCTGCCGGGGGGCCGCGAGGAGTACGCCGAACACCCCTACGTGAAGGGTGTCTTCGAGGGGTACGACGTCGACCTCGTGCCGTGCTACCGCACGGATTCGGCGACGGAGATTCAGTCGGCGGTCGACCGGACGCCGTTCCACAACGCCTACCTCGAAGAACGGCTGGACGACGACCTGGCGGGCGACGTGCGACTGTTCAAGCAGTTCCTGAAGGGCGTCGGCGCGTACGGCAGCGACCTGCGGACGCGAGGGTTTTCGGGCTACCTCACGGAGCTCCTGGTCGTGGAGTACGGGGGCTTCCGGGAGATGCTGGAGGGCATCCGGGAGTGGCGGCCCCAGGTTCACGTCGACCCCGAGGACCACGCTGCGGCGACGTTCGACGACGCGCTCGTGGTCGTGGACCCGACGGACCCCGAGCGGAACGTCGCGGCCGTCGTCTCCGCGACGAACGTCGCGCGGGTCATCCACCACGCCCGGGCGTTCCTCGCCGACCCCAGCGAGGCAGTGTTCGAGCCGGACTCACCGGACCCACTCGACGCCGCGGGCGTCCGCGGGCACGTCGAGCGACGCGGGACGACGCCGCTCGCGGTGGTCTTCGACGCGCCGGACCTCGTCGACGACCAGCTCTACCCCCAGCTCTACCGCTCGCGTAACGGCCTCGTGCGCGGCCTGGAGAAACGCGGGTTCGAGGTGCTGCGTGCGGCGACGTGGGCAGACGAGCGCGCGGTACTGTTCGCGGAGCTCGAAGTCGCGGAACTCTCGGCGGTCGAACGCCACGAGGGACCACCGGTGTACGTCTCCGGGCACGCGGCGGGGTTCTACGAGAAGTACGCCAACACTGACGCCTACGGGCCGTTCGTCGACGGCGACCGGTACGTCGTCGAGCGCAAACGCGACGTGCGGACCGCCCGCGAGTTCGCCGAAGACCACCTGACGGACGTCGCTCTCGGCGCGCACGTCGAATCCATCGTCGAGCGTGGCGACTACGAAGTACTCACGGGTACCGACGTCGCCTCACTCGCGGCGGAGTTCGGCGCGGAACTGGCGGGCTACTTCGACCCGAGCGCCTGATTGACGTCGCGGATCTCCTCGAGTAGCACGCGGGCGTCGTCGTCGACGTCCTCCGCTGGTTCGAACGGTTCGCGGCCGTCGAACGTCTCGTGGACCATGCCGATGCCGTCGGCGAGCGCGTCCAGACTGTAGCCGCCCTCGAGGACGAACGCGAGCGCGGCGTCCGTCTCCACGGCGATGTCGCGGACGCGGTCGGTGAGCAGGGCGTACCCCTCGTCGGAGACGTGCATCCGGGAGATCGGGTCGTGGCGGTGGGCGTCGAAGCCCGCGCTCACGACGAACAGGTCCGGGTCGAACTCGGCGAGCGCGGGCGCGAGCAGTTCCTCGACGGCCGCGCAGTACTCCGCGTCACCGAACCCGCGGGGGAACGGCACGTTCAGCGTCGTGCCCACGCCGTCGCCTTCCCCCGTCTCGTCGAGGTCGCCAGTTCCCGGGTAGAGACCGTCCTCGTGGATGGAGGCGTAGAAGACGTCACCGCGGTCGTAGAAGATGTCCTGCGTGCCGTTGCCGTGGTGGACGTCCCAGTCGAAGATGGCGACCCGTTCCGCGTCGAGGTCGTCGAGGGCGTACTGGGCGGCGATGGCGGCGTTGTTCAGGAAACAGAACCCCATCGCGTCGGCCTCGACGGCGTGGTGGCCGGGCGGCCGCCCGAGCGCGAACGGCGTGTTGCGGCCGTCCGCACCGTTCAGCGCGGCGCGCACGGCGTCCATCGAGAGCCCGGCGCTCGCGAGCGCGGCGGGCCACGTCTCTGGGCACGCGATGGTGTCGGGGTCCCAGTTGCCACCGCCGGACTCACAGAACGACTGGATCTCCTCGATGTAGCCGGCGTCGTGGACGGCTGTCGCGTTGGCCTCGGTCGCGGGGGTCGCGCCCTCGTAGGTGACGCCGTGGCGCTTCGAGAGACCGCGCTTGATCGCGACCAGGCGGTCCGGGCTCTCGGGGTGGCGCGCCCCTGGGTCGTGTTCGAGACACGTATCGTCGAACCCGAATCTCATTCCACGAGCGCGAAGTACGTCTCGACGTCCTCGGCCTGTACGGTGCGTCGACCGGCGTGTTCGGCGAGGACGACGGCGCCGCGCGCGGCGTCCGTCGCGTATACTTCGAGTAGTTCGGCGAGTGCGACGCGCGCGTCCTTGGCCACGCGGAACCTGTCGTCGATGTCGAGGCGCGCGATGCGGTCGACCGGCGCGACCGGGAGCGTCAGGTCGTCGCCGTCGGCCACCGATTCGGCGCCGAAGTCGGCCGCCATCAGTGTCTTCCGGCCGTCCGCGGCCGCGCGTTCGGCGGCGTCCGCTGCCAGTGTCGCCCCCCGGCGCTGGATGCGGCGCGCGAGTTCCTCCGCCGCGTCCGCGCTTACCCGCAAGTCGCCAGCGTGCTCCCGGATGATACTGTCGACGGGCGCGAACGGGAGTTCGACGCTCATGCGTCAATGCGTGGCTGTCGCACGCTTAACTGTTTCCGTTAGGCCAGGCGGGTGTAGGGGGGCCAACACACATTTCGACGTCAGGCACGAAGATTCGGACGCTATGTCCGACGACCACCAGACCGACGCCAGCGAGGCCGCCGAACAGGAGGTCGACGCGAACGAGGAGGACGCCGAGGAGAACATCGAGGAGGCCCGAGAGGAAGAAGCCGAGGAACGCGGAGAGATTGACAAACAGGACGAGAAGCGCCGTCAGGACGCCGCCGAGACCGGGAACCCGGACAGCGAAGCCCACAACTAGAGGCCCGGGCTGCCGCAAGAGGTCCGGACTTCTGCAGGTCCCGGGCTACCGCAGTTCTTCGGCGCGGAGGCGGCCGTCCTGCAGCGACCCGCGGACCGTCAGTTCCTGGCCGAGGGTCACGTCGGCGTCGGTCTCCACGCTCATCGTCTCCTCGCCGTCGTCCAGGATCACCGGGTCCTGGGCCTGCACGACGACGCCCGTGAACTCCACTTCCTCGCCCTCGGCGACCGCACCGCCGTCGCTCGCCGCGCTCGCCGTCGAACTGGGTTCTTCGTCGCCACTACTTCTGCCTGAGTCGTCGCTGCCGAACGCCGACAGCCCGGTAGCCTCGTCGTCACCGTCGTCGGTGGACGTGGCGGCGCCGTCGGCGAGCGGGATGACGGTCGACCCCCAGCCAGCGGACGCCTCGAGGTCGTCCTGCCAGCCGTCCTGGACGTCGACGTCGACGAACGCCACCTCGTCGCCGGGACCGATGTCGAGGTCCGCCTTCTCGCCCCACAGCGCGACCCGAATGTCCCCAGAGTCGTCCTGCAGGCGGACGTTCCGGACCTGGCCCTCGCTGCCGTCGTCGCGGTCGAACGTCCGCTTCGGGTCCGCCGAGCGGACGACGCCCGCGATGTCCGCGGAGTCGTCGAGTTCGAGCGCGTCGATGGGCGTCGAGTCAGGTTCGTAGGCGACGTCCGCCTCGACTACTTCGACGGCGCCTCGGTCGCCGACGTGGAGTTCGAGGCTGCCGTCGCGTTCCCGCACGTAGCCGTCGACGACCTCCACGACCTCGCCCGCGTCGAGTTCGGTCGCGCGGTCGGCCTGGTCGTCCCACAGCGTGACGCGGACGCGGCCGGTCTCGTCGCCTACCACGAGGTTCGACACCTTCCCCTCGCTGCCGTCGTCGCGGTCGAACGTCCGCACGCTCTCGGTCGCGAGAATCTCGCCCGTCAGGTTCACGTCCGAGATACCCAGCGAGAGGTCCGCGACGGCGTACTCGTCCTGCACCTGGACGTCGATCTCCTCGTCGTCGTCGACCTCCATCTGGTCGACACTCACCTCGACGCCGTTGTAGCCGTCCTTCGGTCGGCCCTTGATGCGGAGGACCTGCCCGACGTCGAGTTCGTCCTCGGCGGCGACGGCCTGCTCGTCCCACAGCGAGATGCGGACGCTCCCCGTCTCGTCCGCCACCTCGACGTTCACCACGCGGCCCTCGGGGTTGTCCTCGTCGTCGCGCTCGAAGGTCCGCACGTCGCCGACGCTCGTCACCTTCGCGAGGAACTTCACCTCGTCCATCTCCACCTCGATGTCGGCGATGCCGTTGACCTCGCCGTCGTCGAGTTCGTGGGCGATGAGCATGGCCGCCGTCTCCTCGTCGGCGAGCCCGCCCATCTGCTCGACCTTCGACTCGACGGCCTCCCGGAACTCCTCCAGGCTGACGTCGGTGTCGAGGTCCTCGTAGATGTCCTCAGTGTCGCCCATAATCGTAGTTCACCACAGGGAGACACCGCGCATAAGCGTTGTCCTTGGGCAATAAGGTCGGTTCCGTCCGGCGGTTTTCGGTCGCACGCGGAAGGGTGTGTCGCCCTCCGATATGAACTCTCGGAGTGCTCAGACGACGTGGTCGAGCATCTCCTCGCGCAGGTACGTCAGGAACGCCGCAGCGTCGTACGACGACGGCTGGTAGACCTCCACGTAGCCGCTCCGAGAGGCGGTCATCTTCACCTCGTCGCCGTCGTAACCGTAGGAGAGCCCGAGCTGGTTCAGACTGGAGTCCGCGAGCAGGCTATCGAAGTCGTGGCTCTGGCGGAGGTCGACGCCGTGGAAGACGCCGTTCATCCCCGACTCGTCGTTCCCCGAGAACCCCGCGCGCCACGGCGTCGCCGACCCGTGGTTCGCGAAGAAGCCGTCGAGGTCGAGGGTCGCGCGCTCGAGGTCCGTGTTCGTCTCCGCGCCGATCAGGTCGAACGCGAACGCGCCGCTCCCGCTGCTCGCCACGACGAACTCGCCGGTGACGCCGACGAACTCCGTGTAGTCCGTGACGACCTCGGTCCCCTCGGTGACGCGGATTTCGTCGTCCTCGATGGCCGCGTCACGCTGGTTCGCCAGTCGCTCGGCGGCCGCGCGACCCGCGAACGCCATGCTGTTGTCCGGCAGGGAGAACACGCGGTCGATCTCCAGGCGCCGCGTCAGTTCCTGCTCGTCCTCGGTGACGGTCTCGGTGAACGAGTCCACCATCTTGAACGTTCCATCGACGACAGCGAGTACGCCTGCCCTCATGTGCGACCGACCGACGGCAGCCCGGGATATAACCGATTTGCTTCGTGTTCGCCCAGCGGGGTGTCCCGTCCGCAGACAGGTCGTGCGAGGCGCCACCACTGCGAACCCCAATCGTAACCGCTTTACGTAATCCCGGGGTACTGGTGAGTGAGTCCGGGTAGGGTAGTGGACTATCCTCTTGGCTTGCGGAGCCAGGGACCGGAGTTCAAATCTCCGTCCGGACGTTTCTACACTCGCTAGCGCTCGCTCCGAAACGACCGGACGTGCCCGCGGTCGCTTACCGCTCACGGCTACGCCGCTCGCGCGGACTCCGTCCGGACGCTACATTATCGCCGTACCGAGCCCGCGGGCGACCGCTGTATCGCCCTCCTGCACTCGAAGTATGCTGCAATCCCGGAGGGTTTCCCAACCCTTTTGGGAAATTTTCGCCTACCAGAGCGTAGATGGACGCCAACGACGGGGCCGTGGGACGCCCGCTTCGGCGGAGACCGAGCGAGGCCAGACAGCCGTGAGCGCCGTCAGTCGACTCGTCGGGCGCGTCCGCAACCTCACCGACGACTACCTGGTCATCGGCGCGGTCATCGTCTCCACGTTCTTCATCGGCTTCGGCGGCGGCGTCATCTTCCCGATCCTCCCGAACCTCGGCGCAGTCCTAGGCATCTCGCCGTTCCTCGTCGGCGTCATCCTGAGCGCGAACCGGTTCTCGCGACTGTTCGCGAACGCGCCGGCGGGCGTGCTCGTCGACCGCGTCGGAACCCGGACACCGTTCGTCGTCGGGATGTTCGTCCAGGGGTTCGCGACGTTCGGCTACGTCGTCGCGATGATCGCGCCGTTCCCCGAGGGCTGGTTCATGGGCGCCCGCATCCTCTGGGGCGTCGGGAGCGCGCTCGTCTTCGCGACGGCGTACACCATCGCCGCGGACGTCAGCGACGGCGGGTCCCGCGGCGCGAACATGGGGCTCATCCGCGGCGGCGTCCTGTTCGGCTTCCCGACGGGCGTCGTCGTCGGCGGCATCGTCAGCGAAGTCGCGGGGACCATCACAGCGTTCGTCGTCGCGACCGTCTTCGCGTTCGTCGCCAGCGGCATCGCGTACGCGACGGTCCCGGAGACGCACGTCGAGGGGTCCTCGAGCAAGTCGGTGAAGCCGTGGGACGTCAACACCGGTCTCCCGGCGGTGACGGTGGGACTGGTGAACTTCGCCGTGCTGTTCGTCTACATCGGCGCGCTGTTCGCCACGCTCGTCCTCTTCCTGAACCAGAAGGACCTCGGCGTCTTCGGCCTGGGCCCCCAGGGCTCCTCGGGCATCTTCATGGCCATCACCGTCGTCGCCGCGGGGACGTTCATGTTCCTCGGCGGCTACGCGAGCGACCGCCTGCAGTCCCGCGTTCCCACCCTGCTGTTCTTCCTCGGCGCCACCTCCCTCGGGTTCGTCCTGATGGCGCTCGCGGACTCGGTGGCGAGTCTCGCACTCGCCTGCGCGCTCGTCGGCACCGGCCAGGGCGGGACCAGTGGCCCGCTGATGGCGCTGCTGGCCGACCTCGTCCCGGACGAGCAGATGGGGCGCGCCGTCGGCACGAACAACGCGTTCGGCGACATCGGCGGCGGGTTCGGCCCGGTCGTCTCACTCCCCCTCGTCGACGCAATCGGCTTCTGGCCCGTCTACCTCGCCTGTGCCGCGCTCCCGGTCGTCGCGGCGCTGATCCTCGTCGCGGGCGTCCACCGGGAGACCGGGAGCTTCCTCCCGAGCGTCCGGTACTGACGAGTTGTCGGACGGGACGCTTTTGCGGGTCGACGCGCAACCCTGCCCATGGACGCGGCGCTCCGCGCGGGAATCGCGATTCACAACGCGGGCTACTACCACGCCGCCCACGACGCCTGGGAGGACGAGTGGCTGGAACTCGAGGACGGCCCGGACGAGCGACTGCTCCACGGCCTCATCCAGTTCACGGCGGCCGTCCACCACGCTCGCGAGCGGAACTGGGCGGGCGCCGTCGGTCTCTGTGAGAGCAGCGCGGGCTACCTCGCGGACCTGCCGGGGGACTACCGCGGCGTCAACGTCGACGCCGTTCGGGAGTACCTCGACGCGCTCGGAGCGGACCCGGAACTCGTCGAACGCGCGCCCGTCCAGCGCCTCGAACTCGACGGCGCCGCGCTCGAACTCGATTCCCTCGGCGCGCCGTCCGCGGTCGCCGCAGCGGCCGTACTCGGCGAGGAACTGGGTTACGACGAGGCGACGTTCGAGGACGCCGCGCGGTACGCCGAGCGCGGACTCGCAGACGGCGAGTTGAACGAGTTCGGCGTGCTGCTCTGTGACTTCCTCACCGAGGACGCCCAGCGCGCGCTGATCGCGACGCGACTTGGCCAGCACGTCCAGCGCAGGCGGCGTCGAGAAGCAGACGTCTCGGGACTGTTCGACTGAGTTCTTCGCGGACTACGCGAACGTCTGGTAGGCGATGACGCCGGCGATGGCGATGCAGGCGACGCCGAGCGCGCGGACGACGTACACCCACGTCGTGGGGATGTCGTCTTCGCCGCCGTACTCGCCGTGGCGGCGCCGTCGGTGCGGACCCATGAACACGGAGAGTCGAATCGCTGCCTTGGGGGCGGCGAGTAGGCCGACCCCGAGGACGACCCCCAGCGCGACCGCGAGGAGTTCGCGGACGCCCGCCATCTACGAGCGGAGGCGGCGGATGCGCTCCTCGACGGGCGGGTGCGTGGAGACGAGTTTCGCGAGCACGCCCTTGCTGCTGCCGAAGATGCAGAGTGCGCTCACGTTCTCGTCGAGGCGGTCGTTCTGGGAGCGCTGGTTGCCCTGCTGGATCTTCTCGAGGGCGCGGGCGAGCGGGTCGCCACGGCCGATGACGCCCTTGGCGTCGGAGTCGGCGACGTACTCGCGGTAGCGGGAGATGGCGAGCACGAACAGCATCACGAAGAACTGCACGAGGTTACCGACGACGATGGCGAGGAAGAAGTCCGCCAGGTCGTTGTCGCCCGTGAACAGCACGACGTACTGAGCGATGATACCGACGACGGACGCGATACCCTGGCCGAGCACCATCATGACGACGTCGCGGTTGTCGATGTGCGCGAGTTCGTGGGCGAGCACGCCATTGAGTTCCTCGCGGTCGAGAATCTGGATGAGTTCGCGGGAGACGACGACGGTGCCGTTACCGCGGCGGCCGACCGCGAACGCGTTCGGCACGCCCATGTTGGCGATCATCAGCCGCGGCTTCTCCATGCCCATGTCGCGGGAGACGCCCTCGACGAACTGGTGGATCTGGGCGTACTGCTGTTCGGGCATGTCTTCGGCGCCGACGCTCCGTAACGCGGCCCACTTGCCGACCTTGTACTGGAAGCCGACGAGCACGACGCTGCCGAGGATGGCGATGGCGAGGATGGTGTTGTTCTGGCCGAACATGGCCCACGCCACCGCGATCGCCAGCGAGTAGAACGCGAAGAGGATGGAACCGACGAGTACCATCCGTAGCTTCAATCCGGGATGTTTCATGGGTGAGGGTTACGGTCTCGGTCTTATAAATCCATCTCCGTGGTATCGCGTCTCGCGCAGTCTATTCGCGCTCGCGTCACGGATTCCGCGACTGCGTCGCACCCAGTGGGGACGACCGAGAGACACGTGTTTCCTCCCGGACAGTTTGTCGGTGGCCTCTGGGGATGCGAGACGGAGGCAAGTCCGTGGAGGACGACTACCGAGGTCCACCTACTGGGCCGTCGTGTCCGGCCGCCGTCTGCGAAGGACGACGGCCGCTGCGAACAGGAGGAGACCAACCACGGTGTAGAGCGCGCCCGCGACCCAGACGCCGACGAGGTAGGCGAAACCGACGAGGTAGGGGACGACGAGCAGGACGAGTATCAGGCGCTGGCGCCGCTCGATGCCGGAGAGTCGGTGCTGGAGGGCAGCGTCGTCCATACAGTCCAGGAGTCGAGAGCAGAGACAAAAATAGTTCGTCTCGGCGATACGTCGCGTCCCGTTGGAACCAGTCACCTCCTGGTTCGGGAGCGGCCTCAGTCGTCTTCGGAGACCAGCTCGTCGTCGTTCCACTCCGCGGAGTTGTCCTGGGGGTCGTAGTCCAGCACCTCGCGAGCGCGCTCCAGGCTGTAGTACTTGCGGTCGTTGTCCGAGATGCCGTACACCACCTCGTAGTCGTAGTCCGCGGTGATACAGCACTCGAAGAGGTGCGCGCAGTCCCGGTAGGAGAGCCACATCGCCTGCCCGCGCTCGTAGTTGATCGGCGGGTGGCCCTCGGTGAGGTTGCCGATGCGGACCGCGACGAACGAGAGGTCGTACTCGTCGAAGTAGAACCGGCCCAGCGTCTCGCCGGTCGCCTTCGAGACGCCGTAGAGGTTGCTCGGACGCGGGAGTTCGGTGCCGTCGAGGCGGAAGTCGTCGTCGCGACGGTAGAGGTCGGGCTTCCGGGCGGTCTCGTAGTGGCCGACGGCGTGGTTCGAGGACGCGAACACGAACTTCTCGACGCCGGCGTCGACGGCCGCGTCGAGGATGGTCTTCGTGCCGTCGATGTTGTTCCGGAGCACGCTCTCCCAGGGCGCCTCCGGTCGGGGGTCGCCCGCGAGGTGAACTACGGCGCCGACGCCCTCGACGGCGTCGCGAACGGCGTCCTCGTCGGTGACGTCGGCGACGACGTAGTCGTGTCCGGGGTCGCCCGTCGGCGGCTCCCGGTCGAGCAGCCGCCAGTCGTAGTCGTCGCCGATGCCGCCGAGGATGGCCTGCCCGACGCGGCCCGAGGCGCCAGTGAGGAGGACCGGGTCGTCCATTCGTTTGAGGGTCGCGGCCACCGGGCAATGAATCGTGCGGTTCGCCGCGTACACCTGTCTACGCACTCACTAGTGCCACACGACTCGACCGGCGGGTCCACGGCCAGCGAACCGACGCCAGCGTGCGCGATTCGCTGGCTCGCCGGCTCCCACCCGTCACCGACACCGCGGCAGACGACAGTTCTTAGCCCCGGCCGCACGCAGGAGTCGGTATGGCAACCGACGCGGAGCAGGCGTGTTTCGAGGCGGGCATCAAGTTCGGGACGCTCTACCATCAGTTCGCGGGGACGCCGGTGAGTCCGGCGAGCGCCTCGAGTCTCGAGACGGCCATCGAGGAGTCCATCGAGAACCAGCCGTTCTGCGAGTCCGTCACCGTCGACATCGTAGCGGAGCGACTCGACACCGAACACGGCTACACGGAACTGACGGGCGAGTACATGGAGGTCGAGATCGTCGTCGCCTACGAGGGCCGCGAGGTGGTCGCGGAGATGGCGATGGTCGACGGCTACCCGCTGATGGAACTCGCGAGCGTCTCGTAGGCGGATTTCACCTTCAGTCTGGGGCGGGCCTTTAAATTCCGTGCAGGCGAACTCGAAGCCATGAGCCAGTCATCACTCGACGACGACGAACTGTTCGGGGAGGCGGCCGAGGAGATGCGGGCCGACGTGGAGGAACACCTCGATGCCGCCCGCGCGGAACTGCCCGCCGGGGACGACATCTGGGACGTGGAGGCGGACAACACCCTCGGCGTGCTGAACGCGCTCCGCTCGGCGCTCGCCGTCGACGACGTCGAGGGCCACTTGCGGGACGCGAAGAAGGCGTTCGTCGTCGGCGAGCGCGCCGACGCGTTCGAGGACGCCGACGACCTGGAGGCCGACCTGGCGGCCGTCGAGGACGTGCTCGCGGACCTGGAGACGGCCCGCGACCAGGTTGGCGAACTCGCAGCGACGGTGCCCGAACTCCGCTCCGCACTCGACGAGGCCCACGCGGGCGCCGAGGAGGACGGCGACGACTGACCTAGGCTCTCCTTTCGCTCCGCCGTCGAGCGGGTAGCGCGTCGACACCCGTCCCGAGCGCGACGAACGACCGTCCGGGTCCGAGCGCTCCGGGGGATGCGTGTCGAGCGGTAGTCGGCGGCTAAACTACGCGACGTAGCCTGAGCTTAAACGCCGATATCAGGGGCTTACGGCAGTGAATTCGGTGAAATGGACTCGTCATCTTATCCGGCTCACGCCCGTCTACATCGCCGAAGCCCATGGCAGGCAACATACGGGCGTGGAGCCCCGTCGATTGGCAGGGAATCGACTGCAGCGGAACCGTACTCGAGCGGGCCCCTAACGGGGTCGATGCACTGTGACCGAACGCCAGGAGTCGGACAGCGAGAGCCCCGTCGTGGACGCACTCGAGGGCCGAGAACTACTTGTCGCGTCGAATCGCGAGCCGTACACGCACAGCTACGACGGCGACGAGGTGACGGTGTCCCAGCCGGCGGGCGGCCTCACCGCGGCGCTCGACCCCATCATGCAGGAACTCTCGGGCACGTGGGTCGCGTGGGGGAGCGGTGACGCCGACTTCGACGTGGCCGACGACCGCGGCCGCGTCCGGGTCCCGCCCGAGGACCCGTCGTACACGATCCAGCGTCTCCACCTCAGCGACCGGGAGCTCGACGGCTACTACTACGGCTACAGCAACCAGGTGCTGTGGCCGCTCTGTCACGGCATGCCGACGCGGGCGTCCTTCGACAACGAGTTCTGGGACTACTACCGGCAGGTCAACGAGACGTTCGCGGACGCCATCGTCACGTGCGCCGAGGACGACGACCCGGTCGTCTGGTTCCAGGACTACCACCTCGCGCTGGCGCCCCGTCTGGTTCGCGAACAGCTCCCGAACGCGTTCCTCACGCAGTTCTGGCACATCCCGTGGCCAGCGTGGGAGACGTTCCGTTCGTGTCCCGAGCACCGCGAGATACTCGAGGGACTGCTCGCGAACGACCTGCTCGGCTTCCACAGCGAGACGTACTGCGAGTCGTTCTGCGAGTGCGTCGCCGAGGTGTTCGACGACGCGACCGTCGACGTGGACGCCGGGCTGGTCACGTACGAGGGCCACACGACGCGGGTGCAGAGCCACCCGCTGGGCGTCGACGCGGACGTGCACGCCGAGCGCGCGGGCGCCGAGGAGATCGAGGAGCTCTGGGAGAGGTTCTCCGCGGAGTACGACCTCGGCGAGCAGGTCGCCGTCGGCGTCGACCGCCTCGACTACACGAAGGGCATCCTCCAGCGCCTCGACGCTCTGGAGTGGCTCTGGGAGCACCGTCCGGACCGCCGCGGCGAACTCACGTACGTCCAGAAGGGCAGCGAGTCCCGGACGCAGATCGACGAGTACCAGCAGCTCCAGGACGAGGTCGAGCGCCGCGTCCGCGAGATCAACGACCGCTTCGCTACAGAGTCGTGGACGCCCGTGGTGTACACCAAGGACCACTACTCGCGGGCGGGGCTGACGGCGCTGTACCGCCACGCTGACGTCGCGCTCGTGAGCCCGCTCCGCGACGGGATGAACCTCGTCGCCAAGGAGTACGTCGCCTCCCAGCTGGACGACGACGGCGTGCTCGTGCTCTCGGAGTTCGCGGGCGCCGTCGAGTCGCTGGGCGACGCCGCGCTCGTCGTCAACCCCAACGACACCGAGGAGTTCGCGACGACCATCGAGGCCGCGCTCTCGATGCCCGAGCGGACGCGGAAGCGGCGGATGCGGGCGCTCCGCCGGCGCGTCCACAGCGAGGACAACGACGCCTGGGTGGACGACCAGTTCACGGGCATCCCGGTCGACCGCGACGAGCAGCCCGAGGAGGGGACGCCGAGTTGGCAGTCCTCGCCGGTGTCCGTCTGGGGCCGCAAGCAGTGGCTGGCGGACAATCTCCGGCTAGCGGACGGCCTGTTCGTGATGACGGACTTCGACGGGACGGTCGCCGACATCGTCGACGACCCGGACGCCGCGGCGATCCGCGACCGGGCGCAGGAGGCACTGGAGTCGCTCGCGGCCCACCCGCGTGCGGCGGTGGCGGTGGTCAGCGGGCGCGCGGTCGAGGACGTCCGCGAGCGGGCGGCCGTCGAGGACGCCTACTACGCGGGCAACCACGGCCTCGAACTCCACGACGGCGACGAGCGGTCCGTGCACTCCGTCGCACACCAGGTCCAGGAGGTGCTCCCGGCGGTCTGCGAGGCCGTCGAGGAGGCGTTCGGCGACGACGACGGCGTCTTCGTCGAGGACAAGGAGGTGACCGCGACGGTACACTACCGGCAGGCCGACTGCGACGGCGAGGCGGTCCGGGAGGTCGTCGAGACCGCGCTCGCGGACCACGACCCCGACGACGCGCTTCGAGTCACGGAGGGCAAGCAGATCGTGGAACTCCGCCCGGACGTCGACTGGGGGAAGGGTGCCACCGTCGAACTGCTGCGCGAGCGGTACACCCCCGAGGACGAGCAGTGGCTGACGGTGTACATCGGTGACGACACGACCGACGAGGCCGCCTTCGAGGTGCTCGGCGGTGACGGCGTCGCGGTCGCCGTCGGGTCCGACCGGGACGCCACGGCCGCGCCGTACGTCGTGAGCGGGCCCAGGGAGGTGACAGACCTGCTGAACTGGTTCGCCGGGGAAGGCCTGGCGAACCTAGACGAGGCGCTGCGCGAGGACGCGATCGTCGAGCCGAACTAACCGCTATCTGTGGGGTGGCCGCGTGACGTCCCGGTCCGCGACCGCGGCGAGTAGTTCACAGAGCGCTGCGGTCGCCAGCGAGAGCAGTTCCTCGCCGCGAGCAGCGTCGCCCCCGGCGGGGTCGCCGACCACGCCGTTCTCCGTGAACTCCGCGACGTCGTGAGCGAGGTTCGCGTACGATACCCAGTCCCCCCAGCCGTCGCTGGCGCCCTCGCGGGCCGCCTCGACGCGGCCCTCGCGCACGAGTTCGGGGTCGGTGTGCCGGAGGAACGCCGTCTCGAGGGGGCCGGCGTGCCCCATGTCCGCGGCGTGGTCGCCGACTGCGTCGAACCACGTGAACGGCACCGCGTACGCGTCGTCGTGGCGCGTGATGGTCGACGTGACCTCGCCGAGCGCCGGGACGTTCCCGCCGTGGCCGTTGACGACGACGACGCGGTCCCAGCCGTGGCTCGCGAGGCTGGCGACGACCTCGCGGACGTTCGCGCGGAAGGTGTCAGGCTGGAGCCACAGCGTGCCCGTGAACTGGCGGTGCTCCTCGGAGACGCCCACTGGAAGAGCGGGCGCGACCACGACCTCGCCGTCGTAGGCGTCTGCGGCAGCCTCGGCGACGGTCTCGGCGGTGATCGCGTCGGTACCCAGGGGTGCGTGCGGGCCGTGCTGTTCGGTGCTGCCGACCGGGAGGACCGCGAGGTCCGTCGCCGCCGCGTCGGCGTCAGTCCACGTCGCGTCCGCGAGTCGCATGCGTCGGCGTACGCAGGCCACCGGCAAGTAGGCTGTCATGCGCGAACGCGAGAGGAACGGTAAAAGTAGACCGCGTCAGTCGTCGACTTCTTCCTCGACGTGGGCCTGGCGTTCGGCGGCGCGCTCGATGAACTCGTCGGGGAGTTCCTCGATCTCGCCGGCCTGCACGCCCCAGAGGTTCGCGTAGAGGCCCTGCTCGGCGAGGAGGTCCTCGTGGGTGCCGCGCTCGACGACTCGGCCGTCCTCGAGGACGACGATCTGTTCGGCGTCCTTGATGGTCGAGAGGCGGTGGGCGATGGCGAACGTCGTGCGGTCCTCGGTGAGGCGGTCGAGAGAGCGCTGGATGAGCATCTCCGTCTCCGTGTCGACGTCGCTGGTGGCCTCGTCGAGGATGAGGATCTCGGGGTCCTTGAGGATGGCTCGCGCGATGTCGATGCGCTGGCGTTGGCCGCCCGAGAGTTTCACGCCGCGCTCGCCGACCTTCGTGTCGTAGCCCTCCGGGAGGTTCTGGATGAACTCGTGGGCCTCGGCGGCCTTCGCGGCCGCGACGACGTCCTCGTCGTCGGCGTCGAACGTGCCGTACTTGATGTTCTCCATGACGGTGCCGTAGAACAGGAACGTGTCCTGGCTGACGTAGCCGATGTGCTGGCGGAGACTCGGCAGCGTCACGTCGGAGATGTCCTCGCCGTCGATGCGGATCTCCCCCTCGTCGACGTCGTACATCCGGAGCAGGAGTTTGAGCACCGTGGACTTCCCGGCGCCCGTCGGCCCGACGAGCGCGAGCGTCTCGCCACCCTCGACGGCGAAGTCGACGTCCTCGACGATGGCCTCCTCGTCGTAGCCGAAGGTGACGTCGTCGTACACCACGTCGCCGTCGGTGACGGTGAGTTCGTCGGCGCCCGGGTTCTCCTCGATGCGCGAGGGCTCGTTCATCAGCCCGAAGATGCGCTCGCTGGAGGCGCGCGCTCGCTGGTACATGTTGATGATCTGGCCAAACTGCGCCATCGGCCAGACGAACTGCTGGCTCAACTGGATGAACACGACGAACTCACCTGCCGACAGCGACCCGGACATGAACGGCGGCGGGCCGACGAGCACCCAGTAGCCGCCGGCTAGGAAGGTGAGGACGAAGCCGACGCCGGAGATGATGCGCAGCGCCGGGAAGAACTTGATGCGGATGGTGATGGCGCCCCAGTTCGCGTCGAAGTAGCCCTGGGAGACGTCGTCGACGCGGTCGGTCTCGTAGGACTCCGTGTTCGAGGTCTTGATGACCTGGATGCCGCCGAGGTTGTTCTCCAGGCGGGAGTTCAGGCGACCCACGGAGGAGCGGACGTCGGCGTACTGCGGCTGGATGGCCTTCACGAACTTGTACGTGAACCACGCGATGACCGGCACCGGCAGCATCGTGATCAGTGCGAGCTGCCAGTTGTAGTAGAACAGTACGACACCGATGGCCACCACCATCACGGAGAGCCGGAAGACGGAGTTCATCCCGTCGTTGAGGAAGCGCTCGAGGCGGTTGACGTCGTTCGAGAGGATGGACATCATCTCGCCGGTCTGCTTCGTGGCGAAGAAGTCCATGTTCAGGCGCTGCATCTTGTTGTACGTGTCCGTCCGGACGGCGTGCTGGATGTGCTGGGAGAAGGAGTTCCAGCCCCAGTTGCGCAGCCAGTGGAAGCCCGCACCGACGAGGAACGCACCGGAGATGATGGCGACGGTCCAGTAGAGCTCCATCTCGCGCGTCGGGGGACGGATAGATTCCGGGAGGAACGGGAGGAACGTCTGGCCCCCGGTCAGGGCGTCGACGGCGTACCCCAGCATGATCGCGGGGACGAGGTCGAGCACGCGAGCGAGGATGCTGGCCAGGACGCCGACGAGCGCCGCGAACCAGTTGTCCCGCCCGTACTCGTCGAACAGGCGGTACATCGCGTTGTCGACCTTCTCCCGCTGGTCTTCGAAGGGGTCGTCGTCTTCTGTGGCGGTACTCATCCTCTGAGGAGAAGTAACCGTCTGCAAAAAGACTTTCCTACGAACCGAAACACCGTCAGCGCTCGACGGCGATCCGGTCGCCGACCGTCACGTTGTGCTCGACCGTCCAGTTGTACGGCACCTCCAGCACCCACTTCCCGTAGCCGGTGTACTCCGTGAGGTTCTGGTTGTCCGCCTCGACGGGCGCGTGGTAGATCTCGGTGATAGTGCCGTTCGCGTCGACGAACACGATGTCGATGGGGAAGTCCATCGACCGCATCACGTACGTGCGCTCGCCCGCCTGGGCGTAGACGAACAGCATCCCCTCGTTCGGGCCGAGTGACTCCGTCTCGCTCAGTCCGGTGTAGCGCTCCTGTGGGTCGTCGGCGATCCGGACGGAGACGTTACCGAGGGTCTGCCCGCCGTCGTCGGCCACCTGCACCGAGGCGTTCCCCTCGTCGCTGGCGTTCTGGGTGGTGGTCCCGTCGTGGGTCGTCTGGTTGCCGCCGTCCCTGACGGTCACCTCCGCCTGCGTGTCCGGCGAGAATCCGACGTAGACGAGGGCGACCGCCGCGAGGAGTGCGAGGACGAGCACAGCAAACAAGCGCCGAGCCATGTCCACACGTACGGTTTCCGACGGTTTGGTCGTTCCGACGAAGGGAAACCGTTTTTGCCGCGCGACAGTTCCTCTCGGGTACGGGTTCGTGGTCTAGTTGGTTATGACGCGGCCTTTACAAGGCCGAGGTCGGTGGTTCGAATCCGCCCGAACCCATTTTCAGCAAACCGACGCCCCTCAGCGACACAGCAGTCGCTGAGCGCGTCGTGGCGTCGTAAATGGGGCGAGGAAGGATTCGAATTCTGGAAGACGAGCATCAGCGAGTCTTCCATCGGTGAGAATCCGCCCGAACCCAGAGTGACCTCGTCGGCAGAACGCGGAGGCATCACAGCTACCCCCAGTACTCCTCTCGACTGTGGCGGTCAGAGAAAGGTTTAATCAGTCGAGAGCCCCGTGCTGTTTCCAGGCTGCTAATGGGAAACACAACTGACACTGGACCGGACGAGTCGAGCGGGCAGTCCGTCACGCAGAACGTGAACGTGTCTATCGAGCAGGAAGATACGAGTCCTTCAATCGTCGTTCGGGGGGTCTATTTCCTGCTAGTCGGTTGGTGGGCGAGCGGTGTCTGGCTAAGTATCGCTTGGTTCCTCAATCTCACGATAATCGGGATGCCCCTCGGGATCAAGATGATCAACTTCGTCCCGAAGATCGTCTCACTGAAAGACCGGACGATCGAGACGGAGCGCACTGTGGACGAGGACGGCAACGTGACCATCACGCAGGGCACCAGCGAGCAGTACTCGCTGCCCCTGCGAGCGGCGTACTTCCTCCTCGTCGGCTGGTGGGCGAGTGGCGTCTGGATGTTCTTCGCGTGGGTGGCCTCCATCACCATCGTCGGACTCCCGCTCGCCGTCTGGATGTACGACCGGCTCCCGTTCGTCGTCTCCCTCTACAACTACTGAACGCTGGTCGTCTCCGGGCAGCGTTCCCTGCTCCCAGCGAGCGTCCTGACTCTGAAGAAACACCGGCGAGAACCGGACTGACGCCCTCTCTTACGCTCTCCAGCCGCGGTCGGTGTGGTTCAGCCGCTCGCAACCGTCCTCCGTCACCACGACAAGGTCCTCGATGCGCACGCCGAACTCGCCTTCGAGGTAGACGCCTGGCTCTACAGAGAACACCATCCCGGGTTCCAGCGGCTGGTCGTTGCCCTCGACGATGTAGGGTTCCTCGTGGACGTCGAGGCCGACGCCGTGGCCGGTCCGGTGGACGAACTCGTCGCCGTAGCCCGCGTCCGCGATGACGTCGCGAGCGGCGGCGTCCACCGCTTCCGCCGGTACTCCGGGTTCGACAGCCTCGACGGCGGCCTGCTGTGCCTCGCGGACGACGTCGTGGACCGTCTCGAACTCCTCCGGGGGATCACCGTCGAACACGACCGTCCGGGTCTGGTCGCTGGGGTAGCCGTCGACGCGCGTCCCGAAGTCGAAGACGACGGGGTCACCACTCTGGACTTCGCGGTCGCCGTGGCGGTGGTGGGGTTTCGCGCCGTTCGGCCCGCTGCCCGCGATGATAGCGAACGACGGGGCGTCTCCGCCGTGAGCGGCGAGACGCTCCTCGACGAACTGAGCGAGTTCCGCCTCCGTCATTCCGACCGCGTCCTCGCCGAGGTCACGGACGTCGTCCATCGCGGCGTCCGCTGCCTCCCCTGCGCGACGGAGCGCGTCGAGTTCCGCGTTGTCCTTGCGCAGACGGAGGGGTTCGAGCACCTCGCTGGCGAGGCCGAACTCGGTGGTCGGGAACAGGTCGCGGAAGTCCTGCGTGAACCGCGCCCACATGCGGTCGTCAAGGAGGACGCGGCCACCCCTGAAGCCGAGTTCGTCGGCGGCGTGCTCCAGCAGGACGAGCGGGTCCTCGCCGTCAGCGTACGTCCGGACGTCCTCAACCCACGAGTCGTGGCGAATGTGGTTGTCGTACATCTCGGGCGCGACGAACAGGGGGCCGTCGGTCCGACCGACGAAGAGGAACAGGTGGCGCTCCATCGGTTCGTCCGTGAACCCCGAGAGGTACTGCATGTCGGTGCTCGGGAACAGCACGACGGCGTCGGCGTCGACGCTGTCGAGGCGGTCCTGGCAGGCCGCGACGCGCTCCCGGTCGGTCACTCTCCGTCACCTCGCGTCCACACGTCGGCGTTCTCGTAGTCGTCCTCGATGCCCCACTCGGCGATCTCCGAGACGGGCGGCGACTCGTAGCCGCCGACCTTGCTGTGCGTCCACCCGAAGTCGGCGAGTTCGGCGAGCAGTTCGGCGTACTTGAACGGCGCCGTCACCGCGTCGAGGACGGGCACGCCGAGGTCGGCCTGGAGGTCCTCGAAGAAGCCGTACTCCGCGGTGCAGCCGAGGATAACGACCTCCGCGTCGTCCTCCTCGACGGCTGCCGTCGCGGCCTCGCGGAGGCGGCGCTGGGTCGTCTCCGGGTCCGCCTGGAAGTCGAGGACGCCCAGGTCGGCGGGGCGGAACGAGGCGAGGTGGTCGCCGAAGCCGTACTTGCGGACGCGGTCGCGCATCTGGGGCACCCACTTCTGGCGGCCGACGACGACGGAGAACGAGTCTCCGAGTGTGGTCGCGAGGTGGGTCGTGGCCTCCGCGGGCGCGGCGACCGGCATCGTGTCGCTCACCTCGCGGGCTTCCTCCAGGGCGAGGTCGTAGAAGCAGCCGATGACGACGGCGTCGTAGCCGTCGTTCTCCGCGCGTTTCACCAGGTGGAGGACGTCCGGCGTCACGAGCGCCTCGAAGTAGTGGTACTCGACGTGGTGGGGGCCGCGGTCGAGGGACGTCACGTCGACGGTCGTGTCGGGGCGACTGGCCGCATCGAGAATCGCCCCGATGTCGCCCGAGAAGTCGTCGTGGCCGACCGGGTCGATCCAGAGGACGTCGGTCATCGGCTCCCCCGGAGTTCGGCCGTCGTCTCGTCGTCGATCTCCCCGTCCTCGGTGATGGCGACGCCGTACTGTTCGCGTGCGGCCTCACGCGAGACGTAGTCGTCGCGGTAGTCCTCGAGCACGCGCTCGGGGTCGCGGTCGTACGGTTCGCCGTACCCACCGCCGCCGGCGGTGCGGTTGGAGATGACCTCGCCGGGCGTGAAGTTCCCGCGGAACATCCCGACGTGTCGCCCCTCGCCCTCGTGGAGGTGGTCGTTGTCGACGAGCACCTCGACGCGCTCGTCGAAGTCCTCCGCCTCGGAGTCCAGGACGACCACGTTCTTTTTGCCAGGCTGCCCGCCGTCCATCCCCCAGTTGTCGGTGCGGGTCTTCTGGATGATCGAGAGCGCGCCGACGGGTTCGAGCACGCGGAAGTCCCGACGGATGCCGAGGCCGCCGCGGTGTTTGCCGGGGCCGCCGGAGTCCTCGCGCAGCGACAGCTGGTCGAAGCGGATGGGCGCCTTGTTCTCGAACACCTCGATGGGGATGTTGCGGACCATCGTCTCGCTGATGTGCATGAGCGCGTTCGCGCCGTCGTGGCCGACGCCCGCACCCCAGCCCACGCCCTCGTTGTTCGCCTCCACGAACGGGCGGCCGGTCTCCGGGTTCTCACCGTACAGCATGATGTCCGCGAGGTCGCCGCCCGAACTCGCGGGCACGCGGTCTGGCATCCCCTTCGCGAGCGCCTTGTAGACGACGTCGATGCCGACGATGCCCGTCCAGACGGTGAACGTCGGCGCGGGGTAGCTCGCGTTGAAGATGTTGTCCTCGGGGACGTGCATCGTCAGCGGCGCGTACTGGCCGCCGTTGGAGTCCTCTTCGGGCGTGGTGAGCGTCTTGAAGCAGAGCTTGCAGATGGTCTCGCTCATCCCGGGCGGGATGTTCAGGGGTTCGTCCACTTCGCCCGAGGACCCCGAGAAGTCGACGGCGAACTCGTCGCCGTCGATGGTGACCTCGGCGCTGAGTTTGATGAGGTCGTCGTCGTCGCGGTAGACGCCGTCGGCGTACCCAGTCGCGGACCACGTCCCGTCGGGCAGTTCCTCGACGGCCGCCCGTGCCGTGCGCTCGCCGTGGTCGAGAATCCGCTCGACGGCGGTCTCGACGGTGTCGGCGCCGTACTTCTCGTACAGTTCCTGGAGGCGCTGTTCGCCCGTGCGGACGGCCGCGACCTGCGCGTTCAGGTCGCCGACGACCTTCTCGGGCATCCGGGAGTTGAACCGGATGATGTCCATGATCTCCGGGTCCGGTTCGCCGCCCTTGTACACCTTCGTGCCGGGGAAGAGGACGCCCTCCTGGTGGACGTCCGTGGAGTCGAGGACGTAGCCGGAGTCCTTCGCGCCGAGGTCGAGCCAGTGGGCGCGACACGTCGTGTACCCGATGAGTTCCTCGTCGTGGAACACCGGCGCGAACAGCAGCACGTCGAGGGTGTGCGTGCCGCTCCAGTACGGGTAGTTCATGATGAACACGTCCCCGGGGTCCATGTTCTCCTCGCCGACGTGGTCGACGGCCTTCTCGATGCCGTAGTCGTTCGCGCCGAGGAACAGCGCGAGACCGGGCGAGTCGGCGATGAGGTTCAGGTCCCTGTCGAAGACGGAGATCCCGAAGTCGAGGATCTCGTAGATGATGGTGTTGTAGGCGGTCCTGATCAGCGTGCGCTGCATCTCGGTGGCGGCCGACGTGAGGTAGTTCCGGACGACCTCGACGGTGGCCGCGTCGATGTCCTGTGTGCTCATTGTTCGTCCTCCGTGGTGACGACGATGTGTCCGTAGTCGTCGACGGTCGCCGACTGGTCGGAGTGGAAGACCAGCGACGTCGTGGGTTCCGTGACGACCGCGGGGCCGTCGAGTTCGTCGCCGGGCGTGAGGTCCCCGCGTTCGTAGACGTCGAAGTCGCGGAACTCGCCCGCGGCGAAACAGTACGCGTCCCGGCTCCCGGCCGCCTCGAGAGCACCGTCCCGGGGTGGCTGCGGGTCGAGCGTCGGTTTGTCGTTCTCGCCGATGGCGCGCACCCGCAGGTGGACGACCTGGACGGGGTCGTTCATCGTGTGGCCGTACCGCGTCTCGTGCTGGGCCTCGAACCGGTCCGCGAGTTCGTCGAGGTCCGCGACGCCGTCGGCGTCCACCTCGACGGTGTGCTCCTGCCCGAGGTAGCGCATCTCGATGGTGCGTTCGAGGCGCTGGCGGGCCTCGCCGATACCTTCCTCACTGAGCGTCTCGCTGCCCTCCGCCTCCAGGTCGTCGAACGCCGCCTCGAGGGTGTCGAGGTAGACGTCGTCGAGGACCGCGATCTGCGTCTGGGAGAAGTCGTAGACGACGTCCGCCATCAGCATCCCCCACGCGGAGAACACGGAGGGTGCCTGCGGCACGACGACCTCCTTGACACCGAGTTCCCGTGCGACGAGCGGGACGAACATCGGGCCGGCGCCGCCGTAGGCCATCATCGAGAAGTCCCGCGGGTCGAGGCCCTTCTCGACGGTTATCTCCCGGATGGCGCCGACCGTGGTCGCGAGTGCGACGTCGAAGACGCCCCGGCTCGCGTCCTCGACGGTCGTGTCGAGTGGGTCGGCGAGCGTCTCCTGGATGCCGTCGATGGCGGCCTCGGCCGCGGTGTCCATCTCGCCGCCGAGGAAGTCGCCGGGGTCGAGGAAGCCGAGCGCGAGCGCCGCGTCGGTGACCGTGGGGTCGGTGCCGCCGTTGTCGTAGCAGATGGGGCCGGGGTCGGCGCCGGCGCTCTCCGGGCCGACCTTGAGCAGGTCGCCGTCCAGCCACGCGATGGAGCCACCACCCGCGCCGATGGTGCGGATGTCGTAGACGGGGATGAGCATCGGCTGGTGTTCGAGCGTGGAGTCGTACTTGACGACCGGCGACCCATCCTCGACGACCGCCGCGTCGAGGCTCGTCCCTCCCATGTCGACCGTGATGAGGTTGTCGCGGTTGGTGATGGAGCCGACCTGGGAGGCGCCGATGAGTCCGCCCGCGGGCCCGGAGAGGATGGTGTGGACCGGTGCGGTCTTCGCGCTCTCGGCGGTGAGCGTGCCGCCGCCCGAGCGCGTGATGAAGAACGACTCCTCGAAGCCGGCGTCGGCGAGCGCACCGCCGAGCGTGTCGACGTAGTTCTCGAAGATGGGTTTGATGTAGCTGTCGAGCACCGCGGTACTCGTGCGCTCGTACTCGCGGTACTCGCCGGTGATGTCACTGGAGACGGAGACGCTGACGTCGGGGTGGGCGTCCCGCACGATGTCGGCGGCCGCTCGTTCGTGCTGACCGTTCTGGTAGGAGTGGAGAAAGCAGATGGCGATAGCGTCGACGTCGTGTTCCTCGACGAGTTCCGCGGCGGCGTCCCGTACTGCGTCCTCGTCGAGTTCCTCGACGACGGCCCCGTCGGCGTCGAGGCGACCGGGGACGCCGAGGCGTCGTCGCCGCGGCACCATCGACTCCGGTTTCTGGTAGTTGATGTCGTACATCGCGTCGCGTTCGAGGTTCGTGCGCCCGATCTCGTGGACGTCGGTGAACCCCTCGTTCGTGATGACGCCCGTGCGCGCGCCGTCTCGTTCGAGAACGGCGTTGAGGCCGAGCGTGGTACCGTGGACGAATGCCTCCGTCGCAGGGAGGTCTGCCCCGACTTTGTCGACGGAGTCGAGGACGCCGTTCGACGGTTGGCTGGGTGTCGTCGCGGCTTTCTCGAGTTCGACAGCGCCGGTCTCGCGGTCGAACGTGATGGCGTCGACGAACGTGCCACCGATGTCGACCGCGACGCGCTGTGTGTTGGTATCTCGTGTCACGACTACTCGTTTCGTGTAATTGTATAAATTGCTTTCCCCGGTTGGCTCTAAATCGTTTGTCTAAGCAACCGATTCGGGTGCGAATCGACAGACACAGGCGCATAAAGTAATTTTTAGACCGCGAATAGGTACATCTATGCAATAGAACTAAGTCACGGTAGGTTGGAGGTGGGTAGCATGGGTAGCAGTAACAAAGACGGATTCAGCCGGCGCACATTCCTGAAATATGGCAGTGCAGCCAGTGTGAGTGCAATATTCGCGGGTTGCACCGGGAACCAAGAGACAGACACGACGACGAACGATTCAGGCGATAATACGACCGAAACGACAGCCGGCGACCAGACCGACACCGGGAACCAGCCGGGGACCGAGTTCGACTACGTCACCACGGTCACCCCGAGTTCGCTCGACCCGATGAAGGGGTCGGACAACCTGGAGACCATCCTGCTCCACAACGTCTACGACCCGCTGCTGTACTACACGGACACGACCCCGCCCGAACTCCAGAGCTGGCTCGCCGAGGAGTACTCCGTCTCCGAGGACGGTCGGACGTACACGTTCCAGCTCAACGGCGACGCGACGTTCCACAACGGCGACCAGGTCACCGCGTCGGACGTGAAGTACTCCGTCCAGCGCATGATG
This sequence comes from Halobacterium wangiae, assembly GCF_021249345.1. Lineage (NCBI taxonomy): Archaea > Methanobacteriati > Methanobacteriota > Halobacteria > Halobacteriales > Halobacteriaceae > Halobacterium > Halobacterium wangiae. The sequence continues at coordinate 1,738,045 of NZ_CP089588.1, read as the reverse complement.
GACATGGGCAACGGCTTCTCGTGGATGTGGTCGGGCGTCCTCTCCCCGGAGAACGTCGAAGTCGTCGACGAAACCACGGTGAAGATGACCACGAACGACGTGTTCGCACCGTTCCTCTACACGCTGCCGTTCCTCTACATCGTCAACCAGGACCAGATCGAGGCCAACACCAACAGCGACGGCCAGTACGGCGACAACGGCGACTACGGCACCGCGTGGCTCGAGGACAACGACGCCGGGAGTGGCCCCTACGAGCTGACGAAGCGCGACCGCAAGCGGGAGATCGTCATCGAGAGCAACGACGACTGGTGGGGAACGTTCCCCCACGACGGCGACGGCTACGAGGTCGTCACGACGGAGATGGTCCAGGAGGCCGCGACCGCGGCGGGCCGCATGCGCGAGGGCGCCCAGATGTCCGACCAGTGGCTCCCGCTCCAGACGTACAACGACCTCGCGGGCTCCGACGGCGTCCGGGTGCACGCGAAGGCGACGTTCAACCCGTTCTACGTCTACATGCACACCCAGCGGGAGCCACTCGACGACGTCCACGTCCGGCGCGCCATCTCGTACGCCTTCGACTACGAGGCCGCGCTCAACGACGTCATGGCGGGCGACTCCGACCACCTCAGGGGACCGCTCCCGGACGCGATGTGGAGCCACACCGAGGACCTCCCGACGTACGGCAAGGACCTCGAGGCGGCCCAGGCCGAACTCGACCAGTCCGACTACTCGGCGAGCGACCTGGACCTGAACTACACGTACGTCTCCGGGCTCACCGTCGAGCAGAACATGGGACTGTTGCTCCAGTCGAACCTCCAGGAACTCGGCGGGTCGCTGACCGTCGAGAAGGCTCCGTGGTCGAAGATCACCGAGATGGCCTCGAGCCAGGAGTCCACGCCGGACATGCTCGCGATCTACCTGTCCTTCAGCTACGCTGACCCGGACACGTTCCTCTACCCCGCGTGGCACAGTGACTCCCACGGCTCCTGGACCAGCGCCGCGTGGTACCAGAACGACGAGGTCGACCAACTCCTCACCCAGGGTCGCCAGACGGTCACCCAGGAGGAACGCATCCCCATCTACGAGGAGGCCCAGCGACTCATCGCCGAGGACGCCCCCGCGCTGTTCGTGATGAACCAGGCGACCCGTAACGCGATCGGCACCGACGTCCAGGGGTTCAAGGACAACGGCATCACGGGCTACCGCCAGACCTTCCACCGCTACCACCAGGGCTGAACCGCCGTATGGGCTACAGAGACTACCTGATCAAACGCGGGCTGTCGACCATCCCGATGTTCGTCGGGCTGTCGGTGCTCATCTTCACACTCGCCCGCGTGATTCCGGGGCGGCCAGCCAGGCTCGCACTCGGCCCGCGTGCGACCGACGAGGCCGTCCAGCGGCTCCGCGAGCAGATGGGGCTGAACGACCCGCTGTGGGTCCAGTACTTCGACTACATGGCCGGGCTCGTGCAGGGCGACCTCGGTCAGTCCCTCATCTCCGAGCGGAACGTCGCCACCGACCTGCTCGACTACTTCCCGGCGACCTTCGAGCTGACGACGCTAGCCATGCTCATCGCGATCGGCGTCGGCGTGCCGCTGGGCGTCGTCGCGGGCCAGCACAAGGACAAGTGGCCGGACAACGCCAGCCGGCTGTTCTCGTTCTTCAACGTCTCCCTGCCACCGTTCTGGGCAGGCATCCTGCTGCAGCTGCTCATCGCGTTCCAGCTCGGGCTGCTGCCGGCGACGGGTCGCATCGGCGACGTCAGTCCGATGCCCGTCGAGACGACGGGACTGCTGCTCGTCGACAGCCTGCTCGCGGCGAACGGTGCGGCGTTCGTGAGTGCCGCCCAGCACCTGCTGCTGCCCGCGATCACCCTGTCGCTCGCACCGATAGCGGACATCGCACGGATGACCCGCTCGAGCTTCATCGAGGAGTACGACAAGGACTACGTCGAGGGACTCCGCACGCACGGCATCCCGAACCGGCTCATCGCGTACAAGTACGTGCTCCGGAAGTCGTTCGCGTCGACGCTCACCATCATCGGACTGGACTACGGCTTCCTGCTGGGCTCCGCGTTCGTCGTCGAGATCGTGTTCTCGTGGCCGGGGATGGCGTCGTACGGCGTCGAGGCCATCCTCCAGAAGGACATCAACGCCATGGTCGGTGTGACGCTCGTCGTCGGGGCGGCGTTCCTGATCGTGAACTTCGCGGTGGACATCCTCTACGGGTTCTTCGACCCGCGGGTGTGGCACGAAGGTGATGCAGAATGAGTGATACAGAAACCACGTCCAGCGAGGCGACCCAGAGTACGTTCGAGCGCCGGTTGGGCGACCTCGACCGGATCGTGTACCGCTTCCGCCAGAACCCGATGTCCGTCCTCGGACTCGGCCTCATCCTGGCGTTCGTCTTCATCGCCGTGTTCGCGCCCTGGATAGCGCCGTTCCCGTACGACGCCGGCTACGGCGGCGAGCCTGCGGTCCACTTCGACCAGAAGTTCGAGTCCCCGAGTGCCGAACACCTCTTCGGCACTGACCAGGCCGGCCGGGACATCTTCAGCCGCGTCCTCTTCGGCGCCCGACTGTCGCTGAAGATCGGGGTGGTCGTGCTCGCAGCAGCCGTCTCCATCGGCGTCCCAGTGGGACTCGTCGCCGGCTACCTCGGCGGGGGCATCGGTATGACGCTGATGCGGGTGACCGACGTGTTCCTGTCGGTGCCACCACTCGTGCTCGCCCTCTCGGTAAGCGTCGCCCTGGAGGCCAGTCTGACGAACTCGATGCTCGCCATCGCCGCCGTCTGGTGGCCGTGGTACGCCCGCCTCACGTACGGCGAGGTGCTGTCGGTGAAGAAGGAGACGTACGTGGAGGCCAGCCGCGGCATCGGGGCGACGTCGGCGCGCACCATCTTCCGGGACATCCTCCCGAACGTGCTCGCCCCCATCACGGTGAAGATGAGCCTCGACATGGGGTACGCCATCCTCGTGGCGTCCGCGCTCGGGTTCCTCGGTCTGGGGGCACAGCCACCGACGCCAGAGTGGGGGACGATGGTCAGCCAGGGACGGGACTACATGCCCGGCCAGTGGTGGTACTCGACGTTCCCGGGGCTCGCCATCTTCCTCATCGTGCTCGGGTTCAACTTCCTCGGTGACGGCCTCCGGGACATGTTCGACGTGGAGGTGCAGTGATGTCGGGGCCCATCCTCGACGTCGACGACCTCACGGTGTCCTTCGACACGTACGAGGGACGCCACCACGTCCTGAACGGCGTCGACCTCACGGTCGGCGAGGGCGAGACGGTCGCACTCGTCGGCGAGACGGGGTGTGGGAAGTCGGTGACCGCCCGCTCCATCATGGGGACGCTCCCCCGGCCACCCGGCGACATCACGGCCGGGGAGATACGCTACAGGGGGACCGACCTGCTCGCGGACGCCGAGGCTCACGAGCGCGTGAAGGGCGAGGAGATGAGCATGATCTTCCAGGACCCGATGACGTACCTCTCCCCGGTGTACCCCGTCGGCTCGATGATGGCCGACGTGGCCACGTACAGCGGCGGGAAGGAGGCGTCCTGGTGGGACGTTCTGAAGAACCTGCTGGGCCGCCGCGACAACCGCGGGGAGATCCGCGAGCGGAGCGCCGAGCTGCTCGAGCGCATGCGGATCCCCGACCCCGAGGGGACCCTCGACCGCTATCCCGTGGAGCTGTCGGGCGGGATGCGCCAGCGCGTCATCGTCGCGATGGCGCTCATCAACGACCCCAAGTTCCTCATCGCGGACGAACCGACGACGGCCCTCGACGTCACCGTCCAGAACCAGATCCTGGACCTGCTCCGCGAGCGCGTCGAGGAGCGGAACCTCTCGATGCTGTACATCACGCACAACCTCGGGGTCGCCCGGGAGATTGCCGACCGCATCTGCATCATGTACGCCGGCGAGATCGTGGAGGTCGGCCGCACGGAGGAGATCTTCGACGCGCCGCTCCACCCGTACACGCGCGGACTGCTCGACAGCATCCCGAAGCTCACTGGCTTCGACGGCACCGGCATCGACGGCCAGATTCCGGACTACACGGACCCGCCCTCGGGCTGTCGGTTCCACCCCCGGTGTCCGGCGGCGATGGCAGGGACCTGTGACGTCGAGCCGGTCGAGGACTACGAGATCGGCGACGGCCGGACGGTCGCCTGCCACCTCTACGAGGACGGGATGGACTTCGAGACGGCCGCGGCGATCGCGTCCGACGAGGCGACGTACCACGACGACGGCGGTGACGACGATACGGTGCCGGCGGAGGCCGGCCCGGGAGGGAACCAATGAGCGCCGAAACGCCAGACAAGACCGAGGGGGACAGCGACGCGACGACGGCCGCCCGTGGCGCGGTCCACCGTGCCGACGAATCGGCGGCCGACCCGCTCGTCTCGGTCCGGGACCTGCGGAAGTACTACCCCGTCAGCGAGGGGGTTCTCAGGCGGTCGACGTCGCACGTGAAGGCCGTCGACGGCGTGAGCTTCGACGTCTTCCCGGGCGAGACGTTCGCCGTCGTCGGGGAGTCCGGCTGCGGGAAGACGACGCTCGGGAAGACCGTCGCGCGCCTGTACGGCGCGACGAGCGGGACGGTGACCTTCGACGGCCGGGACGTGACCGACCTGGAGGGCAAGGCGCTACGGCGCCTCCGGCGGGACGTCCAGGTGGTCTACCAGGACCCGTCGTCGTCGCTGAACCCCCGACGGCGCATCGGGAACATCGTGAAAGAGCCGCTGGACGTCCACGGGGTCGGCACGAAGGCCGAGCGCCGCGACCGGGTCGCGGAACTCCTCCGGAAGGTCGACCTCCCGGTGGAGTTCCGGCACCGCTACCCGAGCGCGCTCTCGGGCGGCCAGAAGCAGCGGGTCGCCATCGCTCGCGCGCTCGCTGTCGAACCGAAGTTCGTCGTGCTCGACGAGCCGACGAGCGCGCTCGACGTGAGCGTGCAGGCGAAGGTCATCTCGCTGCTCGACGACCTGCAGGACGAACTGGGGCTGACGTACCTGCTCATCAGCCACGACCTCAGCCTCGTAAAGAACGTCGCGGACCGCATCGGCGTGATGTACCTCGGGAACTTCATGGAGGTGGCCGACAGCGAGGTGCTGTTCGAGAACCCATTGAACCCGTACACGGAGCAGTTGCTCTCCGCGATTCCGGTCGTCGAGAGCCACGAACGGGAGCTGAAGCCGACGGCCGTGGAGGTCCAGGGGGAGACGCCGGACCCGCAGAATCCGCCGAGTGGCTGTCCGTTCAATCCGCGGTGTCATCGGCGGTTCGAGGCCTGTGACGTCGTGGAGCCCGAGCTGGTCGAGGTGGAGCCCGGCCACCTGACGCGGTGTCTCCACGACCCGGGGGAGAAGCGCGAGGAGGTGATCGCAGCGTTGCCCGACGGCGTCTCCTTCGCCGAACGGCGCGGGAGCGGGAAGTAAGTCACTCGAGGGATCGCGTGGTGGCACCAGTGTCTGTCATCCCCGCCGCCACGCCAGTCGTCCGCGCCCCGCCCACCGACCTCCATTCGCACCGAACTCGGACTGTTTGAACAAAATGTTTCAATAGCCGTGCGTTTCGTTCGACTATAGTGAGAATTCCACCACAATAAGTTTATTAGGAGTGGCGTTTTGGTACCATCTATGGCAGAGAATACCACCCGGGTCGCGGTCGACATCGGGGGGACGTTCACAGACCTCGTCGCCGTCGAGGACGGGGCGCTCTCTCTCGAGAAGGCGTCGACGACGCCCTCGAACTTCGCGGACGGCGTCGTCGACGCGCTCGCGAAGAGCGAACTTGCCCCCGGGACACTGGACCAGTTCGTCCACGGAACCACCGTCGTCATCAACGCCATCACGGAGCGAGAGGGCGAGGACACCGCACTGCTCACCACGGAGGGGTTCCGTGACGTCCTGGACATCACGCGTGCGAACCGCCCGGACATGTACAACTACCAGTACCAGAAACCCGAACCGTTCGTCCCCCGGCGACACCGCCGGGAGATACCCGAACGAGTAGACCAGACCGGCGCGGTCCTCGACCCGCTCGACGAGGAAGCTGTGCGAGCAGCCGCCAGGGAACTGCGGGAGGAGGGCCTCGACACCATCGCGGTGAGCTACCTCCACAGCTACCAGAACCCCGAGCACGAGCGCCGGACCCGTGAGCTCATCGCGGACGTCCACCCGGACGCGTACGTCACGCTCTCCCACGAACTCACCAAGGAGTACCGCGAGTACGAACGCACCAACACCGCGGTCCTGAACTCCTACGTCCGCCCCATCGCCGACGAGTACCTCGACACCCTGGAGGGACGCCTCACCGACCAGTCCTTCGTGGGGAACACGTACGCGATGAAGTCCAACGCCGGAACTGCGAGTTTCGCACAGGCGCGGCGCAGACCCGTCGAGATGGTGGAGAGCGGGCCGGTCGGCGGCGTCTACGGCGCGGCCCGCGTCGGCGAACGGATCGACGAACCGGACGTCGTCAGTTTCGACATGGGCGGCACCACTGCGAAGACCTCCCTCGTCCAGGACGGGGAGGTCACCATCGACACGGACTACTGGCTCGAGTCCTCGGCCAACGAGGAGGGGTACCCCCTGAAGATCCCCGTCGTCGACATCGTCGAAATCGGCGCCGGCGGGGGCTCCATCGCGTGGGTCGACAAGGGTGGCTCCATTAACGTCGGCCCGAAGAGCGCCGGTGCCGCACCGGGACCGGCGTGCTACGGGCGGGGCGGCACCGAACCGACGGTCACTGACGCCGACCTGCTCACCGGCCGACTCAACCCCGACTACTTCCTCGGCGGTGAGATGAGGCTCGACACCGAGGCGGCCCGCAGCGCGCTCGAACCACTGGCCGACGAGTTCGGCACGAGCGTACGCGAGGCCGCCCACGGCGTCCTCCAGGTTGTGAACTCGAACATGGCGAACGCGCTCAAGCAGGTGAGCATCCGGCGCGGCCACGACCCCCGGGACTTCGTGATGGTGGCCAGTGGCGGCGCGGGACCGCTGCACGCGGCGACGCTAGGGCGGGAACTCGGCGTGAAGGAGACGGTGGTCCCGCGGGCGCCGGGCCAGTTCTCCGCGTGGGGAATGTTGCTCACCGACCTCCGGAAGGACTTCGCGCGGACGCACGTCACCGACTTCGACGGGACGGCCGCCCCCGACGTCGCGGCCATCTTCGCGGAGATGGAGCGAGAGGCGTACGACGCCTACGCTGGCGAGGACGTCGCCGACGAGGACATCGTCCTCGAACGCAGCGTCGACCTCCGGTACGCGGGCCAGGAGCACACCGTGAACACGCCCGGCCCGCACGGCGACGTCGACGGCGCCGCCGTCGCGGCGACCATCGAGCGCTTCCACGAGCGCCACGAGCGGGCGTACAACTTCCGCATGGACGACCCCGTGGAGGTCGTGAACCTCCGCCTGACGGCGTCGGCGCCGATGCCGGAACCCGACTTGGACGTCGTCGAGCGGGACGGCGACGTCGCGGCCGCCGTGAAGGAGACCCGCGAGGTCGACTTCGGCGCCGAGGGCGTCCACGACACCCGCGTCTACGAACGCGGCGCACTCCCGACGACCGAACCCATCGAGGGGCCCGCGGTCGTCGAGGAACCGGCCTGCACGACGCTCGTCCACCCCGGACAGACGGTGGACGTCGACGTGCTCGGCAACCTCCACATCTCCTGACCAATGAGAGCGAACGCACACACCGACGACGAGACCGACGGCGTCGACCCGTTCACGCGGGAAGTCGTCACGAACGCACTGCAGAGCGCCGCCGAGGAGATGTTCCTCAACCTCGGCCGCACCGCCAAGTCGAGCGTCATCTACGAGACACTCGACTACGCCTGCGGCGTCACGGACGCCGAGGCGAACGTCATCGCGCAGGCCAACGGCGTCCCCGGCTTCCTCGGCACGCTGAAGTTCTGCGTCGCCGACGTGGTCGAGAAGTTCGGGAGAGAGACGTTCGAACCCGGCGACGTCGTCGTGCTCAACGACTACCACGGCGGCACCCACCTCAACGACGTCGCGATGGTCGCACCCATCTTCGTCGACGACGAACTCGTCGGGTTCACCGCGTCGAAGGCCCACTGGACCGACGTCGGCGGGAAGGACCCGGGGTCGTGGACGACCGACGCGACCAGCGTGTTCCAGGAGGGCATCCAGTACCCGATGGTGAAACTGTACGAGGGCGGCGAGCGCAACGACGCCGTCTTCGACATCGTCATCGCGAACACGCGCATGCCGGCGGTCACTCGCGGCGACATGCAGGCACAGAAGTCCTCCATGGAGGTCGGTGCCGAGCGCGTCGTCGAAGTGTTCGAGCGCTACGGCGTCGACACCGTCGAGCAGGCCGTCGCCGACGACTTCGACGCCGGCGAGCGCCTCGTCCGGGAGGAGATACGGGACCTGCCGAACGGGACGTACACCGCCGAGGACTACCTCGACGACGACGGCATCACGGACGACCCGGTCCACGTGGAGGTGGAGGTCACCATCCGCGAGGAGTCCGTCGAACTCGACTACACGGGGACCGACCCAGAGACCGAGGGCCCCATCAACGCGCCGTACGCTGCCTCCGTCTCCGACATCCGGGCGTTCTTCCAGGCCATCACACTCCCCCACGCGGACACCAACGAGGGGTTCTTCCGGCCGCTCGAGGTCACCATCCCAGAAGGGACGGTGCTGAACGCGACGAAACCCGCACCCATCGGCACCGACTGGGAGGGGTCGGCGATGGCCGCCGACCTCCCGTGGAAGGCGCTGGCGCCACACCTCCCGGAGCGACTGTCGGCGGGCCACTTCCTCAGCGTCTGTGCGACAATCGTCGGCGGCTACGACGACCGCAACGACGAGGACTTCCTCGTCGTCGAACCGCAGCCCGGCGGGTGGGGTGGGAGTCCCGGGAAGGACGGCGCGGACGTCCTCGTCTGCTCGGGCGACGGCGACACCCTCGAGATGCCCGTGGAGGTGATGGAGACGCGGTTCCCCCTGCTGTTCGACGCCTTCGAACTCGACACGCCACAGGAGGCCGGCCACGGTGAGTACCGCGGCGGCACCGGACTCGTCCAGGACTACCGGATGTACAACGACTCGGGCGGCTTCATCACTGCCGGGTTCGGTCGGTCGAAGTTCCCACCGTGGGGCGTCGAGGGCGGCCAGGACGGCGACGGGAACCACATCGAGATCGTCCGAGACGGGGACGGCAGCGTCGAACGGCACAGCAACCTCACGAACCACGAACTGGACCCCGGCGACGTGGCACGGCTCGTGACCAGTTCGGGCGGCGGCTGGGGAGACCCCCACGACCGCGACCCGGAGCGCGTCCGCGAGGACTACCACGACGACTACGTCACGCGGGAGACTGCACGAGCGGTCTACGGTGTGGTGCTCACCGAGGACGGCGAAGTGGACGAAGCCGCGACCGCGGAACATCGGGCGACCGGGGGCGACGACGCTCACGCTGACGACGGTAGCCAGAGCGGAGGTGGAGGCCAGTGAGCGACGAGGGTGTCGAGCTCACCGTTCTGGACGACGTCTGGGCGGAGAGCACTGGGAGTCCACTCACGCTGTTCGAGTCCGAAGACCCCGAGTCCGAAGCCGGTTCGTACGTCATCCAGCCGGGAGAACGCGTGCCGGAGGAGGGGTGGACGAGCCACGAGGGCGACGAACTCTCGGTGATCCTCGACGGCGAGGTGACGCTCGTCACGCCGGACAACGAGTACACCGTCTCCGCCGGCACGCTGTCGGTCATACCGGCGGGCGTCGAGCACTACAGCGTCAACGAGACGGAGACGCCTACGAGGCTCGTCTACACCGCCATCGGCGGGTTGTAGGCCCACGCGGGGCCTCGGCCGTCTACGGGGCAGTCAGTCAGTGCCGTTCGAGAACGTCTTGTGCCAGGCCTTGTGGGTCTTCGTCACCGGAATCGTCTCGTAGCTGTCGACCGCCTCGTGGTCCTGGAGCTTCGACCGGAGGTACGTCTTCACGTCCGAGAGCGACGCGTGCCACACCCGCAGGAGCAGGTCGTACTTCCCCATGTACTCCTCGATCTCGTAGATGAGTTCCTCGTCTTTGACCTCCTCGACGAACGCGTCCAGTTCCTCGACGACGACGCTCGAGTCGAGTGTGACGAAGACGTCGGCGTACGCGAGTTCGGCCTCCTGCATGACGAGGACGCCGATGATGTCGACGAGTCCCTCGTCCTGCAGTTTCTTCCGGCGCCGTCGCGCGGCCGTCCGCGACAACCCGACGCGTTCACCGATTTCGGTGTCGGACATCCGGCCGTCCTCGTTGAGCGCCTTGTAGATGCGGTAGTCGGTCTCGTCGAGGTGCTCTTTGAGAATTCGCTTGACCTTCTCGTTGTCGACCCACTCGTCGCTGGTGGTCGCCTGGGGAGCCATATGGCAACGGGTTCGCTCCCCGGGGAGGTGTAGTTATCGGTCGAATCGTCACACGCGACCCCCGAATCGCCCTCTGCTCTCGATTTCGACACCCGAAATAACTACTCGTCCGGGTGGCTGCTCCTCCCTCACCGAGCGTGAGCGACGGTCGGCAGGGCGGCGGGGTATCGGTGACGCCCAGATACTGCTGCAGTAGCGGCGCAAGCGAGGCCGAAACCCGGTTTCAAGTCGGTGCGCCGCGTACGTCGTGTCGATGAACGACCAGATGGGGAACGCGAGACGCGTCTCGACGATGCGGCTGTACGGCGCGAGCGTCGCCCTCGTCTCGGGCGGGTACTCCCTGTACCAGGCGACGACGGGGATGGCGACGTCGGGCACAGGGATGATGGGCACGGGGATGACGGGGAGTGCGTGGTTCATGGCCGCGCTCGGCGTCGTCGTGCTCGTTCACGGCGCCGTGTTACTCACGCCGGCCGCATCGTCCCTCGGGCGAGCCAGTGGCCCGCTGATGGTCGTCTACGCAGTACTTATGCTGGTCAACCAGGCGTGGCTGGCGACCGCCTGGGGTGGCGGCATGACGGGCGGCGGGACGATGAACGACGGCTCGATGCGCAGCGGCATGGACGCCGCGATGGGCGCCGACGCCGGGATGGTGGCGATCGCGGTGCTGATGCTCGCCAGCGGCGTCATCATGACCCAGCGAAAGGAGATGATGTAGCGCTGGGAGCGACGCTCGCGAGCAGAGTGGGCTGTCAGACACCCAGCGCGTCGGCCAGTTCCTCGAGGCCCTCGACGGTCAGGTCCGGTTCGCCGTCGAAGGGCTCCCACGGCGCCCCGCTCCGGTTCACCCAGACGCTCTGCATGCCGGCGTGGCTGGCGCCCACGACGTCGAACCAGCCGGCGGTCGCGTGCGCTATCTCGTCGATGGGCGTCCCCGTCCGGGCGGCGGCGTGGCGGTACAGCTCCCGAGCGGGTTTGAACGTGCGAACCTCGTCGGCGCTGACAGTGTCCTCGACGAGGTCGGCGATGTCGGCGTGCTCGACCATCGACGCCAGCATCTCGGGGTTCCCGTTGGAGACGACGTAGCAGTCGTAGCCGCCGTCACGGAGTCGTTCGACGGCGCCGCGGACGTCGTCGAAGACGTCGAGTTCGTGGTAGACGGCGAGTATCTCGTCGCGTTCGTCCGTCGAGAGCGCCACGTCGTAGGCGTCGAGGGCGGACTGGAGTGCGTCCCGGTTCATCTCGTAGAACGACTGGTAGGCGTCGATCTGGTTCGCGACGAACGTGTACTCCAGCGACCGCGCTCGCCAGCGTTCGGAGACTGGTTCGGGGTCGGGAACGCTGTCCGCGAGCGCGGCCTCGGCCGCGTCCACGTCGACGAGCGTGCTGTAGGAGTCGAACGTGACCGTGCTCACGCGCGCTGCGTCGAACGTCATGGCTAGCACGAGGACGGCCACAGTGATAGTCGTCGCCCCCGTCGATGTCGGGTTACGGCCGCAGGTAGGCGTACCCCTCGTCCTGCAGGCGGGTCACCTCGACGGCGCCCTCGGGGACCGTCTCGACGCCGTCGAGGAGGTCCGACTCCTCGAGGTCGAACGCCGCGAGCGTGTTGGAACACCCCTTGAACGGGACGCCGTCGTCGAGCAGCGACTGGACGTCCTCCGCGTGCTCCCCGTCGGTCGTCACCGCGTGGATGCCGCCGGCCTGTGCGACGATCGCGATGTCGTCGATGCTCCCGCTCTCGTCGTCCAGGAGGTTCCGGGCGATGTTGAGTGCGGTTCGCTGTTCGGTTTCGTCGCCGGAGACGAGGTGGATGACGGACTGCATCAACTGTGTTGTCGGACTCCGACGCCTAACGCTATCTGCTTGCGACGGCAAGCATCGGGCGCGAGCGGCGCCGAGGCGGTCGACGAGGAGGTAGTAGACCTTTCGGGAGTGCCCGCCGGAGTTCGTCATACTCGCGTCAGACACCCGTGGGGACCCACGTGTCGCGATTCCCGCGAGAACCCGTCATACCGCCGTCTGACACCCCTTTATCATCCATCGCCCCGTGTGTGTATTGTACGATGTCCCGTAGCGAGCCACCCCGCGATACGATAGTTCGGTCGTACACGCCCGCAGACGACGAGGCAGCGACCACTGCCGTACTCGAAGCAGTCAGCCTCAACTCCGGGGTGCCAGTTCTGGAGCTCCCGCCGCTCTCGGAGGCCATCGACCCGGACAGTCTGAACGCCATCTGTCGGCACACACAGAACACGGCGAACGTCCAGTTCGAGTACGCCGGCCAGACTGTCGTCGTGCACGAGGACCGGACTGTCGAGGTGTGCCTGAGTAGCTGAGGACGCGAGCGCGGTTCGTTCCGGGCCCAGAAGAACCAGCCGGGGACGTCCGGCGGGGCCGCGAACCAGGCCGGACCTAATTACTTACAGCTTGGTCTTATGGGGAACAATGACGTCCGGGTAGATAGCAGGGCGCGAGGGCTGCTACACCCACCATGACCAACACAACAGCGGGCGACCCTGAGAAACCACCGGCAGCCGCAGAGCTCTCCGAACACGACCAGTACCGACTGCTCGCTAACGAGCGGCGTCGCGTCACCGTCGACGTCCTCGCCGACCAGTCGTCCCCGTTGACACTCGGAGAGCTGGCGACAGCGGTCGACGCCCGGGAGAACGACCTCGGGAGCGAGCGGCAGCGAGTGCTCGAAGTCCGACTTCACCACGTCCACCTGCCGATGCTGGCGGACGCCGGCGTCCTCGACTACGACCCGGAGACCAACCGCGTCGAGCCGCGAGCGTCGAGACTCGAAGCATTGACTCGGTGACCCAGTTCGGTCGTCGCGACGCCGAGTAGTAGAACAGAACCTCGTGCGGTGTTACGCGTCGTACTCCTTCGTCACCAGGTCCACGAAGTGATTCCGCTTGGTCGTCTCGTACTTCTCTTCGTGTTCCTCGATGAGGTCGTACGCGTCGTCCAGGTCGCCCTCGACGACTGTCTCGAACGAGCAGGCCGTGCAGTCGAGCTTGTACGTTCTCTCGGTCCCGTTCGATGTGTTCTCCGTGCCCTGGGTGTTGTTCATTCCGTGAGTGCTGGCTGGCACAAGGGTTACTCCGAGAGGGCGGTCGCCTGTGCCGTCCCGTCGCTGGCCACGCGGACTTCACACCCCGCGTAGACGAATTCGACTTCGAGGAGTGTACCGTCGGCTCCCGGGTCGTGGGATCGGAGCAGCGTGTTCAGGGCGTCGGAGTCGACGACGTTGTACAGCGGGTCGAGTTCCATCGGGTCGGCGCCAGTCTCTTCGGCGACTGCAGTGACGACGGCCTGGCTCGTGATTTCGTCGTCGATAATACCTATTTCACTCGTTGCGGTTTGCATCACCAGTTCCTAACAGTGCATAGGGCATCTCTTCGGCGGCTACCTAGATAGGCTGGCGTCAGACAGAGAGGCTATCAGTATAGGGCCGGTCCGTGGTCGAGGCGGAGATGGGGGCTCGCGGACCGCCTCAGAGTCTACGTCTCGCCACTCCAGAGTTGGCCGATCGGGGACTACAGGCGAGAACAACATCCGCCCTGACAGCGGTACGAAATACGAGAAACGGGATCGGAGCGGCGGGTCTACGACGATTCGTTGAGGACCAGTTCCTTCTGTGCGACGACGGTCCCGGTCCCACTCTCGCCGTACGCCGTGACGACGATGTTCGTCGACACGCCAGCCGTATTCCCAGTAACCTTCACTGATTCACCAACTTGCTTTAGTTGGACTGGATTCGAGGCGTCGGTGTTTTTCGCAGTGACGTTCAGGTACTCCGCGTTCCCCTGACTGATCCACGTCACAGTCGCGTTTCCGTCGCTGCTCTTGCTGATGTCGGCGCCGGCGTTGACGCTCTCGCTCACCTGGTCGGGGAACCCGAGGACGAACGTCGCGATGACGGCGGCCAGGATGACCGTGATGGCGACCATCAGGATGACCCCGATGACCGGCGATACGCCGCGTTCGTCCGCGTCCGGAACGTCGAACAAGCTGATTTCCTTCATGGTAGTGGTCGTGCACTGCTGCGGAACTGTCGGCGCTGCCCCCTCGACTCGCGGCGGAGCTCACCCCTCCGGTTACGATTCCGCGTCGTGCTCACAGCCGCGTTCCGACCGCGTGCACTTAAGTTTCCCCTCGAGGTAGCGCGGACCTACCAGCCCCAGCGTCATCGTTCCGTCAGACGGCGGGTAGATTCGTGGCCCTACTCACGGGAGTCGAGCGAGGCGTGAGCGCTCGGTCTCCACTGCGCGCCGGTCGTCTCGTCGTCGTCCCAGCACTCGACCGGTCGGACGGCCGAGACGTCCCGAGGAGGCGTCGAGGGCGAGTTCCACGACGGCGCCGGGCTGCCGTGGGGATTCGAAACCCTTTTTCCCCCGACTGCCGTCCCATCGACTGCGAGCCGCCTTAGCTCAGACTGGGAGAGCACTCGACTGAAGATCGAGCTGTCCCCCGTTCAAATCGGGGAGGCGGCATACCTTTTCCACGCGAATCACATTCGACAGCGACGACTGAAGATCAAGCTGTCCACCTCCCCGCGAGCAAAGCGAGCGCTCGGAGAACCGACGCCGCGCCGGCCGTCACCTTCCTCGGCCACGTCAGACCTAACCCTCGCGTTTCCGTTCTCTAGACTAGAGACGATGACCGAAGACGAGTTCGACCCGGAAGAACCAGAAGAGGCAGAGATCGGTCGAGAGATGGTCGACCAGAGCACCGGCCTCGGGTCGGTCGTCGCGCACTTCTACCGCGGTGAGGTCGCGCGCGAGGTCTCGTGGCGGGAGCGGCTAGACGCGACGACCAACTGGGCGGTGACAGTCATCGCGGGCATCCTCGCGTACGCGTTCTCCAGTGACGACGTCTCCCACTCGATCCTGCTCGTCGGGATGGGCGTCGGCGTCGTGTTTCTGCTGATCGAGGCCCGCCGGTTCCAGCAGTACGACGTCTGGCGATCGCGGGTGCGTTCGATGCAGGAGAACCTCTTCGCGAACGCGCTCGATCCCTCCCAGGGCGTCGAGCAACGGGACTGGCGTCGTCAGTTGAGCGAGGACTACAGGCGACCGAAGACGAAGATGCCGCTCCGACAGGCACTCGCCCACCGGCTCCGGCGGGTGTATCTGCCACTGCTGGTCGGACTCCTGTTCGTGTGGCTGTTCCGCCTGACCGGCGCGGACGAACCACTGGTGGCGGCTGCGGGAATGTCCACGGCGCCCGGCTGGTTCGTTCTCGGTCTCGTCGGCGCAGTCTACCTCTTCCTGTTCGTCCTGGCGTTCTGGCCGGGGATGCAGGCCGTCTCGGAGACGGACGACAAGATCGACCGCGGTGACCTCGAGAGAAACGAGTGAGCCACTCGACGCTTGACCGGGCGTTCGTCCCGGGAGCCGTCACTGGAGTCGAACGCGGTGCCTCCCGGAGTGCCGTTCCCGAACGTCGTCCCGCGGAGGGGAGCCCTACTGGGGCCGGAGTCGAGCGGTGGGGAGCGGGGCGTTACCGCATCGACGGCCCTGTGACTCACTTAATTAATAATCCCGCGAGTGTGAAAATGCCACTCATTGAAACAGCCTGGGCCGTTCTAGACACGTATCGTGACCGACAACCGCCTCGACGCGCACATCAGGCTCGTCTCCGACAGACAGCGACGTAGAGTCATCCGACGATTGCGTGAGACGGCGGACGACGAGACGACGGTCGACAGCCTCGTCGACGAACTGCACAGCACCGAGCCGATTCAGGCCGACGGCGGCGCCATGGAACGGAGCGAACTTTCCATCCAGTTACGCCACACGCACCTGCCGAAGCTCGCCAGCCACGGCGTGGTCGACTACGACCAGGAGAGCGGGACGCTCAGCTACCTGTCCCACGAACAGGTCGAGGCGGTGCTGGACGCGCTCCCGACGCAACTCGCGCACGCGGAACTCTGAACGAGCGGGACTCCCGAGTCGGTCCGTAGCCGTCATTTCTCCTGGTCCGTTCGGAGCTACCACTGGGCAGTCGTGGGTTTTCCAGGGCGCCTCCAGTGAACGGGATGGCACGCAGTAGTAAGGTGGTTGGGACACAGTACTGAGCTGCGTGCCGGTAACCGCTTGCGCCCCCGCGTGTATATCCCTTTTGTGAGCAACCGGGTGACAGTTGCTACCAGTTACGAGCGAGTGCTGTACACCGTGTACCTCGATTCAATTCGGTTGTGACAGACGTAGTCACAACAGCCGCCAGTCCGTGCAAGCGGCCTCGGGCGGACGTAGCCGCCATTTCCTGGCTGTTCGGCTCGCTCGGCGTCGTCAGTAGAGTGGCAATGCCTATCCGTGGTGGGTGCCAAAAACCGGGGAATCCCGGCGTAACCGGGAGGTTGGGACACATGGACAAATCTGAAAGCGTTGGAGAGGCCGTCGAGGTTCTCCAGCAACTCGGCCTGAAGGAGTACGAGGCGCGATGTTTCGTCGGACTGTCCCGCATCCACGCGGGAACAGCGAAGCAACTCAGCGAGATGACAGAGGTGCCGCGAACGCGGGTGTACGACGCAGTCCGAGTGCTCGAGGCACAGGGTCTCGTCGAGGTGCAACACTCGAGCCCCCAGCAGTTCCGGGCTGTCCCGCTCGACGAGGCCGAGGAGACGCTCAGGGACCAGTACGAGTCCCGCGTCGACCGACTCCACGACGCCCTCGCGACCATCGACGTCGTCGCGGACGACGACGAGTCGACCGTCCAGGAGGTGTGGGCGATGCAGGGGCGGGACGGCATCGAGAACCGGACGAACGAGCTCGTTCGGAACGCGTCCGAAGAGATCGTGTTAGTGCTCGGCGACGAGACGCTGCTCACCGACGACCTCGTCGACACACTCAACGACGTCGAGAACGGCGTCGAGCTGGTCGTCGGCGCGTTGACTGCCTCACTCGAAGACCAGATCCAGGAGGCAGTCCCCGGTGCCACGACGTTCATCTCCGGCCTGGAGTGGTTGCACGGTTCGATGGACACGGAGGACGACACCGCGATCGGTCGACTGCTGCTGGTCGACCGGTCGACAATCCTCGTGAGTTCGATCATGCCCGACACAAAGGAGGAGCAGGCGATATTCGGCGAGGGGTTCGGGAACGGCCTGGTCGTGGTAGCGCGCCGTCTCATGGCCCAGGGACTGATAACTGCTCGCGACCCCGGGCAGTGAGCGAGCGCGTGTCGTTCGTCGACCGCTACGAAGGCGATTCGCGCTAGCGGTTCTCCTGGAAGTCGGGCACCCGCGACGGAATCGTGAGCGGCCTGACCGTCAGGTACTCGCCGTTGTCGACGGTGACCCGACAGTTACCGAAGACGAAGGAGAGCCGGCCGCCGATTCGCGTCTTGCCGTCCGCTGCCGGGACGAACAGCGCGTCGAGGGCCTCCGGGTCGAGGACGTGGTCCAGGGATCGAAGCGAACCGGGTCGACGGCCGTTGACGGCGCTCACTGCACGCACTACGGCCGTACTCACCGACTCGTCCACCCCGATGTTGTATTCCACGCCACTGGTAGGAGCGGGCGGGTGAAACCCGTGGCGTTTTTCACCCGAATCATCACAACAATACTACTCGCGTCTCGTTCGGGGCCCCAACGGCCGCCGCCGGTGGCCCACCAATGTGCGAGCAGCGTCGTCGATGGACGCCTCCGTCCAATGCAGCCCCGTCTCCCGGGTCTCGACGGTGCCGACGCCAGACGACGCGGGAAGCAGGAGGGCTCTCCGACGTAGTACGGTCGTCTTACCCAGAGATGGCTCTCGTTTCGCCGGACACGGGTCCAATTAACAAACACCGCTGGGCAGGTACACTCTCCTGCATGGCCGACAGAATGCAGCAGCAACGATCGAAACAGGCGGCCGAACGAACGGGGAGAGACCCATTCTTCCTCGCCGCGATACTGTCGATCCCGATGTCGTGGTACTACTTCTTCATGAAGCAGGACCAGGAACGCGGGATCTTCGTGGGTCTCTGGGCACCGACGTTCCTCGCCCTCGGGAGCCACTTCCGACAGATCCGGATGAACGAGCTGATGGAACGGGACTCCAGCGACATCGTGAGTCGCGTCCAGCGGATGGTCAAAGAGCAGTAACCGGGCGCGCTCGCTCTTCGACGGCGCCCTCGACCGCGAACGGCTCGCCCGGCCCCGATTTGGCCGGGCGTTCTACGGAAAACACCGACTGTGTAGCCACAGCGCGACGTTTCGCCGCCGGTCGACGCCGACAAGCGGGGACTTACTATCGGTATCGAACCCCAAGGAGCAGAGACGATGGCCGCACAGCCAAACGTCGTGGTCGTAGTGGCGGACACGACGCGTGTCGACGACGCCTACGACGCACAGGTCGCGCCGACGCTCGCCGACCTCGCCGACGCCGGGACGCGGGCGACGCGGGCGTTCTCCACGGCGCCGTGGACGCTCCCGTCCCACGCGTCGATGCTCACCGGAACGCACACGTCGAAACACGGTGCGCACGCCGGGCACGAACAGCTCGACGACCGACTCCCGATGCTGTCGGAGTGTTTCCGGGACGCCGGCTACGAGACGGTCTGCGTCTCGAGCAACACGTGGTTGAGCGCCGAATCCGGCTTCGACCGCGGGTTCGACTCCTTCCAGCAGACGTGGCAGGTCGTCCAGTCCGGGAACGCGCTGGGCGGACTCGTCGAGGAGACCGAGGAGAGTCGACTCCGCGCGGTCGCCCGGGAGCTGTTCGACGGGAACCCGTTCGCGAACGTCGCGAACGTCCTCTACCGCTACCTCGTCCGCGACCGGGCGGACGACGGTGCGGCCCGCAGCACGGAGTGGATCGAGAACTGGCTCGGCGACCGCGACGCGACCGACCCGTTCTTCCTGTTCGTGAACTACCTCGAACCCCACCTCGAGTACCGGCCGCCGCGACGGCTCGCCGAGCAGTACCTCCCCGCGAACGCGACCTACGAGGAGGCGATGGACGTCCCCCAGGAGCCCTGGGAGTACCTCGCGGGCAACCTGACGCTCTCGGACTCCGAGCTCCAGTTGCTCCGCGGGCTCTACCGCGCGGAGGTCGCGTACGTCGACGAACAGCTCGCGGCGCTCAGAACCGCACTCGAGGAGGCCGGGGAGCTGGAGGACACCATCTTCGTCGTGACGTCAGACCACGGGGAGAACATCGGCGACCACGGCATGATGGACCACCAGTACTGTCTCTACGACACGCTGGTCAACGTGCCGCTCGTGCTCGACGGCGGCGCCTTCAGCGGAGAGGGTGAGCTGACGGACCTGGTCAGTCACGTGGACCTCGCGCCGACGCTGCTCGATGAGGCGGGCATCGACGCGCCCGACGCACGCGAGTCGTTCCAGGGCGTCTCCTTCCACCCGGACGCCGACGCCGAGCCCCGCGAGTTCGTCGTCAGCGAGTACGTGGAACCCCAGCCCTCGATGGACGCGCTCGAACGCAACGTCGAGGACCTGCCCGAGCACCTCTACCAGTACGACCGGTCGCTGCAGGCGATCCGGACGCGGGAGTACAAGTTCGTCCGCGGCTCCGACGGCCTGCGGGAACTGTACGACCTCGACGCCGACGCCGGGGAGACGACGGACGTGGCGGACGCCGAATCGGCAGTGGCCGAGGACCTGGAGGCGACACTCGACGAGTGGCTCGCGTCCTTCGAGCACGCGGACGTCGACGAGTCGGTCACCATCTCCGAGGACCGGAAGGACCGCCTGGAACAGCTCGGCTACCTCCAGTAAGGGCGTCCTACCGGCCGTTGCTCCGCTGTCTACGGGAGCGAGAGCTGGGTGGCGTGGCGACGAAATTCGCTCGCAGAACAGCGCGCCTCGTCGGCGCTTCTAGTCGGAGTTGGGGGCGACGTCGAACTCCTCGTCGCCGGTCGTGTGCGGGAGGGCGGCTTCGACGACTCGCTGGACCTGTGCGGTGAGTCGCGGGCGCCACTCGGAGACGCGCGGGACCGGCGTGCCGTCAGTGATCGCTCCGTCGTCGGGGGCGCGGAAGGCGGCGATGAGCGACCACATGGTGCAGGCGGCGAACGAGCCGACGGCGGAGAACGTCATGCCGAGCGTGAAGAACGTCATCGAGTAGACGGCGCCGATGAGCATCGACGGGACACTCGTGGCGCGGGGCACCCGCGAGGCGGTGTCCCGGAGCGTCGGGTAGAGGAACATTACCGACGTCAGACTGCCGACGAGGAAGACGAGGTCCTGCCACATCATCGCTGCTCACCGCGCTCGGTCGAGGTTCGGTAGGTTGTCTGGTTCATAGCTCTAGGTTGGTCCTGACGGGTAAGTATGGCTCGGTTATTGTAGTCTGAGACCCATTAACGCCGGTTTTCGAGGAGAACGGTCGAACGAAGCGCTCCGGCGATCTCCACGTTTGGTTCCGCGAGCGTGGCGACCCAATTCGGACACGGTAGTTGCATGTGAGGCGGTAACGGGGTCTTTCGAGGCCCGTGGGTGAGGTAGGCGAACCATTCGCACCCAATTGTGGCGGTGCTAGCAGTTCTCGTGGGGTGGCGGCGGTGCTAGCCTGTGCGTACCGCGGGCGCTCGCGTGCGCGGAACCGATGAAACGCTTATCAGTGCGACCGACGTAGGGGGCTCCATGACATACGACACCGTCGTGTTCGACAACGACGGCGTCCTCGTCGGCCGTACCCGGTACGACGTCTTGCAGGAGGCTGCGGAAGCGACCTTCGAGCAGTTCGACGTTACCGACCCCGACCCCGAGGACGTGGAGCAGATGACGATCGGAGCGACGCCAGAGACTGTCAGCGACGTCTGCGAGGAGTACGACATCGACCCAGACGAGTTCTGGCGCACGCGAGACCGAACGACCGCCGAGGCGCAGTACGAGGAGGTCCGCGCGGGCCGGAAGACGCTCTACGACGACCTCGACACCCTCGACGACCTCGACGTCTCGATGGGAATCGTCAGTTCGAACCAGCAGGCGACCGTCGACTTCGTCCTCGACCACTTCGACGTCCGGGACATGTTCGGCACCGCGTACGGGCGCGCGCCGACCGTCGAGAGCCTGCGCCACCGGAAGCCGAACTCCCACTACATCGACCTCGCACTCGCCGACCTCGACGCCGACTCGGCGCTGTTCGTCGGCGACAACGAGTCCGACGTGCGCGCCGCGGAGAACGCCGGCATCGACTCGGCGTTCATCCGGCGCCCCCACCGGCGGAGCTGGGACCTGAACGTCTGGCCGACCTGGGACATCGACTGTCTCGACGACCTCCACGACATCTGCGAGGGCTGAGTCGACACGGTCCCGGACCGGTCGGTTTCCGCATTCTGACGGGCGAGCGGCAGTTATACCGCCTGTAGTCCGTTCTCTGTACCTGCGCCGGCCCCCACAAGTATTATGAGTGAGAAACGCCTCACCATAGTTTGCAATGGCAGAAGGCACGGTTGACTTCTTCAACGACACGGGCGGCTACGGTTTCATCGAGACTGACGACGCGGACGAGGACGTTTTCTTCCACATGGAAGACGTCGGCGGTCCGGACCTCGAGGAGGGACAGGAAGTGGAGTTCGACATCGAGCAGGCCGACAAGGGCCCGCGCGCAACGAACGTCACCCGCCTGTAACTCGGGAACCCGCCGGCGTCTCTGACGCTGGCCAGGAGGCATCGATTTTCGAACGTTCACGACCCACCAGCGACGGGTCCGACAGTTCTGCGAGAGTGCCAGTTCCAGTAACGGTCGCTTCGTTACTCCAGGCGCGCGCGGTCCTCGTCGGTGAGTTCGAGGTGGCTCGCGGCGACGTTCGCCTCGAGGTGGTCGACGCTGGAGGTGCCGGGAATCGGGAGCGTCACGTCCGAGTGGTCGAGTAGCCACGCGAGCGCGACCTTCCGGACCGTCGCGTCGTGGTCGTCGGCGACGGCCTCGAGGGCCTCGCGCTTCCCACCGAGGTCGCCGCCACCCATCGGGAAGTACGGGACGAACCCGATGCCGTACTCCTCGCAGGCCGAGAGCACGTCCTCGTGTTCGCGGTCCGCGACGTTGTAGGAGTTCTGGACGGTCGCCACGTCGACGACGTCGCGGGCGGTCTCCAGCTGGTCGACGGAGACGTTGCTGAGGCCGACGTGGTCGACCAGCCCCTCGTCTCTCAGTTCGGCGAACGCGTGGACGGAGTCCTCGAACGGCGTCTCCGGGTCCGGGCGGTGGAACTGGTAGAGGTCGATAGAGTCCACTCCAAGGCGGTCGATGGAGGCCAGCGCCTGGTTCCGGATGTAGTCCGGGTCCCCGTGGGGGAGCCAGTCCCCCGAGTGGTTCCGCAGGAGGCCGGCCTTCGTCGCGACGACGGCGTCGTCGGTGATGCCTGCCTCCCGGATGAGGCGCTCGCTGACGCCCGGTCCGTAGGAGTCCGCAGTGTCCACGAAGTCGACGCCCAGTTCGACCGCACGCCGGAGGACGTCGTGCGCCGCGTCCTCGTCGTCGGGCCGCCCGATGATGTTCTCGCCGGTGACGCGCATCGCGCCGAACCCGAGTCGGTGGACCGTCAGGTCGCCGCCGACATCGAACGTGTCGCTGTCGTTGTCCATCGCCATACGGGACGTCCGGCCGCGATCAGGATAGGTGTTGGTGCAGCGGAACCCTACGGCTTCCACTGGTCGCGCAGTTCCGTGCGGGGTTTCGTCGGGTCGTCGCGCTCCACGAGCGTCCGCATGCGCTCAGCGTTGAACGCGTACTCGCGGTCGTCGCGGACGACGAGGTCGCGGGCGCGGAGTTCGGTGAGCAGCGTGTGCACCGCCTCGATGTCGACGTCTGCGGCGTCGGCGAGGTCGTGGGCGGTCGCGCCCGGGTTCGTCGCGAGGTCGGAGACGACGTCCCACGCGGCGTCGTCGTTGCACTTCGACTCCCGGCGGGAGGCGTTCACGCGGGTGACGACCGGCGGCGCCTGGAGGAGGTCGACGACGGCCTCGGGTGCCGGCTGGTCGTCACCGATCCCCTCCTGTAACTGCAGGCGCTCGCCGCGACGACGGAGACGGTCCTGGACAGCCTCGACGAGCGCGTCCCGGCCCCCCTCCGAGTCCGTCTCCTCGAAGACGAACGCGCCGTCCTCGTCCGCCGTGGACTCCGCCGGGGAGTCGGTCACCGACTCAGTAGCGTCGACGGCGGACCCGTCGGCGTCCGTCGAACCGTCCGTGACCTCGGCGTCGCTCTCCCCAGCCGTCGCCTCGGCGTCCCCGACTTTCGCCTCGAGTTCCGCGAGGCGTGACTCCAGGCGGTCGATCTGCTCGTTCTTCGTCTGGAGCGTCGACTGGTAGCTGTCGGGTGGCGCGCCGTCGCCGTGAGCGAGCGCGTTCGCCATCTTCCGGGCGGCCGCCGAGACGTCGCGTGCGGTCTCCAGTTCGGATTCGAGTTCCGCGATGCGCTCCTCGCGGTTCTCCACTTTCGACTCCAGTTCGGCGACCCGGTCGCGCTCCTGCTCCCGCCGGTCGGTGATGTCGCCGAGTTCGTCCATCAGCGACCCGCTGACGGACTTCAGGTCCGGGCGCTCGAAGTCGTCGAGACCGGGGGTCGCACCCGCGTCGAACGTGCGCTTGCGTTTGAACTGGACGCGACGCACCATCTCGTCGCTCCAGTCCGTCTGGATGAACGCCTCGCCGTCGCCCAGGTCGACGACGTCATCGGCGTACTCGGTGCCGACGATGCGGCCGACGACCTTCGTGTCGTTCTCCCAGGTGAGACGGTGCCAGACCAGCCAGTTCGCCTGCGTGATGAAGTCCTTCTTCACGTCCGCGGGGCGCTGGCTGATGCCGACGACGCCGAGGCCGTGCTTGCGGCCGCGCTTGCCCACCTTGATGAGGAGGTTGCCCGTCTCGCCGACGCCGCCGCCCTCGGGGATGTACTCGTGGCACTCCTCGACGACGAGCAGGAACGGCTTCTTCAGTTTCTTCTCCTTCGCGAAGAGGTGTCTGACCGTCTCCCGAAGGAGTTCGTCGGCCTCGTCGTCGTCGAGGTAGCCGGAGACGTCGAGGATGATGGGGACGTTCTCCTCCAGGGCGAGGTTCGCGAGCTTCTGGGCGTGCTCGACGTTCACCTGGATGTCGCACTCCTCGTCGGCGCCCGCGTGCAGGAGTTCGTACTCCTCTTTCAGGCCGTAGTACTCGCCGTCCGTGTCCACGATGAGCACCGGGTAGCCGGCCTCCAGCAGTTCCTCGACCACGACGCTGGTGGTGTTCGACTTCCCGGACCCGGACTTGCCCGTGACGAACCCGCGGCCGGTGAGCATCTCCACGATGGGGAACGCCAGGCGCTCGCCGTCGGCCGTTTCACCCACGTGAATCCGCTGGTCGCCGTCCGCTGCGGTGTCTGCCATCGCTTGCGGCCACGCAATCAGGGGGGAAAACCGTTGCCCTCGCCGGACTGACCGCCGGTGGAACTACTCGCGCCCGGGGTGGCCCCCGGGGAGGCCGCGCCGACCGAACGTCCGCTCCCGCAGCGTCTCCCCCGCGGGCGAGTCGGCCAGCAGGTCGCGTTCGCGCAACTCGGGGACGACGAGGTCGACGAAGTCCCGGAGGCTGCCCGGGCGGGCGACCTCCTTGACGTTGAAGCCGTCGACTCCCACCTCGTCGAACCACTGCTCGAACTCGTCGGCGACCTGCTCGGGCGTCCCGACGACGACCGGCGACGTCGTACCGAGGCCGGCGAACTCCGCGACCTCGCGGACGGTCCAGTCGCGGTCGTCGTTCGCGGTGAACGCGTTGACGACGCCCTGGATGGCCTCCGTCTCGATGTGCTCAAGCTTCTGGTCAGCGTCGAGTGCCGAGAGGTCCACGTCGACGAACCCGGACAGGAGCGCGAGCACGCCCTCCGTGTCGATTGCGTCGCGGTAGGCGTCGTGTTTCGCCTCGGCGATCGCCGCCGTCTCGCCGACGATGGGGACGATGCCGGGGAAGAACGCGAGGTCCTCGGGGTCGCGACCGTGGGCAGTCGCGCGTTCGCGGAGGTCGTCGACGTAGTCGCGGACGGCGTCCGCGGAGGGCTGGCTGACGAACACCGCCTCGGCGTGCTTCGCGGCGAACTCGCGGCCGCGGTCGGAGGAGCCAGCCTGGTAGAGGACGGGCGTGCGCTGGGGCGACGGCTCGGCCCCGTGGGGGCCGGGCACGTCGAAGTGCTCGCCCTCGTGGTCGACAGCGTGGACCCTCTCGGGGTCCGCGTAGGTTGCGTTCTCCCGGTCTCTGCGGACGGCGTCGTCGTCCCAGGAGTGCTCCCAGAGCGCGTACGCGACGTCCATGAACTCGTCGGCGCGGTCGTAGCGCTCGTCGTGGTCCATGCGCTCCTCGAAGCCGAGGTTCGCCGCCGCGGACTCCAGGTAGGAGGTGACGACGTTGAACGCGACGCGGCCGTCCGTGAGGTGGTCGAGCGTGGAGAACTCGCGGGCGAGCTGGTAGGGGTGGTTGTAGGAGGTGGACTTCGTGATGGCGAACCCGAGGTCGTCGGTGACCTCGGCCATCGCGGGCACGAGGTACGCGGGGTCGTTCGAGGGCGTCTGCACGGCCTTCTCGACGGCGGTGTCCCTGTCGTCGCCGTAGACGTCGTAGATGCCGCGGACGTCCGCGAAGAACACGGCGTCGAAGCCGCCGCGTTCGGCGGTCCGTGCCACGTCGGTCCAGTACTCCAGGTCGCTGTAGCGGTGAGACTGGTCGCCAGGGAGTCGCCAGGACCCGACGGAGACGTGCTCCACGGCGTTCATCGTGAAGAGGTTGAGGTGGAGCCGGTCGCTCATTACCCGGCGTTCGCGCGGCCGGGGTTTAGCCGGGGCGACACCGGCGGGGGCGTGGCGTTGTCACCGACGACGGCAACGCTCGCCTGGAAGGGGCTTGCAGGCGACAGCTGGTCCGGCGCGGTGTGTCGCACTCCCGCGGAGCCGCGCCGGTCGACGGTCAGGTCACGGGCCGGGCTGGTCCCGGCTTCGCACTTGAACGTTAGCAGGAGCAGTAGTAGTCGCGGCCGCCGAACTCTACTTCGAGGCGGTGGGCGACGGGCGCGGGGTCGCTGGGCCGGTACACTGCCGTCGTCAGGTCGCCAGTGGTCTCGAACTCGCCCGAGACGAGGGCCTGCCAGTCTGCAGGCGAGAGGACGTCCGCGAATTCGCCGCCGGCGACCAGCGGGAGGTAGTCCTCGAGGGAGACCCAGCGAGCGTCGGTGAGTGGGCCGGGGTCGTAGTCGGTGCCGGTGGCGTCGGCGTAGGCCGCCACCGGGAGGTTCGCGCCGGCGGCGACGGGCATGCTGATCCACTTCCACGGGCGCGTGTTCACGTCGAGGAGCACGAAGTCCTCGCGCGCGCTGTCGTAGACGAACTCCGCCTCGCTGATGCCGTGGTAGCCAGCGTCCTCGACGACGGCGAGCGCGCGTTCCTCGATCTCGGGCCGTTCCACGCGCTCGACGACGCAAGACGTGCCGTAGCCGAGCGGTGCGCGGACGCGGGCGTTGCCCACGACGGCGAGCGGGTCGCCGTCTTCGGGGACGTAGGAGGCCAGCGAGTGGTCCTCGCCGCGCGCGACCGGGACCTTCTCCTGGGCCATGACCTCGATACCGGTCTCCCGTGCCATCTCCACGACGTCGCGGTACTCCTCGCGGTCGGCCACCTCGATGACGTTCGTGCCGACGGCCTCCTCGAACTCGCGCTTGCGAGCGGGTTTGACGACGAGCGGGAAGCCGAGTTCGTCGGCGGCCTCCTCGGGGTCGGTCTCGGAGAGCTGGTAGGTCTCGGGGTAGGGGACGCCGAGTTCCTCGCAGCGGTCGTACAGCGCGGTCTTGTCGAGCACGGAGTCGAGCGTGTCGATGTCCGCGAACGGCAGGCGGACGCCGTCGGGGTCGGCCTCCGCGAACGCGAGCGCCCACTCGTCCATGCAGCCGAAGGCGACGGGGTCGTGGGCGAGTTCGGCGGCGAGCGCCTCGACGTCCTCGCGGAAGCCGGCCTGGTCGTCGAGCGGGTAGGTCACCTGGCCCGCGTAGTCGACGGCGTTCGAGGGCGGTGCGGCGCCGTCCCCGGAGCGGTCGAGCGCGACCACGGGGACGTCGTGGGCGGCGAGCGCGCGAGCCACCGAGAGTCCCGTAACGTGGGCGTTGGCGACGAACGCGGGCGGGCGGTCGAAGTCGGCGCCCGCGAGCGCGTCGCGGAGCGCGTCGAAGTCCCGGAAGGTCATGCGAGCGTGTTGCCGTCCGCGGGGGTAAAGCGACCGGGTTCTGGACGTGTTCCGCCGCTACCCGTGACGGACCGGAGTGACGGGAACGTGGAGCGCGTGACGGGGTGGCCGGAGGGAGGAGGATGACACGCCGCGCTCGCGGGGGTAGCGGGCGCCGAGCCGACGAAACGGGTTCGAAGCCTTTATTCGCGCGCTGACCCTGAGCCAACAGTAGTAACTATGTCCGAGAAGCCGGCCTCCATGTACCGGAAGATCGACAAGCCGTCGTACACCCGTCGCGACTACGTCACGGGGATTCCGGGCTCGAAGATCGCACAGCACCAGATGGGCGACCTGCAGGCAGACAAGGACGACTACCCCGTCCAGATCAGCCTCGTCCCCGAGGAGGAGTGCCAGCTCCGCCACGGGAGCCTCGAGGCCTCCCGCCTCTCTGCGAACCGCCACCTCATCAAGGAACTCGGCGAGGGCAACTACAAGATGAGCCTCCGCAAGTTCCCCCACCAGATCATCCGCGAGAACAAGCAGGCGACCGGCGCGGGTGCGGACCGTGTCTCCGACGGGATGCGCCAGGCGTTCGGCGTCCCGGTCGGCACCGCCGCCCGCATCTACCCCGGCGAGCGCCTGTTCACTGCGTGGTGCGAGGTCGACCAGGCCGAGACCGTCAAGGAGGCGTTCCGCCGCGCGTACAACAAGATTACGCCGCCGTGCAAAATCGTCGTCGAGCGCGGCGAGGAACTGCTCGTCCGGTAGGCCGGCTTCCCACACCACTTCTCCGGATTTCTCGCGCGTAGCCGCGGCGCCGTGACTCTCGTTCCGTACTACTGGATGCGTAGTCGTCGCTGTGTGACGTTCGACGAGTGGCCGTGAGAACTGCGGAGCCTACTGCGCGAACCGCTCGGTGACGTCGTACTCGTTACCGGTGGCGATGTACGCGACGTCCTCGACGACGCCGCCGAGTTCCGGGACGACGCGGAGGAGGGCGAGCGTCAGCGCCACGAGCACGACGACGGACAGCGACTGGGCGAGCACGCGGTCGGCGAAGAGGTACGACACCATGTTTGCGTCGCCGGTGGCGAACATCGTGAACACGAGGTTCTGGACGGTCTGGCCGGCGAACCACTGTTCGCCGTGCGCGATGGCGATGAAGACGACGCGCACGATGTTCAGCCCGTAGATGACGGGGAGCGTGATGGCGAGCGCGAGCAGGCGGCGGCGCAGCGGCGCCTTCACCGCGAGCGCGAGGCCGCCGACGATGGACATGCTCCCGACGCCCGTACACGCCAGCAGCACCGTCGTCGTGAACCGGTGGCCGGCCTCACCCGTCATGCGGTTCTCCCCGGTGAATACGAACCGCGAGTGGTAGCCGTGGTCGCCGTCCACGATGGGCGGGTGGTAGCCGAGCTGGGCCATCACCCACTTGGCCTGCTGGGCGACGGACTCGATGGCGAACTGCCGCAGCGGCTCGATCGTCTGGAACGGGAGGTAGAGCAGCCCCATGATGGCGACCGCGCGCGTCAGCGTCTCGAGGTCCTTCCGACCGCTACCGACGAGGTAGGCGGTGTACAGACACGCCGGGACCGCGGCCGCGCTCAGCACGCCCTCGACGATGCTGCGCTGGACGAACGCGAAGTGCGGCGTGAGCAGTCCCCAGAACGCGGCGAACAGTACCCACGCGAGAACGGCCGCGTAGCGACTCGTCCGTCGTGACTCCCCCTGGAGGATCGCGCTCGCACCGAAGGTCGCGACGACGAACCACGCGAGCGTATCGGTCAGGGCGGTCATCGTTGCCGGGTAGACGAACGACGCGACAATATGCGTGTCGGTCGACCACGCGCTCGCCGGGAGACGACGACGCCGCTGTCGGGCGTGGCGCACGAGAGAACGCTGTCGCTGTCGGATTGTAGCGCGCGAAAGAAAATGGTGTTATTCAGTTGTCTCAGCGTGCGTTACTCGCGCAGTGCGAGGAGCGCAGCGCCGAGGATGGCGACCAGCGCGATACCCATGCCGAAGCCGGGGATCCCGCCGTCCGAGCCGCCGTCGTCGCCACCGTCGTCACCGCCGGTGTCACCGCCCGTGTCGCCACCGTCGTCGGCGTCGCCACGCTCAGCGTGCTGCTCAGCATGGTCTCGGGGGTGAACACGCTCGCCGTCAGTGAACTCGACGCGAAACCCAGCCCGGACGTCGTGACGCCCGGCGAACAGACACTGTCGGTCACCGCCGTCGACGCCGAAGGCAACCCCGTTTCCGGCGCGACGGTCGTCGTGAAGGCTGGCACCGCGGACCTCGACAGCGTCGCGACGGCGACCACCGCCGACGCCGGGACGGCTACGCTTCGCGTCGACCCCCGGCTCGGCCCGAACCAGGCGGAGGGATCCCTGGAGATCTCGCTGAAGCCGCCCGCCGGCTCCGACTACGTCGACCGCCGCGAGAACACCGCCGTCCTCGTCGTCCGCGACTAGCGGTTCTCCCAGTCGATCCACTCGTGCTCCCAGCCGCCGCGGGACTCCGCCGCGCGCACCGCGCGCTCGTGGTCCTCCCGCACGGTCCGGTTGCGTTCGACGGCGCTCCCCTGCTCGCCGTCGACCAGCAGCGGCGCGAACGCGACGGGGCCGTGGACGCCCACGGTCTCCCCGTCCTCCACCGCGACCAGCGTCTGGTCGCCACTCCCCCGGGGGAACACAAGTCGGCCGCCGGGTGCGAGCTGCTCGAGCAGCGCGGCGGGCGCGTCTACGGCCGCGGCCTCGACGACGATGCGGTCGAACGGCGCGTACTCCGGCAACCCTTCCGCGCCGTCCCGGCAGTCGACCAGCACGTCGCCGTAGCCGGCGCTCGCGAGGTTCGCCCGCGCGTCGTACACGAGTCGCCGGTCGATGTCCACCGCGTGGACGTGCTCGCCGCCGACGATCTCCGCGAGCACCGCCGCCGTGTAGCCGACGCCGACGCCCACGACGAGCACGTCGTCGCCCGCCTCCGGGGCGAGCGCGCTCAGCAGCCGACCGGCCATCGACGGCGAGAGAATCGCCGTGTCCCGGTGCCGGAACGACTGGTCGGTGTACGCGCGGTGCTCCTCGTCGACGAACTCGTGGCGGGGCACCGCCCGCATCGCGCGGCCCGTCGGGTGGGCCTCGACGACAGCCTTCGTGTCGTGTTCGAGGCTGTCGACCATCTCGTCCCGCAGCGCCGCGAACTCCATGTGACGGTTTTCGCGTGGACCCTATTCAACTGCGCGCCTGCGACCCGCCACGAATCCGTACTCCGTCCCCGGAACGTCCCCCTCTCGAACCGCCTCGAAGCCCGCGTCGGTGAACCACTCCCCGACCGTCTCGGCGGCGTGACACTCCCCCGCCCCGGTACCCGCCAGCAGCTCCGCCGTCAGCCCGGCGTCCGGCGTGCCGTCACGGAGCACGTCGACGTGGACGGCGAGACCACCGTCGACGAGCGCCTCCCGTGCAGCCGCGAGCAACTGGCGGTTCTCCTCGGGCCCGTAGCCGTGGGCGACTCGCGCGTGGAAGACGACGTCGAAGCTCCCGTCCGCGCCCGCCAGCGGGTCGCCAGCCAGAAGGTCGACGCGCTCGGTGCCCAGCAACGGGCGAACGGCGTCGACGACGCGCTGCTCGGCGAGCATCGTCACGTCGAACCCCCGGCGCGCGAACTCCACGGCGTGCCGCCCGGGCCCGTCGTCGACCACGAGCACGGACTCGGCGTCAGGCTGCTCGCGGACGGCGGCGGTGACCGCGGCGCGGACGCTCGCGTCGTCCTCCGCGGCGCGCGCCCCCAGCCGGTTCCGGAGGGCGTTTCCCCGGGGAACCGGCGGGTCGCCCGTGCGCATCGTCTCCGGGAGCGCCACCAGGGCCTCCACGCGGTCGAGTTCGTGGGGGAGCGTCCCGACCGAGCGCACGTCCGTCTTGGTGATGAACCCAAGCATCCGGTTGGTCGGCTCCACCGCGTCTCCGACCTGCTCCAGCAGCCCCATCTCCAGCAGCGCGTCGACGGTCAGTTCCGCGGCCCGCTCCGTGACCCCGGCCGTCTCCGCGACCTCCGCGGGCGTGTCCGCTGTGGAGACGAGCGCGTCGAGCACGCCGGTCTCACGGGCGGCGCGCAGCAACAGCAGTTCCCGATAGTCCATACCCCACCGGTGTGTCGCCGGGCGGATAAAATCAGTCGCCGACTGGACGCGAGTCCGTCAGTCGCCCTGCATCCGCACGAACCGCACCCCACCCCTGTCGGTGCGGTCGAGGCTGCCGTCCTCGCGTTTCACCGCGTGGACGAGGCGCTGGCGGGCGTCCCCGATGGGCGCGACCAGCCGACCTCCCGCCCGGACTTGCTCGACGACCGCCGGCGGGAACTCCGGGGCCGCACACGTCAGGTACGCGGCGTCGTAGGGTGCGTGCTCGGGCCAGCCCTCGCGGCCGTCGCCCACGCGCACGGAGACGTCGCTGTAGCCCGCGTCCGCGAGCGTCTCTGTCGCTCGGTCGGCGAGGTCCGCGACGAACTCGACGGAGTAGACGTTCGCAGGACCGACGAGTTCCGCGGTCACCGCGGCGTGGTAGCCACACCCCGTCCCGACCTCCAGGACGCGCTCGCCGGACTGGAGGTCGAGTTCCGTCGCCATGATCGCGACCATGTGTGGCGCGCTGATGGTCTGGCCCTCGCCGATGGGGAGCGGGCGGTCGTCGTAGGCGTGCTCGCGTCGCCCCTCCGGGATGAACTCGTGGCGAGGCACCGCGCGGATCGCGGCGGCGGCGCTGTCGCTGACGTTCGGCCGCGAGGCGAGCGCGTCCGCGAGTCGCTCCCGCTCGCGCTCCCTCGTCATCCTACCAGGCCGACCACGCGGTGCTCGACTCGTCGTCCCCGTACACTCGCTTGACGTCCTTGGCGAACACCGTGTCGCCGTCCTCGCCGAGTTTCGGGAACTTGTACGACTCGATGGCGCTCTCCCGGACGTGGATACCCGTCACCGACACCGTCTCGTCGCCGAACTCCTGGGTCTCCCCGACGACGAACTCGTAGTCGCCGGGCACGTGGACCGTCAGGCTCCGACTCCCCTCGTCGCCGTCCTTCGGGTGGACGGTCACGTCGACGGAGACGTTGTCCACCGCGCGCGTCCACACCGTATCGATGTCCGCGGCGTCCGCCCGGGTGGTGCGGTCCTCCGGCCCGACCTCGATGCTCGTCACGCGCACCTGCGCGATGGTCTCCTCGGTCTCCACGATGAACTCGTCGCCCTCGTAGACGGTCTCCCCGGGGTCGAACTCCGCGCTCCCCGTGAAGGACTCGCCGTCCTGGGAGACGACGACCTCGCGCTCGACGGTCCGGTCTTCGGTGGTCGGTTCCTTGTGGACGTGCCCGCACTCGGTACACTGCACGGTGGCGTTGCCCCCACCGGTCGTCAGGACTTCGTGGACGGTCTCGAGGTCCGGCGAACAGGACGGACACTCGAAGGGGACGTGCTCCCCGGCGTTCTCGCTCATACTGGCGTGTAGCCGCCCCGAACGTAAAAGCGCGCGGAGTCCCGATTTGCTCGTCCTCGAACTGTTCCGCAGGGGTTCTCGTCGGTGGTTGACCAGTAGGGCGTTACGCAGTCGGGAGGTCGATTTCCTCGCCGTCGGCGAACACAGTCGGGTCCTTGAGGATGCCGTCGAGGTGGAGCGGGGCGTCGGTGTCGCCGCCGATGCCGGCGTCGTCGCCGATGGCGATGTGGACGGTGCCCGCGGCCTTCTCGTCGAGGAGGACGCTGCCGACGAGTTCCGTGACCGCGACGTTCGTCCCGATGCCGAGCTCCGCGAGGTTGTAGGCGTCCCGGCCGACCTCTTCGCTCGCGGTCTCGACCTGCCCGCGGATCTCGTCGTCGGAGATGTGGGTGACGAAGCCGTCCTCGACCTCGAAACGGAGCTCCTCTCCGTCGAGGCGGCCGTGGGGGCGCATCGTGCCATCGACGACGTAGGTCCCGTTGGCGTCCTCGGGGGAGACGAACACCTCGCCCGCGGGGAGGTTCGAGAAGTCGCCGGCGTCGTGGACGATGCCCGTGTCGTCGTGCCACTCGCGGGCGCCCGGTTCGAACGTGATGTCCGTGCCGGCGTCCGTGGTGACGCGGACCTCGTCGGCGCCCGCGACCTGCGCGAGCACGTCCTCGCAGTGCTGGCGGATGGTCTCGTAGTCGGCGTCCAGGCCCGTCGTGAACACGTCCTCGGTGATGCCCGGGAGCGTCGCGCCGCGGGCGCCCGCGTCGCAGGCCGCGCCGCGAGCGCGCGTGTGACTCAGACTCTTCGTGGTCGGCGCGAGGAAGACGTCCGCGGCCTCCATCGCCGCTGCGACCGGTGCCGGCGGCTCCTCGCCGTGCTGGTCGAGGGGCGGGTAGCGGAGAATCGTGGTGTCCTCGCTGACCTCGCTGGCCACCTCGTAGAGTGCTTCGCCGATGGGCTGGCGCTTGTCGTCTGTGACTACCACACAGGACTCGTCGGCGCCGAGGGCGAGACACTGTTCGACCGCGGTCTCCGCCGCCGTTCGCAGGTCTGTCATACCTCCGTGTTCAGTCGCCGGGAGAAAGGTGTTACCGATACGGAGACGACGGGGGCGTCGAGCCGATTCGTCACTCTGGGGGTGCAGCGGCACCGTCGCCGCGGACGACGGCGTAGCCGCCGAGGACGAACAGCACACCCCAGACGAGGAAGGCGACGTCCCAGAGGAGGACGGACCCGGGACCGTCCGGCCAGACGTGGTGGATGCCGAGCAACTGGTGGTTCACGGTGCCCTCGACGACGTTGAACAGCCCCCAGCCGAGCACCGTCGACCCGAGCAGCGTCTGACCCGACGGCGGGACCGCGGGGTCGCGCCATGCTCGGAGGAGTAGTACGGTTCCAGCGACCGTGAAGACGTACGTCGCGGCGTGGAACAGGCCGTCGGCCACCACGTTCGTGCGCAGGTTGGCTACGGTGGTCGGGGCGACGGACGCGGAGAGCATGTGGTGCCACTGGAGCAACTGGTGGAGGACGATGCCGTCGAAGAAGCCGCCCAGGCCCACGCCGAGGACCACCCCGGCCTGGACGAGTGGCTTCGCCCGTCGCTGGAGGCCGAACCACGTCCCTGGCTGGTCGCTCATACGGGACATTGAGGGCTGGGAGCCGGAAAAACGTGTGCTGCCCGACCGATCGCCGCGCTTCGGTCGGGTATTCCGCCGGTTCGCGTCTGACGTGGAGTTAACCGCCCGGGGTGGGAGTTCGAGGTAGATGAACGAGCGAGACCACGTCATCAACGCGGTGCTGCTCGGCGTCGGCGTCGGCGTCATCCTCGACCCGAGCATGACCTTCGGGACCCTCGTATCGGTCGTCGTCGTCACGGGCCCGGTCGTACTCGGCGCGCTCCTGCCCGACCTGGACACCTCCTTCGGCACGCACCGCAAGACGCTGCACAACTTCCTGACGCTGGGCGTCGTCGCGGCGTTCCCGCTGTTCCTCGACAACCTCCACTGGGTGTGGCTCGGCGTCTACACGCACTACACCCTGGACCTGCTCGGGAACGTCCGCGGCCTGGCGTTCCTCTACCCGCACCCGAAGGAGTACGACGTCCCGTTCGGCGTCACCGTGAGCAGCAGGTGGGCGACGCCGGTCACGCTCGTCGTCACGGCGTTCGACCTGGCCGTAGCCGCGCTCGTCGTCCACTTCCCGCGGTTCCTCCCCGTGGTCACCGCCGACCGCATCGACCGACTCGCCCGCGGCGTCCGCCTCGACCTGGCCGACATCGTCCCGGGGGTCCTGGTCGACATCCTGGCTCTGGTCCTGTAGCGCCCGGGTAACCCCGAAACTGTTTTCCCCCTTCTCGGCCGACGTTCTCTCATGATTCGCGTCGGTATCAACGGCTACGGCACCATCGGGAAACGCGTCGCGGACGCGGTCCGGGCCCAGCCCGACATGGAGGTCGTCGGCGTCGCCAAGACCCGCCCGAACTTCGAGGCCGAACAGGCCCGACGGCTCGGCTACGACCTCTACGCCGCCGTCGAGGACCGTGCCGGCCAGTTCGACGAGGCCGGCATCGAGACGGCGGGAATGGTCGACGAACTCGTCGCGGAGAGCGACGTCGTCGTCGACGCGACGCCCTCCGGGATCGGCGCGCAGAACCGCGAGCTCTACGAGGCAGAGAACACGCCCGCCATCTACCAGGGCGGCGAGGACGCCGACGTGGCGGACGTCTCGTTCAACGCGCGCTCGAACTTCGAGGAGTCCGTCGGCGCCGACCACGTGCGCGTCGTCTCCTGCAACACGACCGGGCTCTCCCGGCTCGTCGCGCCGCTCCGGGAGGCCTACGGCGTCGAGAAGGTGCGCGCCACGCTCGTCCGGCGCGGCGGCGACCCCTCCCAGTCCGACCGGGGCCCCATCAACGACATCCTCCCCGACCCAATCTCGATTCCGAGCCACCACGGGCCGGACGTCGAGACCATCTTCCCGGACCTCGACATCGACACGCTCGGCATGAAGGTGCCCGCGACGCTGATGCACATGCACAGCGTCAACGTCACCCTCGAGGCCGAACCCGACGCCGACGAGGTTCGTGACCTGCTCGCTGAGCAGTCCCGCATCTTCGTCGTCGACCCCGCCCTCGACATCGGCGGCTCCGGCGACCTCAAGGAGTACGCCCTCGACATGGGTCGCCCGCGCGGTGACCTCTGGGAGAACTGCCTCTGGGGCGAGTCCGTCACCACCGAGGGAAGCGACTTCTACTGCTTCCAGGCCATCCACCAGGAGTCCGACGTGGTGCCCGAGAACGTCGACGCCGTCCGCGCCATCACGGACGCCGCGACCGCCGAGGAGTCCGTCGCGACGACGAACGACGCGCTCGGCATCTGACTGTCGCAGCCCGAACGCTTTTCCACGGTGCCTGCCTACGCCGGCACATGAGACGGGACGACCGGGACGACCCCTTCGACGACATTTTTCGGGAGATAGAGCGGATGATGGACGAGATGATCGGCGGTGCACAGGGACTCCGTGGCGACCAGTCCGGCTTCTCCACTGGCACGCACGTCGACGTCCACGAGAGCGACGACACCATCCGGGTCATCGCCGACCTCCCGGGCGTCGAGAAGGACGACATCTCCATCCAGTGCGACGGCAAACAGGTCACCATCAGCGCCCACACGGACTCCCGGGAGTACGACGAACGCGTCAGCCTCCCCGGCCGCGTCGACGCGCGCTCGGGTGACGCCACTTACAACAACGGCGTCCTCGAGATCGCCTTCGAGCGCACCAGCGACTCGACGAACATCGACGTCCAGTAACCCCCGACCCCAGTCGTCACCCCGTTCTGCGGTCTGCTTCGTACGCGCCAGCCCCGAATGAGTAGTCCCAGCCCCGCCAGTTACGAGTCGGCCGTCCGCTCGACGAGCGCCGCGAGCCGGTCGTAGAACCCCGACTCGTACTTCGACTCGTCGTCGATGGTCGGGCGCGCGTTCGTCTCGTTGACGACTGCGCGCTCGTCGGTGACGAGCAGGTCGACGCCGAGGAACGCGACGTCCAGCGCCGCGGCCGCGTCGAGCGCGAGTTCCCGGAGTTCGGGGGGGAGTTCGACGCCCTCCGCGGACGCGCCGCGGTGGACGTTGTGCTTCCAGCCGTCGGGAGCCTCCCGCTGGACCGCGCCCACCACCTCGCCGTCGAGCACCATCGCGCGGTAGTCCGCGGCGTCCGGGAGGAACTCCTGGACGAGGTAGGACTTGTCACCGGTCGCGCGGTAGTCGTGGACGAGTTCGAGGTAGTCGGTCACGCCGGCCAGCGAGTCCGCGTCGTGGACCTTCGCGACGCCGACGCCGCGCGTCGTGGAGTTCGGTTTCACCACCACGGGCGCGTCGAAGCGTTCGAACGCCCCACGGACCGCGTCCTCGTCGGCGGGGTTCGAGACGTAGACGGTGTCTGGGACGGGGACGCCGGCGTCCGCGAGCGTCGCGAGCGCCCCCGCCTTGTTCCGCGAGCGCAGGATTGCCGCGCGGTCGTTCACCCACGGCACGTCGAGCAGCGCGTCCACCACGCCGCCCTCCATCAGTCGCCCCGGGAAGACGAACCCCACGTCGAACGCCTCTGGGTCGAACGGCGGGTCCGACAGCGGCGTCACCGACTCCCGGACGGAGACGTGTTCCGCGCGGATGCCGCGGTCGGCGAGCGGGCCGCGCATCCGCTCGAACGTCTCCGTGTCGTTGGCGACGGCCAGTCCGAGCATACCTCGTGGTTGGCGGCGAAGGTCTAAAAACCGCTGCTGTTGGCGAGGACGGAGCACAGCGAGTGCTCTCGAAACGTTGCGTCAGAGAGAAAGCGCCCGAGGCGGGATTTGAACCCGCGTCACGACCGTGACAGGGTCGTATGATGGGCCACTACACCACCCGGGCACGCTGCACTCGTTCGTAGCCGGCATTCATTCTTAAGGCTTTCCAATCGGGTGGCGTGTGGGCCGTGCTGGCGTGCGCAACCCGATGAATTGTAGTTAGCAAGACTTAAATTCCACGGCCGGTAATTGGCCTGTAGTATCTCGTGAGAGTTGATTCTCCCCCCATGCAGGTGCACCCATGGTAGACGTAAGCCAACACGAACTCGTCCCGGAGCACACCGTCCTCGACGAAGCGGACGTCGAGGAGGTGCTCGAGGACTACGACATCGAGCGCACGGAGTTGCCCAAGATCAGACGCAAGGACCCGGCGCTGCCCGACGACGCCGAGCTCGGCGACGTCGTCCAGATCGTCCGCGACTCCCGAACCACAGACAAAGCCGTCGTATACCGACTGGTGATAGAATAAATGCAACAGGAAGACCGACGCGAACTGTCGAGGTCGTACTTCTCGAAGGAACGACTCGCCGAACACCACTACCGCTCGTTCAACGCCTTCCTCGAGCGCGGCATGCAGGACGTCGTGACCGAGAAGGAACGCATCGAGACCGACATCGGCGACAAGGAGGAGGAAGAACCGGTGTGGGTCGAACTCGGTGACGTCCGCATCGTCACGCCACGCGTGCGCGAAGCGGACGGCTCCGAGGAACTGCTGTACCCCCAGGAGGCGCGCCTCCGCAACATCACGTACTCCGCCCCGGTGTTCATGGAGATGAGCATCGTGCGCGGCGGCGAAGAGGAGGAGGAGCGCGTCCTCGACACCACCGAGACGAAGGTCGGCCGGATGCCAATCATGGTCGGCTCCGAGAAGTGCAACATCGCGGGCTTCTCCGAGGAGGAACTCATCGAGATCGGCGAGGACCCCGCCGACCCCGGCGGCTACTTCATCATCAACGGCAGCGAGCGCGTGCTGATGACCAGCGAGGACCTCGCACCGAACAAGATCCTCGCCGAGTACGACTCGAAGTACGGCGACGAGATCCAGGTCGCGAAGACGTTCAGCCAGCGCCGGGGTTACCGCGCGCTGGTGCTC
Source organism: Halobacterium wangiae (assembly GCF_021249345.1). NCBI lineage: Archaea > Methanobacteriati > Methanobacteriota > Halobacteria > Halobacteriales > Halobacteriaceae > Halobacterium > Halobacterium wangiae. The sequence continues at coordinate 1,699,081 of NZ_CP089588.1, read as the reverse complement.
GTCGAGCGGAACCGCGAGGGACTGCTCGAGGTGTCGTTCCCCTCGGTCTCGGGCTCCATCGACTTCGTGACGCTGGTTCGGGCGCTCGGCCTCGAGTCCGACGAGGAGATCGTCCACCGCGTCAGCGAGGACCCCGAGATCGTGAAGTTCATGCTGGAGAACCTGGAGGAGGCCGACGTCCAGACCCAGGAGGAGGCCATCGAGAAGCTCGGCCAGCGAGTCGCCTCCGGGCAGGGGAAGAACTACCAGCTGAAGCGCGCGAACTACGTCATCGACCGCTACCTCCTCCCGCACCTCCACGAGGAGGGCATCGAGGACGAGGAGACGCGCATCAACAAGTCCTACTACCTCTGCCGGATGGCCGAGGCGTGTTTCGAACTCGCGCTCGGGCGCCGCGAGGCCGACGACAAGGACCACTACGCGAACAAGCGCCTGAAGGTCTCCGGTGACCTGATGAAGGACCTGTTCCGGACCGCGCTGAACAAGCTGGCACGCGACGTGAAGTACCAGCTCGAGCGCGCGAACATGCGGAACCGACAGCTCACCGTGAACACGGTGGTTCGCTCCGACGTGCTGACCGAGCGCCTCGAACACCCTATCGCGACGGGGAACTGGGTGGGCGGACGCTCCGGCGTCAGTCAGCTCGTCGACCGCACGGACTTCATGGGCGTGCTCTCGCACCTACGCCGCCTGCGGAGTCCGCTGTCCCGCTCGCAGCCCCACTTCGAGGCGCGCGACCTGCACGCGACCCAGTGGGGGCGGATCTGTCCCTCCGAGACCCCCGAAGGACCGAACTGTGGCCTGGTGAAGAACTTCGCGCAGTCGATGGAGCTCTCCCAGAACGTCGACGACGAACGGGAGCTCAAACGAGAGCTCTCGTCGATGGGCGTCGAGGGCATCCCCGGAATCAACACGGAAGCGACATCAGCGGACGACTAACATGAGCACGGAACGAGAAGCCAAAGTCTACGTCAACGGCAGCCTCGTCGGGACCCACGAGAGTCCCGAGGAGCTGGCAGCACAGATTCGGGAGGCGCGTCGCCGGGGAGAGGTCTCCGAGATGGTGAACGTCTCCGTGAAAGACCGCACCAACGAGGTCATCGTCAACGCGGACGCGGGACGCGCCCGCCGTCCGCTGCTCGTCGTCGAGGGCGGGGAGACCCTCGTCTCCGACGAGGAGATGGAGGCCATCCAGACGGGCGACATCGACTTCGAGGACCTCGTGCGCGCGGGGAAGGTGGAGTTCATCGACGCCGAGGAGGAAGAGGACATCCTCGTCGGGGTCGAGGAGGACGACCTCACCGAGGACCACACCCACCTCGAGATCGACCCGCAGCTCATCTTCGGCATCGGCTCCGGGATGATCCCGTACCCCGAGCACAACGCCAGCCCCCGTATCACGATGGGGGCAGGGATGATGAAACAGAGTCTGGGCCTGCCGGCGGCGAACTACCGCATCCGGCCAGACACCCGCCAGCACCTCCTGCACTACCCGCAGAAGGCGATGGTGAACACCCAGACCACCGAGCAGATCGGCTACGACGACCGGCCCGCGGGCCAGAACTTCGTCGTCGCCGTGATGTCCTACGAGGGGTTCAACATCGAGGACGCGCTCGTCATGAACAAGGGGTCGGTCGAGCGCGCGCTCGCCCGCTCGCACTTCTTCCGCACCTACGAGGGCGAAGAGCGACGCTACCCCGGCGGCCAGGAGGACCGCTTCGAGATCCCCGGCGACGACGTGCGCGGGGCTCGCGGCGAGGACGCCTACCGCCACCTCGACGAGGACGGCCTCGTCAACCCCGAGACCCAGGTCGACGAGTCCTCGGTCCTGCTCGGGAAGACGAGTCCGCCGCGGTTCCTAGAGGAACCCGAGGACATGGGCGGGCTCAGCCCGCAGAAGCGCCGCGAGACGTCCGTCACGATGCGCTCCGGCGAGGACGGCGTCGTCGACACGGTGACGCTGATGGAGGGCGAGGACGGCTCGAAGCTCGCGAAGGTGAGCGTGCGCGACGAGCGCATCCCCGAACTCGGCGACAAGTTCGCGTCCCGTCACGGCCAGAAGGGCGTCGTCGGTCACCTGGCGCCCCACGAGGACATGCCGTTCACGGGCGAGGGCGTCGTGCCTGACCTCGTGCTGAACCCCCACGCGCTGCCGTCGCGGATGACGGTCGGCCACGTGCTGGAGATGCTCGGTGGGAAAGCCGGCTCGATGGACGGGCGCTCCGTCGACGGGACGGCGTTCACCGGCGAGGACGAAGAGGAGATCCGCGGCACGCTACAGGACCGCGGGTTCAAGTCCTCCGGGAAGGAGGTGCTGTACTCCGGCGTCTCCGGCGAGAAGATCGAGGCCGAGATCTTCGTCGGCACCATCTTCTACCACAAGCTCTACCACATGGTGTCGAACAAGCTCCACGCCCGCTCGAAGGGACCGGTCCAGGTCCTGACGCGGCAGCCGACCGAGGGGCGCGCCCGCGAGGGTGGCCTCCGTGTCGGGGAGATGGAGCGTGACACCGTCATCGGCCACGGGGCCGCGATGGTGCTCAAAGAGCGACTACTGGACTCCTCAGACCGCGAGGAGGTCCACGTCTGTGGCAACTGCGGCATGACCGCCGTCGAGAACTACGAGCAACGACGCGTCTACTGTCCGAACTGCGGGGAGGAGACGGACGTCCACAGCATCGAGATGAGTTACGCGTTCAAGCTACTGCTCGACGAGATGAAGGCGCTCGGTATCGCGCCGCGACTGGAACTGGAGGACGCAGTATGAGTGCAGGACAATCACCAATGGAAATCGGGGAGATCAGCTTCGGGCTGATGGACCCGGAGGAGTACCGGGACATGTCCGCGACGAAGGTCATCACCGCGGACACGTACGACGACGACGGCTTCCCCATCGACATGGGGCTGATGGACCCGCGGCTGGGCGTCATCGACCCCGGACTGGAGTGCAAGACGTGCGGCCAGCGCTCCGGGAGCTGTAACGGCCACTTCGGCCACATCGAGCTCGCGGCGCCGGTCATCCACGTCGGCTTCTCGAAGCTCATCCGTCGGCTGCTCCGCGGCACGTGCCGGGAGTGCTCGCGACTCCTGCTCACCGAGGAGGAGAAAGACGAGTACCGTGCCGACCTCGACCGCACGCGGAGCCTCCGCCAGGACGTCTCCGACGTGATGACGGCGGCCATCCGGGAGGCCCGGAAGAAGGACCACTGCCCGCACTGCGGCGAGGGCCAGTACGACGTCAAACACGAGAAGCCGACGACGTACTACGAGGTCCAGCAGGTGCTCGCGTCGGACTACAGCGAGCGCATCGCGGCGTCGATGCAGCCCGACCGCGACGACGACGAGGACCAGGGGATCAGCCCCCAGGAACTCGCCGAGCAGACGGACATCGAGATCAGCCGCATCAACGAGATCCTCTCGGGCGAGTTCCGCCCCCGACGCGACGACCGCGAGGCCATCGAGGCCGCGCTCGGCGCCGACCTCACCACCGAGGACATGAACAAGCTGATGCCCTCGGACATCCGCGACTGGTTCGAGGACATCCCCGGCGAGGACCTCGAGGCGCTCGGCATCGACGCCGAACGCTCGCGACCCGAGTGGATGATCCTGACCGTGCTGCCGGTGCCGCCGGTGACGGCCCGTCCCTCCATCACGCTGGACAACGGCCAGCGCAGCGAGGACGACCTCACCCACAAGCTCGTCGACATCATCCGCATCAACCAGCGGTTCATGGAGAACCGCGAGGCCGGTGCACCCCAGCTCATCATCGAGGACCTCTGGGAGCTGCTGCAGTACCACGTCACGACGTTCATGGACAACGAGATCAGCGGGACGCCACCGGCGCGCCACCGCTCCGGCCGACCGCTGAAGACGCTCTCCCAGCGCCTCAAGGGCAAGGAGGGCCGGTTCCGCGGCTCGCTGTCCGGGAAGCGCGTGAACTTCTCGGCGCGGACCGTCATCTCGCCGGACCCGACGCTGTCGCTGAACGAGGTCGGCGTCCCCGACCGCGTGGCGACCGAGATGACCCAGACGATGGTCGTCAACGACCAGAACCTCGAGCGGGCGAAGCGCTACGTGCGCAACGGCCCCGAGGGCCACCCGGGCGCGAACTACGTCACCCGACCCGACGGGCGACGCGTGCGCGTCACGGAGAAGGTCTGCGAGGAACTCGCCGAGCGCGTCGAGCCCGGCTGGGAGGTCCAGCGACACCTCATCGACGGCGACATCATCATCTTCAACCGCCAGCCGTCGCTCCACCGCATGTCCATCATGGCCCACGAGGTCGTGGTGATGCCGTACAAGACGTTCCGCCTGAACACGGTCGTCTGTCCGCCGTACAACGCCGACTTCGACGGCGACGAGATGAACATGCACGCCCTCCAGAACGAGGAGGCCCGTGCGGAGGCCCGCGTGCTGATGCGGGTCCAGGAGCAGATCCTCTCCCCGCGGTTCGGTGAGAACATCATCGGCGCCATCCAGGACCACATCAGCGGGACGTACCTGCTGACCCACACCAACCCGCGGTTCAACGAGACGCAGGCCTCCGACCTGCTCCGGCAGACCCGCATCGACGAACTGCCGGAGCCCGCGGGCACCGAGGCCGGCGAACCGTACTGGGAGGGTCGCCAGATCTTCTCCGAACTGCTGCCCGAGGACCTCGACCTCGAGTTCCTCGGCACCGTCGGCGAACCCGTCGTCATCGAGGACGGCTACCTCGAGGAGGGCACCATCGCCGAGGACGAGGTCGGTGGGTTCGGCGGCGAGATCGTCGACACCATCGCGAAGGTCCACGGGAAGACCCGCGCCCGCATCTTCATCAACGAGGTCGCCTCGCTGGCGATGCGGTCGATCATGCACTTCGGGTTCTCCATCGGCATCGACGACGAGACCGTCTCCGAGGAGGCCCGCGAACGCATCGACGAGGCCATCGGCTCCGCCTACGAGCGCGTCCAGGAACTCATCGAGACGTACGAGAACGGCGACCTCGAGAGCCTCCCCGGCCGCACTGTCGACGAGACCCTCGAGATGAAGATCATGCAGACCCTCGGGAAGGCCCGCGACTCCGCGGGCGACGTCGCCGAGGAGAACTTCGCGGCGGACAACCCGGCAGTCGTGATGGCCAACTCCGGCGCGCGTGGGTCGATGCTGAACCTCACGCAGATGGCCGGCTGCGTCGGCCAGCAGGCAGTCCGGGGCGAGCGCATCAACCGCGGCTACGAGGACCGCACGCTGAGCCACTTCGCGCCGAACGACCTCTCCAGTGAGGCCCACGGCTTCGTGGAGAACTCCTACACGAGCGGGCTGACGCCCAAGGAGTTCTTCTTCCACGCGATGGGTGGCCGCGAGGGGCTGGTGGACACGGCAGTCCGCACCTCGAAGTCCGGCTACCTCCAGCGTCGGCTCATCAACGCGCTCTCCGAACTGGAGACGCAGTACGACGGCACCGTCCGGGACACCAGCGACACCATCGTCCAGTTCGAGTTCGGCGAGGACGGCACCTCGCCGGTCGAGGTCGCCTCCAACCAGGAGGTCGACATCGAGGTCGAGAACATCGCGGACCGTGTCATCGACTCCGAGTTCGCCAGCGACGAGGAGAAGGCGGAGTTCCTGGGCGTCCAGGAGCCACCGACGAATCTCTCCGAACACGGTGCGTCCTGGGAGGTGGAATCCGATGACTGAAGTCACCGAGAGCGTGCGCGACACTGTCGAGGCCACGGAGCTTCCCCGACGGCTGAAGGAGCGCGTCTACGACACCATCGAGGACCGCGACGGCGTCACCGACGAGCAGGTCGAGGAGATCGCGACCGCCGTCGAGTCCAGCTACCTCGAGACCCGCATCGACCCCCTCGACCCGGTGGGGACCGTCTCCGCGCAGTCAATCGGGGAGCCGGGGACGCAGATGACGATGAACACGTTCCACTACGCGGGCGTCGCGGAGATGGACGTCACGCAGGGCCTCCCCCGGCTCATCGAGCTGGTGGACGCCCGGAAGACACCGGACACGCCGGTGATGAACGTGTTCCTCGAGGACGAGTACGCCGCGGAGCGCGAACGCGCCCACGAGGTCGTCTGGAAGATCGAGGCGACGAAGATCCTCGCGCTCGGCGACATCTCGACGAACGTCGCCGACATGGTCGTCCGCATCGACCTCAACGAGGACACGCTCCTGGAGCGCTGGCCGCTCGAGGACGACACGACCGAGGTCGCCGCCGAGATCGCCGAGACCATCGAGGGGAGCCTCGGCGTGGACGTGACCCAGCAGGGTACCGTCCTCGAGTTCGGTCCGAGCGAACCCTCGTACCGCGAGCTGCTCCAGCTCGTCGAACAGCTCCGGGACATCGTGTTCAAGGGCATCGAGGACGTCAGCCGCGTCGTCATCCGCCGCGAGGAGACCGACCGCGGCGAGGAGTTCGTCCTCTACACGGAGGGCTCGGCGTTCAAGAAGGCGCTCAAAATCGAGGGCGTCGACGCCTCCCGGACGAAGTGTAACAACATCCACGAGGTCCACAAGACCCTCGGCATCGAGGCGGCCCGCGAGGCCATAATCGACGAGACGATGTCCACCCTCGAAGAGCAGGGGCTGGGCGACGTGAACATCCGCCACCTGATGCTGGTCGCGGACATCATGACCAACGACGGCACCATCCAGTCCATCGGCCGGCACGGCATCTCCGGCAACAAGGACTCGGTGCTCGCGCGGGCGGCGTTCGAGGTGACGGTCAACCACCTCCTCGACGCCGCCATCTACGGCGAGGCGGACGACCTCGACGGCGTCATCGAGAACGTCATCGTCGGGAAGCCGGTCCGCCTCGGCACGGGCGACGTCAACCTGCGCATGGGCGCCGGCAAGTCGGACTGATGACAGTCCGGCTCTCGGACGAGGCGCGCCGCCTGCTGGCGGCCTTCGAGGACGAGACGGAGGCGACAGCCGTCGACTGCGTCGTCGACGACGACCGCGACCGCGTCATCTTCGTGGTGACCGCGGGCGAGATGGGGTCGGCCATCGGCCCCGGCGGGAGCCGCGTCGAAGCCCTCGAAGAGAAACTCGGCCGGGACGTGATGCTGGTCGAGGACGCGCCGACGCCGGAGGGGTTCGTCGCCAACGCGCTCTCCCCCGCGGCGGTGTACAACGTCACCATCAGCGAGAACGACACGACGGTGGCGTACGCCGAGGTCGCCCACGACGACAAGGGCGTCGCAATCGGCGCAGACGGCCAGAACATCGAGGCCGCCAAGGAACTCGCCGCCCGCCACTACGACGTCGACGATATCCAGCTCACGTAAGCGCACTTTTTGCGCTGCGGGGGGTCGCCTGCGGCGACCCCCGCTCGGCAAAAACTTGCGGAAAAAGCACTCCTCCTTCGGTCCGCTTCGCGTCCCTCAGTCGTCGGTCCGAGCGCTCACTTCGTTCGCGCTCGGTGAATCGCGACCCTTCCGGGCTCTTCGAGCCGCTCGGGTCGCGAACGTAGCCGATAGGTTGTGAAACCGACTGTCGAGCATCGGCGAGCGAGCGGTTCGAAGAACCCGAGCGAAGCCGTTCACCGCGCGACTAACGGGAGCGCGGGCCGACGACCGAACGGAGCGCCGGAGGCGCGGAGTGAGGGAGGAGTGCTTTTGGTCGAGCTTTTGCCGAGGCGCGGCGCAGCCGCGCCGCAGCGCAAAAGGTCGGGCTTAAGTACCTCCACTGGGTAATCGGCTGTATGTCGAACGGCAAGTACGCCGCTCGGAAACTCAAGAAGGACCGCCAGAAGCACCGGTGGTCCGACTCCGAGTACGCGCGGCGAGAGCGGGGTCTCGGCAAGAAGTCCGACCCCCTCGAGGGTGCGCCGCAGGGTCGCGGCATCGTCCTCGAGAAGATTGGCATCGAAGCGAAACAGCCCAACTCCGCGATCCGGAAGTGCGTCCGGGTCCAGCTCATCAAGAACGGGAAGCAGGTCACGGCGTTCTGTCCCGGTGACGGCGCCATCTCGTTCATCGACGAGCACGACGAAGTCACCATCGCCGGCATCGGCGGTGCGAAGGGTCGTGCGATGGGCGACATCTCGGGCGTGAACTACAAAGTCGAGAAGGTCAACGGCGTGAGCATGATCGAACTCGTCCGCGGGAACGCGGAGAAACCGGTCCGATAACATGAGCGAGGACGCAGCCCCAGAACCCGACGCACCCGCCGGCACCGACGACGAAGACGTCGACGCGAAGCTCTTCGGCAAGTGGGACGTGACGGGCATCACCTACGAGGACCCGAGCACGCGACGGTACCTCGCCGCGACGCCGGTCGCCCACACGATGGGCCGACACTCCTCAAAGCAGTTCAAGAAGAGCGAGATCAGCGTCGTCGAGCGGCTCGCGAACCGCCTGATGAAGACCGGACAGAACGCGGGCAAGAAGCAGCAGGCCCTGCAGATCGTCCGCGACGCTTTCGACATCGTCCACGAGCGTACCGACGAGAACCCGGTGCAGGTGCTCGTGCGCGCGGTGGAGAACGCGGCGCCCCGCGAGGAGACCGTCCGCCTGAAGTACGGCGGCATCTCGGTCCCCCAGGCCGTCGACGTCGCGCCCCAGCGCCGCGTCGACCAGGCGCTGAAGTTCATCACCGACGGCGCGCACTCCTCGGCGTTCAAGACGCCGACGGACGCCGCCGAGGCGCTCGCCCAGCAGCTCATCGGCGCGGCCGACTACGACGTGCAGACGTACGCAGTGGGTCAGAAAGAGGAGAAGGAACGCGTCGCCGCGGCAGCGCGCTAATCCGGTTTCTACTCTCTGTCGTTCTCCGGGTGACCAGCGGGAGCGCTGGCACCGTTCCGATAGAGATTTTAGGCCTGCCTAAAATCTTGGCCGCATGGACGATTCGCGCCGGCGGTTCCTCGCCACCACCGCCGCCATCGCCGCGACCGGACTCGCCGGCTGTATCGCCGGCGGGAGCCGCCCCGACGACGACCTGACTCACGACGCCACCGCGTGGGCGAACTACGACCTCGACTGGGCGACGCCGACCAATACCCCCGAGACGAACGTCCGCACCGAGGACGTGCTCACGGGCCTGGAAGTGCCCTGGGACGTCTCGTTCGCACCCGACGGCACGCTGTTCGTCACGGAGCGCGTCGGGCGCGTCCGGCGTTTCGACGGCGACACACTCTCGACGGTCGCGGCGCCCGAGGACGCCATCGACGTCACGGCCGTCGACGACGAACCCGACGACAAACCGTACTGGGAGACGTGGTGGGTCGCGGGCGGCGAGGGCGGCACGCTCGGCGTCGCCGTCCACCCGAACTACCCCGACCCGGGGTGGCTGTACGTCTACTACACCGCCGGCGAGGAGGGTGACTGGGAGAACCAGGTGGTACGCTTCGACGCCACCGCCGAGGACCCGGCAAGCACGCGGGAGGTCGTCGTCGGCGGCATCCCCGCGGACGAGGTCCACAACGGCGGCCGCATCGCGTTCGGGCCGGACAACCACCTCTGGGTCACGACCGGGGACGCGGGGACGAAGGCGGACGCACAGGACCCGAAGTCGCTCGCAGGGAAGGTCCTCCGCGTGCAGGCGACGGGCGCCCCGGCCGCCGACAATCCGCGCCACGACGGCTGGGACGACCGCGTCTACACGCTCGGCCACCGCAACCCGCAGTGTATCACGTGGCTCCCCGACGCCACGCCGGTCGTCACCGAACACGGGCCGAGCGGCCTCGACGAGGTGACCGTCCTCGACGCGGGCGAGAACTACGGCTGGCCGGACGTACGCCACCCCGAGGAGTACCGCGCGAACCCCGAGGTGAGCAGGCCAGCGCTGAACACCGGGGTCGACAACTCCTGGGCGCCGACCGGCGGCACCCTCTACACCGGCGACGCGATCCCCGCCTGGCAGCACTGCCTCGTCTTCGGCCAGCTCATCGCCCAGCGAGTCGGCGTCGTCTCGCTCACGCCGGAAGGGGCGCCGCGACCGCCGACCGGGGACGGACAGCGCTTCGAGGGCGACTGGCTGGACGACGACTACGGCGCGACGGCGTGGCAGACGCTCGGCTCGCTCGGTCGGGTGCGCTGCGTCGTCGAAGGGCCGGACGGCGCGCTCTACGCGACGACGTCGAACCGGGACGGCCGCGCGAAGGAGGGGTACCCGAAGGAGGGCGACGACAGGCTCGTCCGCATCGTCGCCTAGTCGGCCGCGGGGCCGGCGGTCGTCTCCTGTGCGTCGACGTAGGTTCGGATCGTGTCCACGAGGCCGCGACGGCACTCGCTCTCGTCGGGGTCGTCACCGAGCGCCGCGAAGCGCTCGCGGAACGCGTCGAACTCGATCTCGGGCGCGTCCTCGGCGGCCGCGTGCGCGAGGTCGTAGATGCGGTGGCCGTCGTCGACGGCGCCGTTGCGTTCGAGGAGCGCGAGCGCGAACGCCGCGTTCACCGCCGTCATCGAGGGGTCTGCGCCCGCGGTGAGCCGCTGTCCCATCTGGGGGCCGGCGACGGGGCGGTCCGCGACGGCGGCCGCGAGTTCGGACTCGAGGAACGAGACGAGTTTGTCCGTCGGCCCGACCGAGAGGGTGATGTCGTCGGCGTAGATGTCCTTCACGTGGTTGGCGATCTGGTAGCAGTGGGTGAGCACCCGCCGTTCGACCTCCCGACCCGTGAGCGCGAGGAACAGCACCTCGTCCATCGAGAGCACGTGGCTCGGGTGTTCGTGCTCGTAACAGTGCATGTGGGCGAACTCGTGGAGGGCGAGTTCGCGAGCCATCGCGCTGGTCGCCGCCTGCCGGGAGATGTTCAGGACGTGGTGGTCGTCGTAGTGGCCCGCCCACGTCCGCTCGTCGGGGTTCTCGCGCACGCGAACGGTGACCGGCTTCTCGAGGTCGTGGGCGGTCTCGAAGACGTCCCGGGCGCCGAGAAAGGGCGCGGCCGGGCCGCTACCGGTGACTCGCAACTCCATGATACTATCTGGCAGGTCGCTCGCGGCAAAGACTCTTACGCCCGTCTGCGCGCCGAGCGGAGCGAGACGACGCCGAACCGACGACCAGAGCGGACAGTTCGAACCCGACGAATCACCGGCTACGGGCCGTGTCCCGCCGTACCGTGGTCCGAGCAAAACACTACCCTTTTGAACCCGCTGGCAGTAAGAATTCCCAATGGGCCGACGCAAGAAGATTGTCGAACAGTGCGAACGGCTGATGGACGAACCCGAGCAGATTCGGAACATCGCCATCGCCGCGCACGTCGACCACGGCAAGACGACGCTCACGGACAACCTGCTGGCCGGTGCCGGCATGATCTCCGAGGACACCGCCGGCGAGCAGCTCGCCATGGACACCGAGGAGGACGAGCAGGAACGCGGCATCACCATCGACGCCGCGAACGTCTCGATGACCCACGAGTACCAGGACGACGACCACCTCATCAACCTCATCGACACGCCGGGCCACGTCGACTTCGGCGGCGACGTGACCCGTGCGATGCGCGCCGTCGACGGCGCGCTCGTCGTCGTGGACGCCGTCGAGGGCGCGATGCCCCAGACGGAGACGGTCGTGCGGCAGGCGCTCCGCGAGGGCGTCAAGCCCGCGCTGTTCATCAACAAGGTCGACCGCCTCATCTCCGAGCTCCAGGAGGGGCCCGAGGAGATGCAGGAGCGACTCCTGTCGGTCATCAACGAGGTCAACGAGCTCATCCGCGGCATGACCGAGGAGATGGACGACATCGACGACTGGACGGTCTCCGTCGAGGACGGCACCGTCGGGTTCGGCTCCGCGCTCTACAAGTGGGGCGTCTCGATGCCGTCGATGCAGCGCACGGGCATGGACTTCGGCGACATCATGGACCTCGAGCGCAACGACAAGCGCCAGGAACTCCACGAGCGCACGCCACTGTCGGACGTCGTCCTCGACATGGTCTGTGAGCACTTCCCGAACCCCATCGACGCCCAGCCCCGCCGTATCCCGCGCATCTGGCGCGGCGACGCGGACTCCGAACTCGCCGACACGATGCGTCTCGTCGACGAGGACGGCGAGGTTGTCCTGATGGTCACCGACATCGGCATCGACCCGCACGCCGGCGAGATCGCCGCGGGCCGCGTGTTCTCCGGCACCATCGAGAAGGGCCAGGAGCTGTACGTCTCCGGCACCGCGGGGAAGAACCGCGTACAGAGCGTCGGCATCTACATGGGTGGCGAGCGCGAGGAGGTCGAACACGTCCCCGCAGGGAACATCGCCGCCGTCACCGGCCTGAAGGACGCCATCGCCGGCTCCACCGTCTCCAGCATCGAGATGACGCCGTTCGAGTCCATCGAGCACATTTCGGAGCCGGTCATCACGAAGTCCATCGAGGCACAGAACATGGACGACCTGCCGAAGCTCATCGAGACGCTCCGACAAGTCTCCAAGGAGGACCCCACCATCTCCATCGAGATCAACGAGGACACGGGCGAGCACCTCATCTCCGGGCAGGGCGAACTCCACCTCGAAGTCCAGACCCAGCGCATCGAGCGCAACCAGGGCATCCCCGTCACCACGGGTGAGCCCATCGTCGTCTACCGCGAGATGCCCACCCAGGAGTCCCGCGAGGTCGAGGGCGTCTCCCCGAACCGCCACAACAAGTTCTACATCACGGTCACGCCGCTCAGCGACGAGGTGCTCGAGCAGCTCCGCCTCGGCGAAGTGTCGATGGACATGCCCGAGCAGGAGCGCCGCGAGGTCCTGCAGGACGCCGGCATGGACAAGGACACCTCCCAGAACGTCGAGAACATCATCGGCCGCAACATCTTCATCGACGACACGAAGGGTATCCAGCACCTCAACGAGACGATGGAACTCGTCGTCGAGGGTCTCGAGGACTCCCTCGAGGACGGCCCGCTCGCCGCCGAACCCGTCGAGGGTGCGCTCGTCCGTCTCCACGACGCGCGCCTCCACGAGGACGCCATCCACCGCGGTCCCGCCCAGATCATCCCGGCGGTCCGCGACGCCGCCCACCGCGCGCTCATCGACGCCGAGATCCGTCTGCTCGAACCGATCCAGGACGTCCGCATCGACGTCCCCTCCGAGCACATGGGCGCCGCGTCCGGCGAGATCCAGGGACGCCGCGGCCGCGTCGACGACATGTACCAGGAGGGTGACCTCATGGTCGTCGAGGGCATCGCGCCCGTCGAAGAGATGATCGGCTTCTCCAGTGACATCCGCTCGGCCACCGAGGGCCGTGCCTCCTGGAACACGGAGAACGCCGGCTTCCGCGTCATGGCCGACAACCTCCAGCCGGAGATCATCGACGAGATCCGCGTCCGCAAGGGGATGAAGACGGAGCTGCCCCCGAGCATCGACTACTTCTAAAGTCGGACCTTTTTACTTCGACGGGTTTCCTCGCTCACTACGTTCGCTGCGGGAACCCGCCTCGCAAAAAGCTACGCTAAAAACGCTCCCGCGAACGCGGAACGTTCGCGGCGAACCTCGCGCTCCGCGCGAGGATGCTCGTTTGTGTTTCGGTCGTACAGGCGCGTCTGTCGGTCGAACAGCGGTAGGAATTGTCCGGGCCGAAGGCTTATACCGGCGAGACGCCCCACGAAGTAGCATGCACGCAGGCAGACGCGTCACGCGTGGAATCGGCACGGAGCGACGGCGTTTCCGCTCGCAGCCGACAACAATCCGCGCGTCGCCTGCACCCGGGTGGTCGCCGTGAGCGAGACGGCCAACCGCGCCCACACGCTCCGCCTCGAACTCGTCGACGAGCCCGGCGAGCTGTTACGGGCGCTCGAACCCATCGCGAACAACGGCGGCAACCTGCTGTCGATATTCCACGAGCGCGGGTCGCTTACGCCCCGCGGGCACATCCCCGTAGAGGTCGACCTGGAGTGTGCGCCCCACCGCTTCGAGCAGATCGTAGAAGCACTACGGGACGCCGGCGTGGCGGTCATCGCCGCCGACTCCGAGCGGTACGGCGAGGCCATCACCGTCATCCTGGTCGGCGACCTCGTGGACACCGACCTCTCGGACACGCTCTCGCGACTGGAGTCCTGTTCGAGCGCGTCGGTCGCGGACTTCTCGCTCACCGACGAGGAGGGGACAGACGGGGTCTCGAGCGCGCGACTCCGTCTGGCCGTCCAGTCCGGGAGCGCCGAACAGACCCTGGAGACGGTTCGGGGCATCGCCGCGGAGAAGGACCTCTCGGTCGTCGAACCGCTCGTGGGTGAACTGTGAGACTCGCCATCGTCGGTGTGGGCGACGTCGGTCGCTCCGTGGCGGAACTGGCGGGAGAGTACGGTCACTCGGTCGTGGCGCTGGCGGACTCGACGAGCGCCGTGGTCGACGCGGCGGGAATCGACGTCGCGGCCGCACTCGAACGGAAGGACGAGACGGGGACCGTCGGTGACGCCGCCCCCGAGGACGCGCTGGTCGCCGACTACGACGTGCTCGTGGAGGCGACGCCGACGACGCTCGGGGACGCGGAGCCCGGGTTCGGTCACGTCCGGGCGGCGCTCGAAGCCGACCGCCACGTCGTGCTCGCGAACAAGGGGCCAGTCGCCGAGCGTTACGACGACGTGCGCGAACTCGAACGCGCCAGCGACGGCGAAGTGCGCTTCGAGGCGACGGTGGCCGGCGCCATCCCGGCGCTCTCCACCATCGAGGGCGTCGGCGCGGAGCGCGTGAGCGCGGCCCGCGGCGTGCTCAACGGGACGGCGAACTTCATCCTCACGCGGATGGCCGCCGAGGGCCCCTCCTACGAGCACGTGCTCGCGGAGGCACAGGACCTCGGCGTCGCGGAGGCCGACCCCACGTTCGACGTCGAGGGCACCGACGCCGCGCTGAAGTGCGCCATCCTCGCGAACGTCATCCACGGCGGCGGCTACACCCTGGCGGACGTCGACGTCGAGGGCATCACCAACGTGCCGCCGTCGGCGCTGGAACTCGCCGCCGAGGACGGCCGGACGGTGCGGCTCATCGGCGAGGTGACCGCCGACGGCGCCCGCGTCGGGCCGCGACTCGTCCCGGAGAACGACGCGCTGGCGGTGTCGGGGACGATGAACATCGTCCAGCTGGAGACCGAACACGCGGGTCGGTTGAACATCTCCGGGCGGGGGGCCGGCGGGCCCGAGACGGCGACCGCCGTGCTCGCGGACGTCGGTCGCCTCGACTGAGGCCGGACCGTGTGGTTGGTTCCCACAAACCACCCGAAGGCGGGCCGATGGAGCTGAGGCCGTACCGAAATGGTTTTAATGCGAAGTGGCGAATAAATCCCACAGAGCGCGCCGTTCGCGCGATATTAGACCATGAGCGACAAACCGCACCAGAACCTGGCCGTCATCGGCCACGTCGACCACGGGAAGAGCACGATGGTCGGGCGCCTCCTCTACGAGACGGGGAGCGTACCCGAGCACGTCATCGAACAGCACAAGGAAGAAGCCGAGGAGAAGGGCAAGGGTGGCTTCGAGTTCGCCTACGTCATGGACAACCTCGCCGAGGAGCGAGAGCGTGGTGTCACCATCGACATCGCCCACCAGGAGTTCGACACGGACGCCTACTACTTCACGATCGTCGACTGTCCGGGTCACCGTGACTTCGTGAAGAACATGATCACGGGCGCGTCCCAGGCGGACAACGCCGTCCTCGTCGTCGCCGCAGACGACGGTGTGGCGCCCCAGACCCGCGAGCACGTGTTCCTCTCGCGCACCCTCGGTATCGACGAACTCATCGTCGCCGTCAACAAGATGGACCTGGTCGACTACGACCAGGACAAGTACGACGGCGTCGTCGAGGACGTGAAGAACCTGTTCGGTCAGGTCGGCTTCAACACGGACAACGCGTCGTTCATCCCGACGTCCGCCTTCGAGGGCGACAACGTCTCCGAGACCTCGGAGAACACCCCGTGGTACGATGGCGAGACGCTCCTCGAGGCCCTCAACAGCCTGCCGGAGCCGCAGCCGCCGACGGACGCGCCGCTGCGCCTCCCGATCCAGGACGTCTACACCATCTCCGGCATCGGTACCGTCCCCGTCGGACGTATCGAGACCGGCATCATGAACACGGGCGACAACGTCAGCTTCCAGCCCTCGGACGTCGGTGGCGAGGTCAAGACCATCGAGATGCACCACGAAGAGGTGCCGAAGGCCGAGCCCGGTGACAACGTCGGCTTCAACGTCCGCGGCATCGGCAAGGACGACATCCGTCGCGGCGACGTCTGTGGTCCGGCCGACGACCCGCCGAAGGTCGCCGAGACCTTCACCGCGCAGATCGTCGTGATGCAGCACCCGTCGGTCATCACGGCTGGCTACACGCCGGTCTTCCACGCCCACACGGCGCAGGTCGCGTGTACCATCGAGTCCATCGACCGGAAGATGGACCCCTCGTCGGGCGAGACCGAGGAGGAGAACCCGGACTTCATCCAGTCCGGCGACGCCGCGGTCGTCACCGTGCGACCGCAGAAGCCCCTCAGCATCGAGCCGTCCTCCGAGATCCCGGAGCTCGGCTCCTTCGCCGTGCGCGACATGGGTCAGACCATCGCGGCCGGCAAGGTCCTCGAGGTCGAGCAAGCCTAATCCATGCAGCAGGCACGCGTTCGTCTCGCCGGCGTCGATCCCGACGACCTCGACAACATCTGCGACGACGTGCGGGAGATTGCGGACAAGACCGGTGTGAAGCTCAGCGGTCCGGTCCCGCTCCCGACGAAGACGCTGGAAGTCCCCTCGCGGAAGTCCCCCGACGGCGAAGGGACTGCCACGTGGGAGCACTGGGAAATGCGCGTCCACAAGCGTCTCATCGACATCGACGCCGACGAACGCGCGCTCCGCCAGCTGATGCGGATTCAGGTTCCCAACGACGTTAGCATCGAGATCGTCCTCGAAGACTGACGCCGTTCCTCGAACCGACGGCGCGTCACACGCGTTCCCCCACTTATCGGGCTCGTAGATCAGCGGTAGATCGCTTCCTTCGCAAGGAAGAGGCCCTGGGTTCAAATCCCAGCGAGTCCATTTCTGAACGCAGTGAAGAAATGGCGAGCTGAGCGCTCGCGCAGCGAGCGCGTGGATTTGAAGCCCTGGAAGTCGCAACCGCGAGCGTAGCGAGCGGTCCGTCTGACTCGGGGTACAGTTCCTGTGAGACCGCAGTACGTCTATCAAGCAACACGTTAATACGAGACACGGTCGATTTGTGGAACGATGTCACGGCCCGTGCTGGCTCTGAGCCTCGTCGCGATCGTCGTCGCGTCGGGCTGTCTGACGGCGGAGCCAGCGTCGCCAGAACCGGTCGACACGCCGACCCCGAAGGTCCCCTACGACGACCAGAGCCCCGCCAAGCCGACGTGGAACCAGTACGACAACCAGAGCCCCGCCAAGCCGACGTGGAACCAGTACGACAACCCGTGGGGAACCGAGCGGGTGGAGGTGGTCGTCGAGAACCCGGCGGGGATGGAGCGGAACATCCACCCGGAGGTGATGAAGACACTCTCCTACTGGGAGGACAAGACCGGACAGGGGAGTCCGTACAACCCCGAGTTCCGGCTCGTCAGCCAGACCGACTCCCCCGAGATTCGGGTGCAAGTCGTCCGGACCGTCGACGGCTGTGGCGTCCACGAGGACAGCGTCGCGCTCGGCTGTGCACCGGTCCTCTCCAGGAACGAGACGGCGAACGAGACGGTGACGGTGCGGGTGCGGGCGGGCCACACCCCGGAGACGACACTCGCCATCCTGAAACACGAGTTCGGTCACACGCTGGGCTACCGGCACGGCGAGGGACCGAGCGATGCGATGGCCAAGAACCTGACGGCGAGAGCGCCCGCGAACGTCACCGACGCCGAGGACCGCACGTACCCGTGGTCGTCGGAGACGCTCCGGGTCGCCGTCGAGTCCGACCGCGACCTCTCCGCGAGCCAGGGGGCGCGCCTCCAGAACGCCTTCGAGTACTACGAGCGCGGCGCGAAGGGGACAGTGGCGCCGCCGCCGTCGTTCGAGCTGGTCGAGGACCCGGCGGAGGCCCACGTCGTCGTCTCGCTGCGCGAGTCGGTCGAGGACTGTCCGACTACCGGGCCCGAGGAGTCGTGTGCGTACTGGGACGGCCCGGACGTCGACGAGGACCCCGACCCCGAGTACTACACGCAGGTGCACATCGTGGTGAGTGGCGAGGCACGCCAGCGACCGGGCTGGCACGTCGGCTACTGGCTCGGTGACTCGCTGTGGACGAACGGCGTCCCGAAGCCGTTCCAGACGGACGAACGACCGCCCGCGACCACGTGGTGACCGAGACGGTTACGCCGCGTCCGCTGCCTCTTCGTCCTCGACCACGCTGAGGCCGCGGTTGTTGACCGCGTCGGGGTCGAGACCGACCTCCTGGAGGAAGTTCCGGTACTCGCGTTCGGCGGACTCGGCGGCCTTCTGCTTGTCGCTGGCGTGGTCGCACAGTTCGACGAGGTTCTCGGGGACGTCGTTCTGGTAGACGATCCAGTGGTTGACGAGGTCGCTCATCCGGCGGATGGGGCTGGTGAAGTGGCCGTAGATCTCGAAGTTGAGCGCGTGGTGGCCGCCGAACGGGTCGTTCATGTACTTCGCGCGGGGCATCACCTTCATCACCGCCCACTGGATCTTCCCGAGCTGGCGTTCGGGCGCCTGCTCGAGGGTGGCGTTGACCGCCTTCCGGGGGTCGTCCCAGGAGTCCCCGGGGATGGAGACGCCGTCGAGCTCCTGGATCTCGCGGAGCGCGTCGTCCCACTCGTTGGGCGACGGCTGGGGGTGGACGCGGTAGACGGCCTCGACGCCCCGGTCCCACATGAGTTCGTGCGTGACTGCCTTGTTCGCCTTCAGCATGCACTCCTCGATGATGGTGTGCGCGCGGTCACGGCGGGGATTGAGGACGAGGCTCCCCTCCTCCTTGCGCTGTTCGTGCATCTGGTCGGCGAGTTCGTACAGCAGCGATATCTCCTCGTGCAGCGGCGCGTCCGGTTCGTCGAGGCGGTCCTCGGTCTGCGTGTACGTGAGCCGTTCGTTCGAGTGGATGACGGACTTGTAGATCTCGATGTTCCGGTAGGAGAGGTCGTCCTTGTCGAGGTGCATCTCGACGGTGTGGGCGAGGCGGTCCTCCTGGGGGACCAGCGAGCAGACCGTCTCCGCGAGCACCGGCGGGAGCATGTGGACGGTGTAGGCGGGGAGGTAGATGGTGTTCCCGCGGTCGACGGCCGCGTCCCACATCGCCGACTCGGGGTGGACGTAGTGGGTGACGTCCGCGATGTGGACCCAGACGACGTACTCGTGGTCGCGTTCCATTACGCTGACCGCGTCGTCGAAGTCCTGGGCGTCCACGGGGTCGGTCGTCCACGTGGGGAGACGACGCATGTCCGCACGGTCCTCGATCTCGTCCTGGATCTCCTCCTGGACGCCCTCGGTGCGGGCCTCGGCCTCCTCGAGGACCTCGGGCGGGAACTCGTCGTGGAGCTCGAACTTCTCGAAGAGGTCCTCGCGTTTGTTCGCTATCTGGCGGTCGAGTTCGGGCGAGATTTCGACGGGACCCTGGGCTTCGGCGGTTCCCGGCGCCGCCTCTGCGTCGTTCGACATACCTCCCAGTAACCGACTCCCCTAGTTAGTCGTATCGCCGTCACTCTCTGCCGGGGTGTTCCTCGCAGTCGGCGAGGAACCGCGCGACGAACTCCTCGTCGGTGACCCGGCCCGCCCCCGCGTCCTCGAGAGCGTCCTCGAGTCCGATCCGCGCGTGTTTCGTGAGGCCGCGGAAGCACGGCTTGCAGAGGTACTCGAACTCCTTGCCCTCGCGGTCCCAGCGGTCCCCGTGCTTGTCGTACTCTCGGGCGTTGCTGCGCTCGACGGAGACGCCACACGAGATACAGGTCACCGGGTCGTTCTCGGACCCCCACATCGCCTAGAGCTTCGCCGTCGGTTCACTTAGCGGTTGGGTCGGAGCGGGTGTTTTAAGCGTCGAGGCGACGCACTGACGGTATGAACGTGTCCTCTCGACACCACCTGCGGAGCGACGAAATCGGCGCCATCGCCGACGCGCTCCGGGAGGGACTAGACGTCGAACTCGACGCAGACTCCTTCGAACTCGTCGAACTCACCGACGAACCGTTCGACGTCGTGCTCGTCGACGGCGACCCGCTCGTCTGGTACCCGGAGGGCGAACCGTTCGTCACCGTCCGCGGCGCGAACGCGACGGCGCCGACGACGGGCGTGGTCACCGTCGACGCGGGCGCCATCTCGTTCGTGAGCGACGGCGCGGACGTGATGCGACCCGGCATCACCGAGGCCGACGACGACATCGAGTCCGGCGACCTCGTCGTGATCCAGGAGGAGTCCCACGGGAAGGCGCTCGCCATCGGGCGCGCACTCACGAGCGGCGACGACATGGTCGGCTCGTCGGGGAAGGTCGTCGAGAGTCTCCACCACGTCGGCGACGAACTGTACGAGTTCTCCGTCTAGTTACTCGCCGTCCTCGCTCACCGCCTCCTCGCCCGCCTCGTTCTCGTCGTCCATCTCGTCCTCGTAGCGTTCGAGCGCGTCCTCGTAGCCCTGCTTGGCCAGCCGGAACGTCTCGCGCAGGTCGACGATGGGGTCCTCGGTCGCGTCGACGCGCAGGTCGTCGTAGTACGGGCGGTCGTCGTCAGCGGTGTCGACGACCTTCACGGCGGCGCTCTGGACGGTGAGGTCCTCGCGCTTGTCGCCGCCGGCGGCCTGCCCCGCGCCGAGCGCGTCGATGAGTCGCTTCGCGAGCGGCGCGTCCCCGAACGCGGCGTCCTCGTACTGCTCGGCGGTGCGCTCGACGACGGCCTCGCCCGTGAGGAGGTTGCCCGCGACGGTGTAGTTCTCGCCGCTCGTCTCGCCGTACCAGTCGTTGCACCCCTCGCCGGAGAACGTGAACGACCCCTCGCGGGAGACGCCGTGGAGCTGTCGGTCCGCGCTCCCGTCGTCGGCGTTCAACAGCGCCTGGAGCGCGTCCTCGATAGCGAGACCGTCGGCGAGGTACGCGACGCCTCTGCGACCGAGGTCGACGTTCGTGAGGCTCTGTGTCGACACGGCGCCGTACTCGTTGACGTGCGGGCACGGGACGCCGACGCCAGGGAGGCGGGTGGTCACCGCGACACCGAAGCGGTACTGCTGGTCGCCCGCCTCGTCCTCGTACGGTTCGCGGACGCAGATGCTGAAGGTCACGGCCAAACCGAGCCGCTCCGGGGAGATAAGGACCACTGCTCCGGAGCATGGATATCGAGGGTCGCGGTGCCGCAGAGGCGCGCTGGGGCACCCCGCTACGAGGAGTGGAACACCGGAACGCCGCCATTCTTGCCGGTGTTCGAGATACCGTTGCGGAGCTGGTACTCGCCCGGAGAACGGGAGCGTCGCCCGTCTAGCGGGTAACGAGGGGATTCGTGGCGTCACACACGTGGGCAGTGCTTCCCCCTTCGAGACCGGTTAACCGTCACGAGAGTGTTGACGGTACTACAGTGAACAGTCTACTGATCGCAGCGGCCGTCGGACTCGGACTCGGGGTGTTCCTGCAGAAGGGGCGGTTCTGCTTCGTGAACGCCTTCCGGGACCTCTTCGCGTACAAGGACTCCCGGGTGACGAAGGGGGTCATCGCGGCGACGCTGCTCACAATGGTGTTCTGGGGCACTGCCTACCAACTGGGCTACTACCAGGGGTTCTGGACTCCCGGCTGGGGACTGACCGGGCTCCTCGGTGGATTCGTCTTCGGTATCGGGATGACGTACGCCGGCGGCTGTGCGAGCGGTACGCTCTACCGGGCCGGAGAGGGATACCTCCAGTTCTGGCTCACGCTGTTGTTCATGGGCGTCGGCTACGCCGTGTTCACGGTCGCGTTCCCGACGCTCCAGTCGACGTACTTCCAGCCGCTGACGTTCGGCGAGGGCGTGAGTCTCTTCAGCGTCTCGCCGGTGCCGGCCGGACTGCTGGCGCTGCTGGTCGCTGCCGGCGTCACGCTCGTCTACGCTACGGTCATCGGCCGGGCGAAGACGAGCAGCGACCCGGGCGAGCGGGCGACTGTCGCGTCGGTCGAGCTATCGGGCCTGCTCGCACCGGTCGTCGGTCTCCGACAGTTCGGCCGCGGCACCCGTTCGTACGCCCGCGGACTGGTGCGTGCGTGGCGGACGCCCGTCGCGTCCAGCAAGCGGCCGTGGGACCCGCGGACCGCCGCACTCGGCATCACCGCAGTCGCCGTCCTCTGGTTCACGCAGGTGTCCATCGTCGGCGTCACCGGTCCGGAGGCGCGCTGGACGGGCTACCTGCTCGAACAGGTCGGCGTCGACGCCGGAGGATACGAGTACTGGGGAGCCATCCTGTTCCGCGGCGAGGGCGTCGGCGTCACCGTCGACATGCTGATGATCGGATTCGTCATCGTCGGCGCCGGACTCGCCGCGCTCTGGAGCGGGGACTTCTCGTTGCGCGTGCCTAAGCGCCGGCGACTCCCGAACGCCGTCGTCGGCGGGCTCATGATGGGGGCGGGCTCGCGGCTCGCCCCCGGCTGCAACATCGGGAACATCTACTCGGGCATCGCCGAGCTCTCGGTCCACTCGTTCGTCGCGGCCGTCGGCATCGTCGCCGGCGTCTACGTGATGACCCACTGGATATACCGCGACGTCGGCTGCGCCATCTGAATCGCGAACGAACCGACTCCACACACTCACCATGCCATCAATCGACGACGTCACCGACGCACCCGAGGAACTGTCCGACGAAGAAGCCGACAGCCTGCTGTCGGAAGCCGACGAAGTGCAGGACATGATGGGCGAGGTCTGTCCGTACCCGCAGGTCGAGGCCCAGAAGGGGCTCCAGTCGCTGGACGCGGGCGAACTGCTCGTCCAGGAGACCGACCACGTCCCCTGCACGGAGAACGTGCCGAGAGCCGTCGGCGACGACGCCACCGCCCGCGTCTGGCGGAGCGATGACGGGACGTACCGCATCTACCTCCGGAAACAATGACCGAGGACGTCGACACCGTCCCCCCAGAGACGGTACGCGAGCGCATCGCTGCCGGGGACGACTTCGACCTCGTCGACATCCGGGACACGGACGCGTACGTCGACGACCACCTCCCCGGCGCCGACCACCTCACCATCGAGGAGCTGGAGGACGTGGTCGTCGAGCGGGACTGGAACGACAAGGTCGTCGTCTACTGTTACGTCGGCGAGACGTCCGTGCAGGCCGCCCGGTTCGTCGCCGAGTACGGGGACGCGGAGACGGTCGCCAGCATGGAGGGCGGCTACGAAGCCTGGGTGGACGACGACTCGCTCGGCGGAGCGGACTAGCCCGACCCGCCACGACTCGGGCGCGTCTGACGCAAGAACTATGCGGGCGGCGGGCGGGTCATACGTCTATGGGCTTCATGGAGAAGATTCTCGGCGGGAGCGGGAGTTCCACCGAGGATTACGTCGAACTGGACATCGACGACTTCGACACGGACGCGAGCGAAGTCGGTGTGAAAGTACACGTCGCGGAGATCGACGGCCAGGAGGACGTCATCGCCATCAAGGACGCCGTCTACGACGGCGACATGGTCATCGCGGACATCACGCGACTGCGCACGGAGGACCGCACCGTCGAACACGTCGTCGACGAACTCCGGCAGGTCGCCCAGGAGGTCGGCGGCGACATCGTCCAGAAGGGCGACGACCAGCTCATCGTCACGCCGAACGGCATCGCCATCAGCCGGTCGAAGCTCAACCGCCACTGACCGCTCCACCCGGCCGTCGCTGCACAGTTCTCCGCGGACGTTCACAGAAGCAGTACGCTCTCGTGTCGACCGGCTACGAGACGTTGTCGGGCTTCTCCGCCTCGTCCTCGACGGAGCGCTTCATTGAGTCGCGGCGGGACTTCGCGTCGCGGCCGGTCGCGTCGTAGAGGAAGTCGTTCTTCGCGTCGACGGCGTCCGCGGCGGCGTCGGCGTTCCCCTCGGCGATGACGTCCTCGGCGGGACGCTCCTCGAAGTCCACGCCGAGTTTGTCCTTCTTCCCGGAGTACTCGACCGCGCCGGCGACGACGCGCTCGAAGACGGGGTTCTTGGGGTCCTCGACGACGTAGAGGTCGCTGCCCTTGTACTCCTCGGTGGTCGTGATCGGACCGAAGAACTCCTCGATTTCGGCTTCGAGGTCGGGCATTCGCTCTTCGAGGTACTCCCCTCTCCGCATCTTGTACTCCTTCATGGACGCGAAAAAGACAGCGAGGGGTTTAATCCCTTCGTCAGCGCTCCTCGGCGAGATAGCCGCGCTTGCACTCCGGGCAAATGTCCCCGGCGCGCAGGCTCGACCCCGCCGCGTACCGCTCGAAACCACACTCCGGGCAGAACAGCGCGAAGTCCAGGTCGTCGGCGTCCGACTGGTCGATGGGGCCCGCGCTCGTGAACCCGGTGTCGGTCGCCACGAACTCCTCCTCGTCGTCCTCGTCGCCGAACTGGAACTCCGCCGTCTGCTCCGTCTCGGCGGCCGTCCCGGCGTCGAACCCCACGTCCTCGCCCTCCGGTTCGGGCCACTCGCCGCGGGCACGCTCGGCCGGTCCCGCGGACTGGCTCGTCGTGCCCGCGTCGGCGGCAGCCGTTCCCGCACCCGCGTCCGTCGCGGGCTGGTGGTCCGGTTCGGGGTCGGGCTGGGTGGCCGGGTCGTCGTCGACCTCGCTGGGGCTGGACTCGACGAACTCCACGTCCTCGTCGGCGGGGTCGGGGCTCGGCTCCGGGACCGCGTCGGCGTCAGCGGGGTCGGCCGGTTCGTCCCACTGCTCGCTGCGCGGGTCGGTGTCGTCGGCATCCGCTTCCAGGATGACTGCGTCGTCGCCCTCGACTTCGTCGGGGGTGGTCACGGGGCCCGTCTCGGCCTGCTCGATGGCGTCGGTCGGCGACGTGAACTCCTCGCCCGGCGCGTCCGTCGTCGGTTCGGTCGGTTCCGGCGGCGTCTGTTCGGACGGTGTCGGGTCGGGGTCGCTCGACTGGCTGGTGTCCGCGTCGGTGGAGCGTTCGGGTTGGAGGGTCCGTACCTCGGTGTTCTCGGTCGTGACGTTCTCCGCGCCGCAGCGCGCGCACTCACGCAGTTCGCGCTCCGTGACGACCACCTCGTTGCCCCGCTCCTCGCGGTCCCGCTCGACGAACGACTCGCCGTAATCGTGTCCGAGCAGGGAGCACCTGAGACCCATTGGCAGGGTCGTATCCGGGCCAACGGCAAAAGACTACCGTTCGGGGATACCGATAAGACGCCGGCGCGTGTTCGTGGACGTATGCAGGCCAAGCGCGAGTATCGCGACCGCGACGAGACGGAGGTGGCGGTGCTCGACGCGCTCGTCGACCGCACGAACGGCGGGATGACCGTCTTCGAGCTGCGCTCGCACGTCGAGGCCGGCATCGACGACCTCGAGGAGGCCCTCGGATCGCTGAAGGATGACGGCCTCATCGCCGCCGAGGACGACGGCGACCGCACCGTCATCACCGTCGACGAGCGCGTCGTCCCCGAGCGCGACGAACCCCAGGACGAACCGTCGTGGCTGGACGAGATTCGCCGCAAGATCGGACTCTGAAAGCGGGCGTCGATGCGGTGGCTTTACCCCGCCGAGCGCCCCACGTTCGGGCAATGACTGTCGTCAGGGAGAGCCACGAGGCCCACGGTGCGACGTTCCGCGACGTGGGCGGTACGGCGGTCCCCGAGGAGTACGGCCGTCCCGAGCGCACGCACCGCGCGGTGCGGAACGTCGTCGGCGTCACCGAGCACGCCTTCGACGTGCTCGTCGTCTCCGGCGAGGACCGCCACGCGTTCGTCGACGACACCGTCACGAACCGCGTGCCCACGAGCGACGGCGAGGGCTGTTACGCGCTCCTGCTCGACCCGCAGGGCAGGATCCGCGTCGACTGCTACGTGTTCGCCACGGGGGAAAGCCTCCTGCTGTTCCTCCCGGTCGGCGAGGGCGAGACGGTCGCCGAGGAGTGGAGCGAACGGACGTTCGTCCAGGACGTCGACGTGGCGCTCGCGACCGACGACTTCGGCACCTTCGGCGTCCACGGACCGAACGCGACCGAGAAGGTCGCGAGCGTGCTCCACCACGCTAGCCCGCCCGAGGAACACCTCCGGTTCGTCCGCGGCGAGATGGAGGCCGGCGTCACCGTCGTCCGCGACGACGACCTCGCGGGCGAGGAGGGCTACCTCGTCGTCTGCGACGCCGACGGCGCCAGCGACGTCTTCGAGACGCTGCTCGTCCGGGGGTTGAACGCGACGCCGTTCGGCCGGCGGACCTGGGAGACGCTCACTCTGGAGGCCGGCACGCCACTGTTCGAGACCGAACTCAGGGACAGAGTACCGAACGTGCTCGGCCTCCGGAACGCCGTCGACTTCGAGAAGGGGTGTTTCGTCGGCCAGGAGGTCGTCTCGAAGGTCGAGAACCGTGGCCGCCCGAGTTCCCGGCTGGTCGGCCTCGAACCCGACGCGCTCCCCGATGCGGGCGCCGCCGTCCACGCCGACGGGAGCGAGGTCGGCGCGGTGACCCGGGCCGCGGTCAGCCCGATGCGCGAGGAGCCAATCGCGCTCGCCGTCGTCGACTACGACGTGAGCGGCGGCCTGACGGTGGACACCGCGGAGGGAACGGTGGACGCGGCGCTCGCGGACCTTCCGTTCGTCGAGGGAGGGCAGCGTTCCGCTCGCCTCCCCGTGTACGACGACTGACGGAGCGCGCTCCTCGCTAGCGCAGCAGTGCGCGTATCTGTGCCGCCGAGAACAGGCTCGTCGGCCGGTCCATGTGGACGCCGATCTCGCCCTCGAACAGTCCCATCCCGGCGCGCTGGAGCGGTTCGGGTGCGGAGTAGCCCCGGCGGACGAGGTGGCCGAGTGCGATGTCGCGTTCGAGTTCGTCGCGCCACGCTCGCTCGTAGCCCGCCAGCGTCGACGGCCGGTTGGGGTCGATTTCGCGGGCCGCGCAGTCCGCGGCGGTCATTCCGTAGAGGATGCCGCCGCCCGTGAACGGTTTCGTCTGGCCGGCGGCGTCGCCGAGCAGGAACCCGCGGTGGCTGGTGACGGTGTCCGGCGGGCCGATGGGGATCAGCCCCGAGCAGCGGTGCTCGACGTCGACGCCGTAGTCCGCGACGAGTTCGTCGAAGAGGGCCGGAACGTCCGCGCCGGGTGCGGCCGCGAGGCCGTACTCGACGCCGCCCTCCCCCCGGGGAATACGCCACGCGAAGAACTCGGGGACCGTGAGGTGGACGTCCACGAAGTCCTCGTGGTCCGGTTCGGGGTCGAACGCGAGCGCGCCGTGGAGGAACTCACTGGGCTCCGGGAGGTCGAGTGCGTCCCGCACCCGCGAGCGCGGACCGTCGCTGCCCGCGACCATCCTGGCTTCGACGTCGAACGTCTCCTCGGGGCCGCGGACGGTGAGTTCGACCGACTCGCGACCCTCGGTGACGTCGGTGACGGTGTGGTGTTCGCGGACGTCGGCGCCCGCGTCCCGCGCCGCGTCGGCGAGCACGCCGTCCAGTTGCACGCGGTCGACCGCGTTCGAGATGGCGCTGTCCTTGTAGAACGGGTAGGCCGCGGAGTCCGCGCCGCCGAGGTGGAAGCGCGCACCGCGGATGGCGTTCTGGAACAGGTCCTCGCGGGCATCCTCCGGGACGTACTCCCAGACGTCGAGGCTGACGTGGCCCGAGCAGGCCAGGGGTTTGCCGAGTTCGCCCGACTCGAAGGCCACCACGTCGTACCCTCGCTCGGCGGCCCGCCGCGCGAACCGCGCCCCGGCGGGACCGACGCCGACGACCGCGAAGTCGTACATTGTGTACGACTTGCCCGGCCGCGAGCAAATGTCTTCCCCTCGGGGCGGTGTGCCGACGCACTCACCACCAGTCCAGAGACTGGTTGCGTCGGCGGAGGTTCGCCGGGTCGAGCGCACCCTCCGGAACGTCGACGCGCTCGCCGTCCCGGTCCAGTAGCGTCCGCCGGAGCAGCGCGCTCTCCGTCTCGAAGGCCGGGGAGACGTGGAGGCGGAAGTCCCCGTCGAGCGTGTACAGTCCCGCGTCGAACGCCGCGTGGTGGGTCCTGTCGAGCGCGACGACGTTCCCGGGGTCGGTGCGCAGCGACTCGTGGTCGCTCCAGGACAGCACGTGTGCGACGTCGAGCAGTCGGGGGTGGTCGACGCCCGACACCGGACACTGGCTATCGTAGCGCGCCAGCACCGCCTCGCGGAACGCCGCCGGCAGCGAACGGGCGCCGACGGTCGTCTCGTACTCGCTGGCCTCGTAGGGCCACTCTCGTGCGGCGTCCACCGCGTCAGTGGTGTCTCCGTGCTCGGTGTCGAGGGCGACGAGTCGGTAGGTGCCGTTCCCGAGAAACTCTACCTCCTCGGCGTCGCGGAGCTGTTGCATCTCCCGGCTGAACGTCTGACCGGGCGTGTTCGCGTCCGGGAACTCCTCGCGGAACACCGGGAGCGCGAACGCCAAGAACTCCTGTCGTTCGAGTACGTCGGTGCCGGCCTCCTCGCGGTAGCGAGCGAGTTCCCGGCGGACGACGCGGCGCCAGCGCGACATAGCCGCGCTTCGGATCGCCCGATCTAAAGCCTTCGGTGGCCGTCCGGGCCGGGAGCACAGCCCCCCTCCGACACCCCTCCAGCGACGGCAGCGGCCACAACCCTTTTTGTGTGGGTCTCGTACTAACGAATAGAAAATGAAGATGGAGGAGAACCCCGAGCCCGCCCACCTCGGGTCGAACCGAGAACTTCGCCTTGGACGCCGCCGTGAACTGGTCCTGACCACCGTCGAGAACCGGGAACTGCCGCTGTCGCTGACCGAACTCGCCGAAGCGGTCGCCGACCAGTCGGCCGACTCCGACGCCGACACCCTCCGGGTGCGGCTCCACCACGTCCACCTCCCAGTTCTGGAGGAGCGGGGCGCACTGGAGTACGACCCGTCGCGGAACGTCGTCTCGGACTGTTACGTCTCCCCGCGATAGTAGGCCCTCCGGTGGCACGGCCGTTCGAAGCGTGAACCGGGCCGCGTCGACCAGCGAACCTGGACGTCACCCGGCGGTAGACTGCTGGAGGTATTCGACGAGTACCCTGTGGAGCAGTGAATGTTCCGACTCGACCGCTGTCGCGGGACCCTCGGGGAACAGCCGCGACCGTAGCAACCCGCGTACCGTTGCGAGCCGGTATTCGGTGGCGTCAGCAGGTTTGGCATCAATTCCACCAGTGTTGGGGTCGGCGCCAGACCACACGGTCCGCTCGAAGAGGTCGGTTGCCTCGTCGGCGGCAGCGAGCAGCGAGTGGAGTGTGGCTCCCGGAACGCGAAAAGTCACCGTCGGCAGCCGGAACGGCACGACCCCGGCGACATCGCCAGCAGTAGATTCGCCAGTTAGCTCGCCACGTATCGAGGCGTACGGCACTGCCGCGACGTCGGCGCCGGTCGTCTCACGTAGCGCACGCGCGGCCAGTTCGCGAACGTCAGTCGACCCGAGTTCGTCCTCGAACGTCGTCACGGTGCCGTCCAGCCCGGCATCGGCCAGGCGCTCCCGGTAGTGCGCTGCAACGTCGTTGTTCGTCGTGCTGGCGTCTCGAACTGTAACCGACCGGTCGTCGAGGTGGACGTCCAGGATGGCCCGCCCGTGCCCCTCGGTCCGCGCCACAACCGTCCCGTCGACGGTGCGAACCACGCGGCGGTGGTCGTGGCCGCCGAGGACGACGTCCGCGTCCGTCTCCGCTGCTATCGTCTCGCTCGTCGGCCCACAGTGGGAGGCGACCACGGTGTGGTCGACGCCGCAGTCCCGCAGCCGTGCGAGTCCGCGTCGCGCGGCAGCAACCGGGTCGCCGACCGCCAGGTCCGCGGACAGGTCGGCAGACGCCGCGGTGAACCTGGAGACCAGCCTCGCCATCTGGACGGTGTCCGGATGCGCGACACCGACGACTCCGATACGGCGGCCCGCACGTTCGAAGACCGCGTGGGACTCGAAGGTCGCCCCGCCCCCGCGAACGTTGGCAGCGAGCCAGCGACCGGCCGTCTGGGCCTGGACGGCGGCAAGCTGGTCGTCACCGTCGTCGAAGTCGTGGTTTCCCGGAACGTGGACCGCCGGCGACACTGCCTCGAAGAAGGGGAGGGCGTGGTCCGTCTCTGCAGTCGCCTCCAGAGACAGTGCACCGAGGGCGGTCGAGTCGCCGCCGTCGATCACGAGGCAGTCGGAGCGAGTCCCCTCGCGGAGAGCGGCCGCGAGCCACCCAATCCGCGACGGGTCGTCGTACGCACGCTCGGTGTCGTTGAAGTAGCGGAGGACCGGTCCAGGGGAGGGCATACGCCCAGGTCCGAGCGCACTGCGAAAAACCATTCGGACTCTCGAACTGTACCGGAGGGAACGGGCACCACCAGCCCACTCGACGTGAACGGCTAGTCGTCGTCCATCGTCGGCGCGGCCTTCCCCTCGTCTTGGGCGGGTTTCTCGCGGTCGGAGCGCGGCCCCTCGAGGTCGACGTCTGGGAGTTTGTCCCGGAGGTAGCGACCCGTGTGGCTGTCGTCGTCGCGTGCGACCTCCTCGGGCGTCCCGGTCGCGACGACGTCGCCACCGTGTTCGCCACCCTCGGGACCAAGGTCGACGATGTGGTCGGCGTTCTTCACGAGGTCGAGTTCGTGCTCGATGACGACGACGCTGTTGCCGCGGTCGGTGAGGCGCTGGAGCACCTCGATGAGTTTGCGTTCGTCCGCGCTGTGGAGGCCCGTCGTCGGTTCGTCGAGCAGGTAGAGCGTGTCGCCGGAGTCCTTCTTCCCGAGTTCCTCGGCGAGTTTGACGCGCTGGGCCTCCCCGCCGCTGAGGGTGGTCGAGGGCTGGCCGAGGCGCATGTAGTCGAGACCGACGTCCATCAGCAGCTTCAGCCGGCGGCCGAGCCGGGAGTCCGCCTCGAAGAACTCGTGGGCCTCCTCGACGGACATCTGGAGGACGTCGGCGATGGTCTTGTCCTTGAACGTCACCTCGAGGGTCTCGTCGTTGTAGCGGTCGCCCCCACACTCCTCGCAGGGGACGTGGACGTCCGAGAGGAAGTTCATCTCGATCTTCTGGGTGCCCTGCCCGCCGCAGGCCTCACAGCGCCCGCCCTTCACGTTGAAGGAGAACCGGCCCTTCTCGTAGCCGCGCTGTTTGGCGAGTTTCGTCTGGGCGAACTTCTCTCGGATGTAGTCGAAGACGCCGGTGTACGTCGCGGGGTTCGACCGCGGCGTGCGGCCGATGGGCGACTGGTCGATGAGCCGCACCTTCTCGACGTTCTCGATGCCCTCGATGGTGTCGTGCTCGCCGGGGTCGACGCTCGTGTTGTCGTTCATCTCGCGGGCGAGGCCCTTGTAGAGGATGTCGTGCATCAGCGTCGACTTCCCGGACCCGGAGACGCCCGTGATGGCGGTGAACGCACCCACGGGAACGTCCACGTCGACGTCGCGGAGGTTGTGCTGGCGGGCGCCGGTGATGGTGAGGCTCTCCTCCCAGTCGCGGCGCTCCTCGGGGACGGGGATCTGCTCGCGGCCCGCGAGGTAGTCGCCCGTGACGGACTCCTCGGCGTCCATCAGGTCCGCGACGGTGCCGTTGGCCACGACCTCGCCGCCGTGGCGGCCCGGCCCCGGCCCCATGTCGACGACGTTGTCCGCGCGCCGCATCGTCTCCTCGTCGTGCTCGACGACGACGAGCGTGTTGCCGAGGTCCCGGAGCTCCTCGAGGGTGTTCAGCAGGCGGTCGTTGTCGCGCTGGTGGAGACCGATGCTCGGCTCGTCGAGGACGTACAGCACGCCCACGAGGCCGGCACCGATCTGCGTCGCGAGGCGGATGCGCTGGCTCTCCCCGCCCGACAGCGTCGAGGCCTCGCGGTCGAGCGTGAGGTACTCCAGGCCGACCTCCTGCATGAACCCGAGGCGGGCGCGGATCTCCTTGAGGATCTCCTCGGCGATCTTCGTGTCCCGCTCGTCCATCCCGTCCTCCATCCCCTCGAAGTGGTCGAGGGCGTCACCGATGCTCATCCGGTTGACCTCGGTGATCGAGGTCCCCTGGACGAGCACCGCGCGAGACGCGGGCTTCAGGCGCGTGCCGTCACACGCCGGGCAGGTGGTGACGCTCATGTACTTCTCGATGTGGTCCCGGGTGGACTCGGAGTCGGTCTCCACGTAGCGGCGCTCGAGGTTCGGGATGACGCCCTCGAAGCGCTTGCGCTTCCGGCGGGTGCCGTTCTTCGTGTTCCGCTCGAAGACGACCTGCTCGGTCGTGCCGTAGAGGAACGCGTCCTGGACGTCCTCGTCGAGGTCCTCGAACGGCGTGCGGACGGAGACGCCGAAGTGGTCGGCGACGGCGTCCAGGCGCGTCCGGTAGTACGACCGGTTGTAGCTCCACGCCTCGAAGACGTCCTTCAGCGGCTTCGAGCGGTCGACGACGACGAGGTCCTCGCTGACCTCCTTCGTGTTCCCGATACCCTCGCACTCGGGGCAGGCGCCGTGCGGGCTGTTGAACGAGAAGCTCCGGGTCTCGATCTCGCTGATGTCGATGCCGCAGTGCGTGCACGCCAGTGCCTCGGAGAACTCGACGACCAGCCGGTCGTCGACCTCGTCGTCCGCGAGGTCGCCCGTCGACCGGGCGGTCGCGCCGCCGAGTTCGAGGTCGTCGTCCGGGTCGGGGACGACGACCTTCAACACGCCGTCGGCCTCCTCGAGGGCGGTCTCGACGCTGTCCGTGATGCGCGAACGGGCGTCGTCGCTGACCTTCACGCGGTC
Organism: Halobacterium wangiae; assembly: GCF_021249345.1. Taxonomy (NCBI): domain Archaea; kingdom Methanobacteriati; phylum Methanobacteriota; class Halobacteria; order Halobacteriales; family Halobacteriaceae; genus Halobacterium; species Halobacterium wangiae. Next base: position 1,666,431 of record NZ_CP089588.1, on the reverse strand, counting down.
GACGACGACGTCGATGGTGTGGTCGTAGTTCTCGTCGAGCTCCGGGCGGTCGTAGGCGAGGTCGAACTCCTCGCCGTCGACCTCGACGCGGGAGTACCCCTCGCTGACGAGTTCGTCGAAGCGGTCCTCGAAGGCGCCCTTCTGGTCGCGCACGACCGGTGCGAGCACCTTCAGCTTCGTCCCCTCGGGTAGTTCGAGGATGCGTCGCACCATCTGCTGGGCGGACTGCTCGCCGACCTCGCGGCCACACTCCGGGCAGTGCGGGACGCCGACGCGGGCGTACAGCAGGCGGAGGTAGTCGTGGAGTTCGGTGACGGTGCCGACCGTCGAGCGAGGGTTGTTCGCGGCGTTCTTCTGGTCGATGGAGATGGCGGGGGAGAGTCCCTCGACGGACTCCACCTGGGGCTTGTCCATCTGCCCGAGGAAGTTCCGGGCGTACGCCGACAGGCTCTCGATGTAGCGGCGCTGGCCCTCGGCGTAGATGGTCTGGAACGCGAGCGACGATTTCCCCGACCCGGAGAGGCCGGTCACCACGTTGAACGACTCGCGTGGCAGCTTCACGTCGAGGTCCTTGAGGTTGTGCTCCTCGGCCCCGCGGACCTCGATGTACTCGTCTCTCATTAGGAGTCTCTTACCGCGTGCGGGGGTGAAGGTTTGTCGGTCCCGGCACGGCCACTGCCCGGCGGTTCGCGGTGCTCTCTGGCCGGTGGATAGCCGGATACCGTCGGTGGTCAGCGCATCTCGTCGAGCGAGACGAACGACCCCGCCTCGGCGGAGACCCACTCCGTGAGGAGTCGTCGGCTGTCGCTGTCCGGGTAGATGGTGCACTCGTCGGGGGCGTCGTCGTGCTCCTCGACGACCGCGATGACGCCCCGCGGGCGCCCTTCCGGCCCGCGGCCGCCGTCCGGCAGCGCGTCGTCGTTCGACGGTGGCGTCGGAGTCATGGCGAGTGGTGTGTCGGTCTCAGTCGGTGTTCGGCGCGGCCGCACCCGCTGCAGTCGTGGCGTCGGCGGCGTCCTCGATGCCGACCGTGAGCACGGGGACCGGAGACAGCGTGACCACCTTCTGGGCGGTGCTGCCGAGCAGGTTCTGCGTCGGGTCGTCGCCTCGCGTTCCCATGACCACGAGGTCCGCGCCGCGGTCCTCGACGGCGGCCAGGATCTCCTGGGTGGGCGTCCCCGTCCGCATCCCGGTCGTCACGTCGACCCCCTCCTCGGCGAGCGCGGACGCAGCGTCGGCGAGCGCGTCCTCGCCCTCCCGGCGGAGTCCGTCGGCGACCGACTCGACGCGGTCGTCGGGGAGCAGCGTGAACGGCCGGTCGTCGACGACGTAGAGCACGTGCACCGACGCGTCCCGTCTGGCGGCCACGTCGAGCGCGTGCTCGACGACGGCGTTCGTGGACGACGCTCCGTCCGTCGGCAGCAACACGGTGTCGTACATCCTCACGTGGGAGTCGGTTCCGCGGCGGCTTATACCGCCGACGCGGTTCCCAGTCGCCGAGAACTATCGGGCGCCACCGCGTCCCCCAGCGGCAGTCGTCCTACTCCGCGACGTCGGCCGCTTCCGCACCCGAGAGTTCCTGCAGTCGCTCGGGCGCTATCGGCCACACGGCGGTCGGCGTCCCGGCGGCCGCCCACACCTCGTCGTGGGCGAGCAGCGTGTCGTCGAGCAGGACGGGGACGCCGTTCTCGTGGCAGATGGGCGGCACGCCGCCGATGCTCCAGCCGGTCGCCTCCTTCACCTCGTCGGCCTCTGCCATCCGCGCGTCGCTGGCGTCCTGGTAGACGGCTACTTTGTCGAGGTCGACGCGGTTGGCGCCGCTGGTCACGACCACTACTGGGTCGTCGTCGTCGGCCACTACGACGATGCTGGAGGCGATCTGTGCGACGTCGCAGCCGATGGCGTCGGCGGCGTCGGCGGCGGTCTTCGTCCCCTCGTCGAACTCGTGGACGTCCACGTCGAGACCGTGCTCCTCGCGAGCCAGCTCGGCGAACTCGGCGGCGCGCTCGTGCATGCTCGTCGGTCACACGGCCCGGCGAAAAAGGTGTGTCGTTCGGCGTAATCCGGGAGGTCACGCGGTCGAACTCCGGCGCCCGCGGATCGCCGCACGTCCGACGAACAGAGGTGAATACTTCCGTCCCGGGGTGCAAGCCCGGGCATGAGTTCGGAGTCAGGGTCGGTGCTCGCCCGCTTGCTCCCGGTGGCCGGGACCGCCTACCTCGTCTGGCTCGCAACGCAGCCGCCGCCGGCCCGGTGGGTCGGCCTCGGCTGTCTGGCGATCCTCGTCCCGTTCGTCGGCGGGTGGCTGCTCGGGAACGTCGCGGGAATCGGCCCGTGGGCGCCCGACAAGGCCGAGTGAAGCGCGACCGAAGAGAGAATCAGACGGACTCGGGCAGCCAACCGCCGTCGACCTCGACGTTCTGCACGCACCTTTTCCCGGCCTCACATCGCTCGCGGCGCTCGCCGCTCGCACTGCTCGGCCGTAAAAATCTGCACCAAAAAGCGCTGCTCAGACGGACTCGGGTAGCCACCCGCCGTCCACCTCGACGTTCTCCCCGGAGATGTACGCCGAGTCCTCGTCGCAGAAGAACCGCACTGCCTGCGCGACGTCGCCGAAGGAGGCCCAGCGGCCGCGAGGAGCGTCCTCGGGGAACTCGTCGGAGTTCTCGAGGACGTACGGAGAGACGGCGTTGACGGTGACGCCGTCGTCCTGGGTGTCGGCGGCGAGCATCCGCGTGAACATCAGGACGCCCTGTTTGGCGACGAAGTACGGGAAGTTCTTCGGGGAGACCAGCCCCTTCTCGGAGGACGCGTAGCCGACGTTGACGATGCGGCCCCACCCCTGGTCGCGCATCCCGTCGAGCGCGCGCTTCGAACAGAGGTAGGTGCCGGTGAGGTTCGTGTCGAGGACGCGGTTCCAGTCCGCGAAGGCGATGTCCGCCCAGTGGTCGGGCGCGAAGTCGCCGACGTTGTTCACGAGCACGTCGACGGTGCCGAGTTCGTCCTCGGCGGCCGCGAACAGGGCGTCGACGCCGTCGGGGTCGGTGACGTCGCCCTGCACAGTAGCGACCGCGGGTGCGCCGGCGTCCCGGGCGGCGTCGGCCGTCTCGCGGGCGGCCTCGGCGCTGCTGTGGTAGTGGACGGCGACGCTGGCGCCGCAGGCGGCGAGCGAGCGCGCGAGCGCGCTGCCGAGACCCCGCGAGCTCCCGGTGACGAGTGCGGTATGACCGTCGAGGTCGGGTTCGAGCACGTCCGAATACACTTCTGACACGGGCATATGCTTATGGGCTTTCCCGAACACCGCCGTTGTATGACACTGAAAAACGTACTGCTAGCAGTCGGCCCGGGCGACGCGGAACGTATCGATGCGCTCGCGAGGACGACAATCGACATTGCGGGACCTGCTGGAGCAACAGTGACATTCGCACACGTGTTCACTGAGGAAGAGTACGACCAAGCACGGTCGGACCTCGACATAGACTCTGGCGACGACGTGACTGTCGACACCGTCGCACGTCAGCATGCGACGGTTCGCGGCCTCACTGACCGACTGACCGATGAAAGCATCCACGTCGATGTTCGGGGCCGCGTGGGACCACACGGCGAGTCCATCGTCACTCTCGCCGATGACGTGAACGCGGACCTCGTCATCGTCGGCGGCCGGAGGCGCTCGCCGACCGGGAAGGCCGTCTTCGGGAGTACCGCGCAGACGGTGTTGCTGTCGGCGCCGTGTCCGGTGATGTTCGTCCGCGAAGACCACTGATGGAGACGGCTGTCGAGGATGGCGTGGACGGCGTGCTGATCGCGACCCTCGACGCGGGAGAGTCGCTGCTCGCGGCCGCCGGGGCGCTCGTCGACCACACCGGCGGCCTCCGGGTCGAGCGCGCCAGGGAGGGCGTCCTCCGGACGGTGGCGAACGCGGCCCGCAAGCGGGAGCAGACGCCGGTCCGCGTCACGGCCGAGCGGGAGACGACCGCCCGCTTCGCACCGGAACACCACGGCGAACTGGTCGCCTGCGAGGTCGGCGAGCGGCGCGTGGCGGCGGCCCGCACCGCGTTCCTGGCGGCGACCGACGGCGTGCGCGTCGGCGCCGACCGGGTGGGCAACGCGCCGGACCGCGGTCACGGGCTGTTCCTGACGACGTTGTCGGGTGCGGGCACAGTGTTCCTCGCGAGCCGCGGGCGCGTCGAGCGCGTCGACGTCGCGGACGGCGAGGGCCGCGTCGTCTCGGCCGACCACGTCGTCGCGTTCGACAGCCGTGCGGACGTGAGCGTGGAGCGAATCAGCGCGCTCGAGGACGCGACGGCCACCTGCCGCATCGGCGGGCCGGGCACCGTCTGGGTGGGAACCCGGCGCAGGCCCCGGTAGGAGTGGCTCGCAGGGCGCGTGACTCGTCGCAGGACTTTTGCCCGGCCCACCCAGAGGGAGTGCCATGCGACGACGCGACGTGCTGCGCGGCGCCCTGGGCGCAGCAGCCCTCCCGCTGGTGAGTAGCGCGGTGACCGCCGACAGCCAGGAGTCCTACGAACCCCTTGGCCACGTCGCCATCGAGGCGACGAAGGAGGTCGTGGTCGACGACGAGACGGCGTACGTCGCCACGACCGACGGCTTCGCGACTGTGGACGTCGGCGACCCCGCGAACCCCGAGGTGCTCTCGGAGGCGTCGTTCCTGCTCTCCGACCGGGAGAACGGCCCCCTCACCCAGATCTACGACGTGAAAGTCGACGGCGACACGTTGATCGTCGTCGGCCCGGCGAACGGGACCGTCGAGGAGACCCTGCAGGGGGTGGCGGTGTACGACGTCGGCGACCCAGCCAGTCCGGAGCGCATGGGGTTCCACGAGACCGACTACCCCATCCACAACGCCTACCTCGAGGACGGCGTGGCGTACCTCACCGCCAACGACCAGCGTGACAACCCGGTCGTGATGGTCGACGTGAGCGGGGACCCCGCGGAGATCGGGCGCTGGTCCATCGTCGACCACGACGAGGCGTGGCGGACCGTCAACTGGTTTGTGCGGTCGAACCACGACCTCTACGTCCAGGACGGCACGCTGTACATCGCCCACTGGGACGCCGGCACGTGGCTCGTCGACGTCAGCGACCCCGCGAACCCGGAGTACGTCAACCACTTCGGTCACTACGAGCTCTCGGAGCTCCAGACGCTCGAACAGCCGTACGTCGAGGGCGTCGAGACGCCGGGGAACTCCCACTACGTCACGGTCAACGACGACGCGACGCTGCTGGGCTCCGGCGCGGAGGCCTGGGACGTCCCCGAGACGGAGACCACGGGCGGCCCGGGCGGCATCAACCTCTGGGACATCTCGGACCCCCAGAACCCCGAGAAGGTGGCGTTCATCGAGGCACCGGCGACGCCGGACCCGACCCAGCAGGGGACGTGGACGACGAGTCACAACTTCGAACTCCGCGGCGACCGCCTCTACACGTCGTGGTACCGGGGCGGCGTGAAGCTGTTCGACGTCAGCGACCCCGCTAACCCCGAGGAGATGACGTGGTGGCGCCAGCCCGAGCAGGCGAGTTTCTGGGCCGCCCAGTACCTCTCCGAGGAGGCGTTCGTCGCGAGCAACCGGGCCGGCAGCGGCGACTACCCCTCGGGCGTCTACACGTTCCCGAACCGCGCGGGCGAGCAGGCGAACCCGCCGTCGCTGGCCCCGCAGACGACCACAACGACGACGAACGAGGGGACTACGACCACCACCACCACCCAGAGCACGACGACGACCAGCGGCACCACGACGACCGAACTCACCGCCGAACCCGACAGCACTGGCGAGTCCGGCGCCGACGTACCCGGATTCGGTGTAGTCGCCGGGCTGTCGGCGGCGTCGGCGGCCGCGCTGGCGGCGTGGCGGCGTCTCGACTAACCGAAGGTATACCACACCTCGGGCGCGTAACCTCGCTCATGAGCGAGACAGCGGGTGCGGGGGACCTCCACGAGCGCGTCGAGACGTGGCTCACGGCCCAGATGCCGATCATCCGGAGCCACGGCGGGACCAGCGCGGTGCGGAAGGCCGACCCCGAGGACGGCGAGGTGATCGTCGAACTCGGCGGCGCCTGCTCGGGGTGCGGTATCAGCCCCCGCACCGCCCAGCGGATCAAGATGGACCTCGCCGCGGAGTTCGACGAGGTCGACGACGTCGTCGTGCGGTTCACGGACGGTGACGGCGGCGGGTGGGGCGGCGACCAGCCGGAGAGCTTCATGGGCGTCGACCGCAACGATGGCGGCCGCGGCGGCCGCGGCGAGGGCAGTCCGAACTCCGACAACCACTTCTAGTTCTCGACGGCGCGTCGCACGCGCTCGGCGACGTCCAGCGCGCGCTCCGCGAGGTCCGGGGAGACCGTGCCGGCGTCGACGCAGTCCTGCAGTTCGTCCTCGTCGACGACCTCGACCGTGCCGTCGGCGTGTTTCACCACGTCCACGTGGAGGTCGACGTACCGCACGGCGTCCGGGAACACCTCGACGGGCGTCGAGACGTTCAGGTAGGTCCCCTTGACGGTGCCGTCGTCGGCGCGGTAGACGGTCGGGTACCACCAGTTCCCCTCCGTGAACCGGGTGGTGGCGACGTCGCCCGCCTCGCGTTCGACGTCGAGTTCGTCGTAGACGCCGCCCGCCGTCATCGCTCGCTCCACCGTGAGTCGCCCGTTCTCGACGTCGCGGTCGGTGACCTCACCCCGGCCGAGTGTGATGCGTCGGCCGTCGGGTTTGCCGTGCCGGAGCGCCACCGTGTCGCCCTCTCGCGGCCCGAACTGGTCGGTCACCGCGTCGAACGGGAACGCCCCGGTGTCGACGCCGAGCGCCTCCGCGAAGTCGACGGCGCCGCTGGCCGTCTCGCTGCCGGCCTTGACGCGGTGGTGGCCGTCCATCGTCGCGGTCACCTCGCGGCGGACGTCGTCGAGGGCGAACCGCGAGTCGCGCCCGAACCACGCCCACGCTGTCTCCTCGGAGGCGACCACCAGACGGGGCGCGTCGTCCCCGGGGTCAGTGGCCGCCTCGAGTGCGGCCTCCAGGTCGCCGGCGACCGCTGCCACGGTGTCGAGGGCGTCGCCGAGCGCGGTCATGTCCGCATCCTCGGCGTCGCACTCCCAGCGGACGCCCCAGTTCTCCGGGAGGTCGGGGTCGAGTAGTTCCGTGGTCCGCGCGAGTTCGTGGTCCGCGCCACCCCCGGGCGTCCCCGCGACGAGCGCGTCGACGCCGCGTTCGAGCGTCGCCACCCCGCCGGGTGCGTCGATCCGGGTGCCGACGACGGGCCGGTCGCGGCCCCACGGGGGGTTCGGTTCATGGACCTGCACGCGGACCGTGTCGCCCTCCTCGACGTGGCTGTCGGCGGCGTCGAAGGGCAGGTACGCCTCCCGGCCCTCTCCTAGGTCGACGACCGCGCCGCCGCCGACCGTCCGCTCGACGACGGCGTCGAACACCGCGCCGCGGGCCGCGCGGTCCGCCCAGACGAACGTGTCGAGACCCACGTCACGGAGGACGGCGAGCACGGCCTCGGCGGCGTCGGGAGTGGCGGCGACGCCGACGCCCTGCCGGTCAGACGTCATCCAGACGACGGCGTCGTGTTCGGCCGTCTCGAAGTCCGCGTCGAAGCGCTCGCGGATGGGTGGCGACGCCGCCACCACGTCGAGGCCCGCCTCGCGGAACAGATGTGTGAGCGCCGTCGCGTAGATGCCACGGACGCGGACGCGGGTCATTCGAGCGCCGCCCGGTCGCGGGCGAATCGTACCCGGCCGTGGACGGTCGGCCCGAGCGTGAGTTCGACGACCGCGGGGTCGCCGTCCGCCTCGGTCAGCACGCGTGCGCCCTCCACGTAGGCGCCCCACGTGTCGAACCGGACGAACCCCCTGATGTCCTGGCTGTGCGTGAACAGGTCGACGTAGTCGAGGTCGTGTTCGGGGAACTCGGCCGTGGAGTGCGTCTGGTCCATGTCGGAGTAGACGGTGTCGAGACCGTCGAAGAAGGCCTCCACGCGGTCGGCTTCGGCGGCGGCCTCGTCGGCGACCGCCCGCTCGATGTCGCTGACGTCGTCCCGCGAGAGGCCGGCGACCCGGAGCTTCGCCCGGGTTCGCTGGTCGAAGAGCATACGCCTGCTTCGGGACGTGGGGGTTTCAGCGTTGCCGCCTCAGTCGTCGGCAGGCGCGGGGGCGTCGGTCGACGCTTCGGTTCGTTCGTCGTCGGCGGCGGTGCGGTCGTCTCGTCGGTTCGGTTCGGGCGGCCCGGAGTACAGCAGACCGCGGCTGGGACTGAATGCCATGCACGGAGGGGACTCGAAGACACGCATAAGGTTGGCCCTATAGGTAATCAATGGCATATAAGGACGTGGTGCGGGAACACAGAAGGGTCGGGAGGCCGAACAGTCGAGCATGGCAGACGAGAAGGACCCCGTCCAGCGCGCGGGGACCGACGGGGAGGACCTCTACGACGTGGCGACGTGGGAACAGCGGACGACGCTGGACCGCGCGTCGGCGTGGCTGTACGGCGCGCTCGCGACGACGGCGCGGGCGATCGTGGTCGCCCTGAGCGCGCTCATCATCATCGCACAGTTCGCGGCCGCCGTCGGTCTCGTGTTCGTCGACCGCCCCGTCGTCGCCCTCTACGTCTTGCTGTCGGTGGTGCCCGCGCTGGGGCTGGCCGCGTTCATCTGGAGGGCCGACGTGACGAGACGCGAGCCACTCGAACTGCTCGTCGTCACGTTCGCGCTGGGGTTCCTATTCGCCGGCTTCGCCGCCGTGGTGAACACCATCGGCTCGGGGTTCTTCTTCGGACTCGCGGGCGAGGGGTCGCCGGGGTGGCTGGTCGTGCTCGCACCCGCGCTGTTCTTCTTCCTCGTCGTCGGACCCGTCGAGGAGACGGTGAAGTGGCTCGCGATCCGCCTGTACGCCTACCGGAGCCCCCGCTTCGACGCAGTCGTCGACGGCGCAGTGTACGGGGCGATGGCGGGCCTCGGGTTCGCCACCGTCGAGAACGCACTGTACATCGGCCGCGAGGTGCTCACGACGTCGCAGGCCGCCAGCGGCGTCGTCCTCGAGAGCGTCGCCATCGAGACGGCGGCCGTGCGGACGCTCGCGGGCCCGGGCCACGTCATCTACTCGGCGATCGCGGGCTACTACCTCGGACTGGCGAAGTTCAACCAGGAGAACCGCGGGCCCATCGTGGTGAAGGGGTTGCTCATCGCCGCCGTCGTCCACGCCATCTACAACACGACGGTGACGAATCTCGCGGACATCACGGGCACCCTCGACGTCTCGGCGGGACTCGGGTTCATCGCGTTCGTCGTCCTCTACGACGGGGCGCTGTTCTACTTCCTCTACCGGAAGCTGTCGGCGTACCAGGCCGCCTACGTCCGCACCGGGGCCAGCGACGCCCGAGCCGACGACCCGGACGGGGAACACCCCGGCGAGAAGTCGACGGCCACCGACAGGTCCGGTGACGGTCAGTAGTCGTTCAGTCGCTCGACGTACTTCGCCAGCACGTCCACCTCGACGTTGACGCTGTCGCCGGGTTCGCGCTCGCCGAGCGTCGTGAGGTCGTAGGTCGTCGGGACGACGGCGACGGAGAACTCGCCCGCCGAGTCGTCGACGGCCGCGACGGTGAGACTGACGCCGTCGAGGGTGATCGACCCCTTCTGGGCGACATACTGCTCGTGGTCCTCGGGGAGCGCGAACGTGTACGTCCAGTCCTCGCCGACGGCCTCCACGTCCCGGACTTCGGTGGTGGTGTCGACGTGGCCCTGCACGATGTGGCCGTCGAGGCGGCCGTCCGCCGGGAGCGCGCGTTCGAGGTTCACGCGGTCGCCCTCCCGCACTTCGTCGAGCGTGGTCTTCTCGAGGGTCTCGGTGGCGGTGAACGCGGTGAACCAGTCAGAGCCGAATTCCTCGACCGTGAGACAGACGCCGCCGACGCTGATGCTCTCGCCGTGCGCGAAGTCGGAGAGACCGTCGGTGCGGATACGCAGGCGGCGGCCGCCCTCGCTGTCGACGATCTCCTCGACGGTGCCCGCCTCTTCGACAATTCCGGTGAACACGCCTCCAGATTCGAGACGCGTAACGAAAACGTACCGGTTTCTGCCGAAAGTACTTGCCGTCGCGAACAGAGCGGCAGACATGGACCTCGCTCCCCTCACCGACGCCGACGACCGACTCGTCGACCACGCCGTCGCCGCCGCGGAAGCCGCCTTCTCTCCCGACGGAGCGGGTCGGTTCGACGGCCCCGCGCACATCGTCTCGGCCGCCGTGGAAGCCAGCGACGGCGACGTCTACACGGCCGCCAGCCTCCCCGCGAGCGTCGGGCGCGCGTCGACGTGTGCGGAACCGGGCGCGCTCGGGAGCGCCGTCGCGGACGGCGCCCACTCGTTCGAGCGCGTCGTCGCCGTCGAACACCCCCGCGGTGTCGACGAGTCGTTCCGCGTCGTCCCGCCCTGCGGCGTCTGCCGGGAACTGCTCGCGGACTACGGCGACGACATCCGCGTCGTGGTCCGGACGGAGGCGGGCGACGTCGGCGTCGCACGCGCTGCGGACCTGCTTCCCGTTCGCACGTGGTGAGAGACGCTTATCCGTCCCGAGCGCCCACTGTCTGACGTGCGCATCCTCGACATGGTGACCCTCGCCGTCGCGCTGGCGTTCGCCGCCCCGGCCGCGCTGTTCGGCGTCGAGACGCTGCTCGCGGGCGACCTCACCGGCCTGGTGTTCCTCGGGTTCGCCGCCGGCATCCTCCTCTTCGAGCGGTACGTCACGACACCGACGGACGTCCCGATTCTCGCCGTCCAGAAGACCGTCGACGCCGTCGCCGAGGACCCCGAGGACGACGGTCAGTAGTCCGCTCGCGGCACCACCGACCGCGGGAACTCGCCAACGCGCTCGACGCCCGACTCGGTGACGACGCCGAGGTCAGCGATCCACACCGCTCCCTCGTCGTCGAGTTCTGCCGCGACTCCGAGCACCGCCCCCGCTTCGAGCGTGGCGTCGCCGGTCGGCGCCTCGTGCGCGTCGAGGCCGACGCCGTGGACGCTCGCGCTCCCGGCTTCCGGCGGGAAGCCGTACGACCCGAGTTCCGCGAGCACCTCGCTCTCCGCGGCCGCGACGGTCGTCTCGCCCGGTTCGACGATGTCGATTCCCGCGTCGACGGCGTACTCGCAGGCGAGCGTTGCGCGGCGCTCCCACCCGCCGTCGCTGTCCGCGACGAACGTCCGCGCGAGCAGACCGTGGTAGCCGCCGGAGCGCGGCGTCACGCGAACCGGGACCGGTTCCGTCGCCGAGAGCGCGCCGTCTCCGCCGACGACCGTCTCCGGCGCCGCACCGTCCCGGGCCATCGCGGCGTTGGCGGTGCGGCGCACGCGCTCGGCAGTCACCTCGCCCTCCTCATCGACCAGCGGGTCGCCGTCCGCGCCGGCGAGTAGCGCCGCGACGGCAGCCATCCCCGTCTCGGCGGCGGCCTGCGCGTCTCGAATAGCGGTCAGTTCGGCGTCCGTCTTCCGGGCTCTCGCGCGCCGGTGGGCGGTGGTCGACGCCACGTCGACGCCGTCCCCCTCCAGGTAGAGCGCGGCGTCGTGGGGGAGCGTCCGCGGTGCGAGTACGGAGTCGCCGACGAGGCCGGGGAGACGCGTGGCGGGCGTCGGTTCGGCGTCGAGGACGGTCGCGTCCGCGCTGACGGAGACGTGGTCGGGGAGCAGTTGCTCGGGAACTACGGCGACGCGGCCCGCGTAGACGACCGCCGCGCGACACGGGAGGGAGGCGCCGCTCAGGTAGTGGACGAGCGGGTCGCCGGGTGGACCGACGAAGACGAAGGCGTCAGCGCCCGCGTCGGCGAGCGCGTCGTCGAGGGGCGCCGTCCGCATTCACGGGAGCTGGACCGGGGTGTCGGCTTCGAGGGCGTCCTCGAGAGTCTGGCCGGTCTGCTCGCCGTAGAGCAGCACGTCGATGGGCAGCGTCGGCGCGCCGCCGATGAGGTTCTGGAGGATGACGAGGCGCTCGCGGGCACGGCTCATGCCGACGTAGAAGACGCGGCGCTCGTTGTCCGTCAGGATCGGGACCGGGCTGGTCTTGCTCGTGAACTCCACGCCCTCCGGGATGTCCTCGGGGTCGGCGGTCGCCGCCATCTGCTCGACGACCTTCTCCGTGAGGTCCGTCGAGAGGAAGACGTGGTCGGCCTCGCGACCCTTCGCGGAGTGGATGGTGCCGACGCGTACGCGCTCGGGGTCCATGCCGCGGTACTCGCCCTGGAAGTAGGCGTCGATGCTGCGGCGCTGGTAGCGCGTGACCTTCCGGAGCATGTCCGCGGCGGCCGACGGGCCGGGGACGAACGGGACGTAGTCGCGGATGAACTCCGCGGTGAACGTGAGGTCGGTGAGGTCAGTGTCCTCGCCCTGGGCCTCGTCGATGGCCTCCCGGAGGTCGTTGCGCTCGCGGGTGCCGAACGCCGAGTCCTGGAGCATGTCCATCAGGCGGCGGGCCTGCAGGCCGTCGATGGGGTCGTCGTTCTCCAGGGCCTCCACGGCGGAGATGTACTGCTGGAGCCGGTCGGTCCACATGCGCTGGTCGGTGAGCGCCTTGAACGGGATGCCCTCGCCGATGAACTCGTCGACGAAGTCGAACAGCTGGTAGCGAGCGCGGAACAGCACCATCACCGTCTCGTCGTCGGACTGCTGGACGGTCGAGCGGACGTTCCGCACGAGGTCGAGCATCGACGGGCTGTCGATTGCCTCGACGCTCCCGCCCTCCTTGCGGGGTTTGAGGTCCTTCTCCTGGCGCGTCTCGATGTGGCTGATCTCCTGCTGGACGACCTGGAGCACCTGGGACGGCAGGCGGTAGGAGTTCGGCAGCACCACGTCGTCGGTGACGTGGGTGTTGAGCAGGAGTTCCGGGTCCGCACCCTGCCACGCGTAGACGACCTGGTCGTCGTCGCCCGCGATGAGCACCTTCTCCATGTGCGGACGCCACTCCTCGTAGACGTCGTACTGCAGGCTCGTGATGTCCTGAAACTCGTCGATGACGAGGTAGTCGACGTCCGGGAGTAGCGAGCGCTGCTTGACGCGTTCGAGCATGTCCGCGAAGCCGACGAGTTCGTTCTCGCCCTTGTACGCGCGCCACGCCCGGATGGCCTCCGGGATGTCGTAGCGCTCGTCCGTGGAGGGCCACGTCGGCGTGTACTTGTTGCCGGTCTGTGCGTTGTCGTCGATCTCCGGCGGGAGGCGGACCTCCTCGTCGTTCCAGCGGAACGGCACGTCGTACCAGTCCGAGACGTCGCGTCGGGTTCGCTGGAGCCACTGGGACGTGGCGATGACCTTGTTGCCGAGCGTCGTCGAACGAGCGGTCCGCCGGGAGCCCGACGCGTACTCGTCCTCGAAGGGGATCCCGTACTCCTCGCAGAAGTCCTCCTTGTCGTCCTCGCCGACGACGTCGCCACGCGAGAGCCCGAGCAGTTCGTAGGCCTTCGCGTGCATCGTGGCGACGTTGCCCCGCAGCGACCGCGGGTTCACGTCGAGTCGCTCCGCGAGTCGGTCGCGGACCTCTGCCGCGGCGGCACGTGTGTACGACACGACGAGGATGTCCCGGACCGTTACGTCGTCCTCCTCAAGAAGTTCCTCGACGTGGTCGAGGAGCGCGGTCGTCTTCCCGCTCCCCGGACCACCGAACAGCCGCGTGACTTCCGGCTCCGAGTCCGTCATTGTTGTTCTAAAGGAGCCGAACTGGTATAAACCGCTTGAAATTCTACTGGCCTGATACTGTCCGAGGAAACTAAATTCGGGCGACAGGTCGGCGGCAGGGCCGGACGAGTTCGCCGCTCGGTAACTCCCGAACAGGCCGACCCTACGCGGCAGCGTCGGCCGTAGACCGCGGTTTCTCCCGGGAACGCGTCGCCGCGTCGTCCACCCACCAGGACCGACGTAACCACTGACTAGCCCGCAGTATCGACGCGGAGAACGGAGGAAGTCGCCGGTTGTTCGTCGCGCTCGTCAGGTCCGGCGCGTCGACCGCGCCTCGCGGACGTCCGCACCGTCCCGGATCTTGTCCTCGCAGTTCGGGCAGACGCGAGGTTCGCCCTGGCCGGTCGGCGTGAACACTCGCGCGTAGGCGTCTGTCACGAAGGAATCGCAGTTCTGGCACTCCGGCATGGATCCGCCTCACGTTACTCGTCGCGGAACTTATGCGTGCTGGCCGTGGCAGCGGTCTGCGGGGCCCTGCCGCGACCACAAGCGTTCTTGGCGGCAGTCACATGGTCCGAGACAGATGGTCGAAACGGCGGTGGTCGCACTCGCACTCGTGCCGGCGGTGCTGTGGGGGTTCAGCCCCGTCCTGTCGAAGCGAGGGATGGCGGCCGGCGGATCCAGCCTGCAGGCGTCACTGACCGTCGTGGTCGTCGACACGAGCCTCTTCGCCGGCGCCCTGCTCGCCCTGCAGGGCACGAATGCGTTCGCCGCCGTCACGCCCGAGGCTGCTGCCGTGTTCCTCGGCGCGGGCCTCGTCGGCACCGCACTGGGTCGGCTCGCGACGTTCACGGGCGTCGACCGGGTCGGCGCCAGCATCAACTCCGCGGGGATCAGTTCGCGGCCGCTGTTCGCCACCGTCCTCGCCGCCGCCTTCCTCGGGCAGGCCGTCGAGCCAGTCGTCGGCGTCGGCATCCTCGTGCTGGTCGCGGGACTGGTCGTGCTCGCACTGTCAAAGGGCGGCGACCTCTCGGGGTGGGACCCGCGGGACCTCGTCTTCCCGCTGGCGGCGGCGTTCTTCTTCGGCGTGGGGAACGTCGCTCGCGCCTACGGCCTCAGGACGTTCGGTGACGTGACGCTGCTGGAGGCTGTCGCACTCAACGAGGTGGGTGCGCTCGTGGCCCTCGTCGGCTACGGGGTGTACGCGGCGCGTGGCGACGTCTTCTCGGCACCGCGGCGGACGTACGCCTACTTCGCGGGCAGCGGGACGCTGACGGCGGTGGCGCTGCTGGCACTGTTCGGGGCGCTGGAACTCGGCCGGGTCGCCGTCGTCGACCCGCTGGCGGCGACGGCGCCGCTGTTCACGACGGTGTTCGCGGCGGTGCTCCTGCGGGACCTCGAGCGCGTCACGCGTGGTGTGGTGGTGGGGGCGCTCCTCGTCGTCGTAGGCGCCGCCGTCGTCGTCCTCGGCAGCGGCGCGAGCGCCGCGTAGTCGGCCTCGTGAGGAACCATCGCACACCTCCCGAAGAGTCTACACGCGCCACTGAGTACCGCCAGCCTGGGATGACGCGAAGTGTTCCGGTTTCGGGCCTCCACCCGACGTAGCTCTACCTCTCGAGCGAGAAACTCGCGGACGTCGCGACGTGGTTCGACTTCGACGAGCCGAACTACGGCACGCTCCCCGCCTTCGAGTACGACGGCGAGTGGTACCTCTCCGACGGCCACACGAGGGCCGCGTGACCGAGCACAGCGAGGTCACGTTTCGCGCGAGCGGCAATGCCGCGAGCGTTCCTCGCGCACCTCGCCGGGGTCGACGAACTCCGCGTCGAGCGGGACGATGCAGTCCGCGAGGCGTACGACTTCGACGTCTACGAGGCCGCTATCGAGTGGTGCGAGGAGGAAGGCGTCCGGGAGATCGGGGACCTCGCGGGCCGCGTCGTCGAACCCGGGACGTTCGAGGAGGTCTGGCTCGCACGCTGCGAGCAGGTCGGCGAGGGGGAGACGGACTGACCGCCATAGCAGGCGCTGGCGGGCGTCGACGGACGCGAAAAGCGGTCGGTGTCGGTGCGTTCGGAGAGCGAGTCGGGGTGTGCCGCGTTACGGCGACCACCCACAGACGCCACAGTCTGTCGCGTCTACGTCGTGGAGACCACTGCACTCCGGACACTGCTTCTTGTTGTAGTTTCGCTCCCAGGTCGCCGTCTCGTGACCGCGCTGTTCGAGGAAGTCGTCCAGAAGGGAGTCGTCGTCCGGAGTCGATGCGCTCGACATACGTGGTATGCTATGCCACACCACTACTTGAAACTACCGGGGTGACAGATGCGGGCCGGGCTGGCCGGGGACCTAGAGGTCGTAGATGTCCCCGAACTTCTCGCGTGCGTAGTCGACGAAGTAGTCCGCAGTCAGCGGTTCGCCCGTGGCCACCTCGATCAGTTCGTCGGTCGTGTACCGCTGGCCGTGGCTGTGGACGTGCTCGGTGAGCCACTCGCGGATGGGCGCGAACTCGCCCTCGCAGACGAGGCCGTCGACGTCGAGGTCCTCGCGCATCGTCGCGTCGAGCTGGGCGGCGAGCACGCTGCCGACCGTGTAGTTCTGGAACGACGCGAAGCCACCAGTCCAGTGGATGTCCTGCAGGCAGCCCGCCGCGTCGTCCGCGGGGCGGACACCCAGGTACTCCTCCATCAGGTCGTTCCACCGCTCGGGGACGTCCTCGACAGCCAGGTCGCCGCCGACGAATGCCTTCTCGACGTCCGACCGGAGGATGATGTGCATGTGGTAGGTGAGTTCGTCCGCCTCCACCCGGATGCAGTTGTCCGGGTAGATGCGGTTGACCGCCTCGTAGGCCTCCCGGGGGGCGGCGTCCGTCCCGAGGTGCTCGTTGACGAACGGCGCGGCGTACTCCCAGAACGCCTCCGTGCGCCCGACGTGGTTCTCCCAGAACCGCGACTGGGACTCGTGGACGCCCGAGGAGCGGGACTGCCCGAGCGGCAGGCCGTAGGCGTCGTCGCGGAGGCCGTGCTGGTAGCTCGCGTGGCCGAACTCGTGGATGGTCGAGAGCATCGCGTCCACGGGGTCGTCGGACTTGAACCGGGTCGTGATGCGGGCGTCGAACTGCGGGCCGACCATGAACGGGTGGGGCGCCGTGTCGAGGCGGCCCCGGTCCCAGTCGTAGCCCAGTCGGTCGACGATCTCGCGGCAGAGTTCCATCTGGGTGTCGTCGTCGTAGTCACCTGCGAAGGGGGACGTGAACTCGGCGTCGCTATCTTTGATGCCCGCGATGAGCGGGACGAGTTCCGCGCGGAGCGTGTCGAAGATCTCCTCGACGCGCTCCAGGGGGAGGTACGGTTCGCCGTCCTCGAACATGACCGCGTAGGGGTCGGCGGTGTCGTCGATGTGGCGGGCGCGCTCGACGTGGAGTTCGCGGAGGTCGTCGAGCGTCGGCGCGAACTGCGAGAAGTCGGCGTCGGCCTTCGCGTCCTCCCACACCTGCTGGGCGTCGGACTGCGTCTCGGTCAACTCAGCGACGAGGTCGCTGGGCACGCGGTCCGAGCGATCGTAGCGCCGGCGCAGTTCCCGGACGAGCACCTGCTGGTCGGCGTCGAGGTCGCGGCCGTAGAGTTCGTCCAGCCACTCGCCGACCTCGTCGTCCGTGAGCAGGTCGTGGCTCACCGTCGACAGCGCCGACAGCTGTTTGCCGCGGGCGGGCGCGCCACCCTCCGGCATCATCACGCGCTGGTCCCACGCGAGGACGCCGCGAGCGTCGCCGAGGTAGGAGAGTCGTTTCGTCCGCTCTTCGAGGGCCTCGTAGGCGTCCGTTTCGGACGCCTCGGGGGGTTCTGTCGCCATACGCCCCCACTGTGTCCTGTCAGTACGTCAAAGCTCGCCCACCGGAAAACTGGGACTGCGCGGCACCGACCGACCGCTCAGAGCTTCACCATGACCTTGATGGCGTCGCGTTCGTCCATCGCGCGGTAGCCCTCCGGGACGCCCTCGAGGTCCACCGTCTTCGTGAAGATGGGCGAGGGGTCGAGTGTGCCCTGGAGCACGTCGGCCAGCAGGTCCTCGACGTACGCCCGAACGGGAGCGACGCCGCCGTTCAGCGCGATGTTGTCGGTGAACAGCGAGAACACGTCGAGTCCGCCGCCCGCCTGGACGCCGTGGGGGACGCCGACGTAGCCGACGGTGCCGCCTGGCCGCGCGACGGAGATGGCGGTGTCCATCGCGGTGGCCGCGCCGACGCACTCCATCACGTGGTTCGCACCGCCGTACGTGAGTTCCAGCGCTCGCTCGACAGCCTCGTCGCCCCGGGCGGCGACGGTCTCCGTCGCGCCGAACTCCTCGGCGAGTTCGAGGCGGTCCTCGTGGTGACCCATCGCGACGACGCGCTCCGCGCCGAGGCGCTGGGCGGCGAGCACGCCACAGAGCCCTACCGCTCCGTCGCCAACGACGACCGCGGTGTCACCCTCGCTGACGCCCGCGCTCACGGCGGCGTGGTGGCCGGTCGCCATCACGTCCGTCAGCGGCAGGAGCGCCTCGAGCGTGTCCTCGTCGTCGGCGTGCCGGTCGGGCACCCGGACGAGCGTGCCGTCGGCGAACGGACAGCGCACGTACTCGCCCTGCGCGCCGCCGTTGTCCCCGCCCCAGGACTCGTCCTCCACGCAGGAGGTGTACAGGCCCTTCCGGCAGAACTCGCACTCCCCGCAGCTGATGGCGAACGGCGCGAGCACGCGGTCGCCGGGTTCGACGGAGGTGACGTCGTCGCCGACGTCCTCGACGATGCCCATCGGTTCGTGCCCGACCGGCGACCCGGCTTCGCGGTCGCTGTCCCCGCGGTAGAACCAGAGGTCGGAGCCACAGACGGCGGTGTGCGTGACGCGCACGACGGCGTCCGTCGGCGCCTCGACCTCCGGTTTCGGTACCTCCTCGACGGTTATCTCGCCCGGCCCCTGGTAGATGGCTGCGCGCATACTCACGTGTGGGTCCGGCAGCAGGAAAAGACGTCCGACACCGGTGGTTCTCAGGTGGGCGGTCAGTCGCTACCGTCCCACTCCTCGCGGAGCAGGCCGTACGTGAGCATGTCGTAGTAGTCGCCGCGGTAGTACGCGGCCTCGCGCCGGGCGCCCTCGCGCTCGAAGCCCAGCGATTCGAGGAGGGCGATGGAGGCGTCGTTGAACGCGCCGACGTTCGCCTCGACGCGCCGGAGGTTCAGGTCCTCGAAGGCGTACTGGAGCAGGGTGCTCGTCGCGTCCGTCCCGTATCCCCGACCGTGGAACTCGGGGTCGAGGTGGTAGGCCAGTTCCCTGCCGCGAGCGCGGTCGGTCGCCGTCGGGCCGTACTGAGTGCCCGTCAGCGAGACGTGGCCGATGGGGTCCTCGTCCACGCACGCGAGCAGTTGCACGCCGTCCTCGGTGGTGAGCACGTTCTTGAAGAACTCCTCGCCGAGTTCTGCGTTCATCGGCTTCGAGTCGAGCGCCGGCCGCCAGACGCGCGGGTCGTTCATCCACTCGTGAATCGCGTCGAGGTCTTCGCGCTCGGGCGGTCGGAGAGTTACCTCGTCGCCGGAGAGGAAGACTGGTCCAGGCATACGAGCACTCGCCGCCGAGTCGGGCATAAGTTTTCGGTGACCGTGCGAGGAAGTGACGCGGCCGGTGACACAGTCAGCCTCCTGACGGATTGAAAGGGCGAGGCTGGGTACGCGAACCCCCGCGACGCAAGTACCGAAGCGAGCACCGCGAGCGAAGGGCGCAGCGAGCGGCGGGAGCGTACCCAGCCGAGGGCTTTCAGGCGTCGTCAGACGAGAAGGAAGCGCGTGAGAGAGCTACTACGAGGTCGAGTTACAGGTCGTACAGTTCCGTGTACTTCTCGGTGACGTAGTCGACGAAGTGGTCGGCGTTGTACGCCTCGCCAGTCGCCTCCTCGACGAGTTCGGGCGTGGTGTAGCGGGCGCCGTGGCGGTGGACGTGCTCCTCGAGCCACTCCGCGATGACGTCGAAGTCACCCTCACGGACCTTCGCCTCGACGTCGCCGACGTCGGCTTCGAGGGCGTCGTAGATCTGGGCGGCGAGCACGCTGCCCAGCGAGTACGTCGGGAAGTAGCCGAACGAGCCGTGGCTCCAGTGGATGTCCTGGAGACAGCCCTCACTGTCGGTGTCGGGGCGGATGCCGAGGTACTCCTCGTACTTGTCGTTCCAGCGCTCGGGGACGTCCGCGACGTCGAGGTCGCCCTCGATGAGTTCGCGCTCGATCTCGAAGCGGACGACGATGTGCATGTGGTAGGTGAGTTCGTCCGCCTCGACGCGGATGAGGTTGTCCTCGTACACCTCGTTGGCGGCCTCGTAGGCGTCCTCCGGCGTGGCCTCGGCGACCTGCGGGAAGCGCTCCTGCATCGCGGGCAGGAACTTCTCCCAGAAGACCCGGGAGCGCCCGACGTGGTTCTCCCAGAGGCGGCTCTGGGACTCGTGGACGGTGAGGTCACGTGACTCGCCCAGCGGGTTGCCGTACTGCTCGCGAGGGAGGCCGAGCGTGTAGCGCGCGTGGCCGAACTCGTGGATGGTCGAAGTGAGCGCGCCGAGGGGGTCGTCCGCGGCGAACCGCGTGGTGACACGGGCGTCGAACTGGTTCCCCGTCGAGAACGGGTGGGGTGCCGTGTCGAGGCGGCCGTGGTCCCAGTCGTAGCCGAGCGTGTCCAGGGTGTCCCGCGCGAGTTCCTCCTGGGTGTCCACGTCGAACTCCCCGGTGAAGGGGTCGGCGAGTTCGACGTCACTGTCGCGGATGTCCTCGACGAGCGGGACGAGCTCCTCGCGGAGGCGTTCGAGCACGCGCTCGGCCGTCTCCAGGTCGAGGTACGGCTCGTAGTCCGCGAACAGCACCTCGTAGGGGTCGGCCTCGTCGTCGATGTGCGCGGCGTACTCCCGCTTCAGTTCGACGAGCTCCTCGAGGACGGGCGCGAAGATGGAGAAGTCGTCCTCCTCTTTGGCCTCCTTCCACTTCGGGAGCGCCTCGGAGGTCGTCTCGGATATCTCGGCCACCAGGTCGCTGGGGACGCGGTCGGCGCGCTCGTACTCGCGGCGGATCTCTCGGACGACCGCCTCCTGCTCGCCGGTCAGGTCGGCGTCGTCGAGTTCGTCGAGCCACTCGCCGACCTGGTCCTCGGTGAGGAGGTCGTGGGAGAGCGAGGAGAGCGCGGACTTCTGCTGGGAGCGGGCGGGCGTCCCGCCCTCGGGCATCATGACCTCCTGGTCCCAGGAGAGCAGCATGTTCGCGCTGTTGACGTTCGACAACTGCTCGTAGTGGTCGAGGAGGGCGTCGTACGCTTCCGGGGCTTCCGTCGTAACCTCTGTCGCCATATGCCCACGTCACCCCGTGGCCCCAAGAGGGTTGCCGTCCGTCGCTACCGCCGGACCACGAGTTACCCGGCTCACGCGCTCGCGAGTCGCCGGTAGACGCGACGACACCGGTCGAGCACGTCGAGAGAGACGCTCTCCGTGGCGGTGTGGGCCTCCCCGGGTTCGGCAGGCCCGCAGACGAGACACGACACGCCGGCGTCGGCGAGCCACCCCGCGTCCGTCGCGTGGGGCTTGCTCACGCGCTCGCCGGCACCGTCCTGAACCTCGCGGACGGCGTCGAGCGCGCGCTCCACGAACGCCTCGTCGTCGCAGGCCATCGGCGGGAGGTCCTGGTCGACGCTCCAGGTCACGCCCTCGACGCCCTCCACCTCGTCGAGTGCCGCGCGCTCGCCGGGGACAGTGCGCTCGTCGACGGTCACCTCGCAGGCCTCGGGAATCACGTTCCACGCCGACCCGCCCTCGATCTCGGTGACGGCGACGCTCCCCGACAGCGTCTCCCCGAACACCTCGGCGCTCGGGGCGTCGAGGTCGCGGATCACGTCGACGGCGTCGCAGGCCCGGTAGATGGCGTTCTCTCCCGCCTCGGGTTCGCTGGCGTGAGCGGCCGCGCCCTCCGCGGTGACGGTGCTCGCGCGCCGCCCCTTGTGCGCCACCGCGACGTCGAGGACGCCCGGCGCGGAGTAGCCCGTCGACCCCTCGGCGACGAGCGCCCGGTCGGGCGCGAAGCCGTCGTCGATGGCGTACCGCGCGCCCTCGCCGCCGGTCTCCTCGCCGACGAACGACGCGAACGCGAGCGGGCACTCCGGGTCGGCGTCCCGGAACGCGAGCAGCATCGCGGCGACGGCGCCCTTCATGTCCGCGGTGCCGCGGCCGTAGAGGCGGCCGTCGCGCCCCTCGAACACGTAGCCACCGTCAGTGGTCTGGCTCTCGTCCGGCGGCACGACGTCGTGGTGGCCGACGAGCGCGAGCGACGGGCCGTCGGCGTCCCGTTCGCGCCACGCCAGGACGTTGCCCGCGCCGTCCCGGGTCACGTCGGCGTCCGTCTGCTCGCGGAGCCACGACTCGACGGCGTCGCCGGCGGCCGTCTCGTCCTCGTGGCTCGGAATCGAGACCAGACGTTCGGTCAGCGTGCGGACGTTCACACCGGAGCGACGGGACGGAGGAACTTAGCCCCCGGCGTCGTCCGGCGGGGGGCCGCCCCCGTCTATCTTGATTCGAGGAGAGAATCCTGCCGTTCACGGCGGGAGTGAATCCGACACTGCCTACACAATCCACAGCATTAAGTAAGATTAATTACACGGACTATGTATGGCGATTCATGTCGCTCGCACCTATGTTGCTTCCATACAGAACCAGCAACTGGTCAAGGGTGACTTGGACTCGCTCGGGTTTGCCGCCTCGAAACTCTGGAACATCGCTCGCTGGACGTGCGACCGTATCTGGAACGAAACAGGGACAATCCCCGATGATGGCCCGCTCAAGGCATACCTGAAGACCCACGAACGCTACGCCGACCTCAATTCTCAGTCGAGTCAGCGAGTCATCGAAGAACTCGCTGAAGCATTCCGTGGTTGGTACGCCAAGCGCCGAAACGGGGACGACCGCGCAAACCCACCAAAGTACAGAAAGAACGGCGACGACCACCCGCGCTCTACGGTCACGTTCAAAGAAGACGGCTTCAAACACGACGCGAAGAACAACCGAATTCGACTCTCCAAAGGCCGGAACCTGAAAGACCACTGGTCGGACTTCATCCTCTGCGACATCGAAACCCGACCAGACGTGGTCGTTGAGAACATCCCCCAAGTTCGAGCCGTTTGGAATGGTGACGAATGGGAACTCCACATCGTGTGTAAACACGAAATCGAGGCCCGGTCTCCCGGCGACGAAACCGCTGGTATTGACCTCGGTATCAAGAACTTTGCCGCCGTCTCGTATTCCACGGACGACCACGAGTTGTATCCGGGGAACGCTCTCAAGACCGACGAACGGTACTTCGCCAAGGAGATAGCGAAGTGCAACTCACCTCGGTCGAACAAAGCACTCCGGCTTCGCCGGAAGCGTTCGGAGCGCCGGTCGCACTACCTGCACGCCGTCACCAGACACATCCTCACAGAGTGCGTCGAACGAGGTGTCGGAACGATTGCCGTCGGCAACCTCGAGGGCATCCGTGAAGACGACGAGACTGGCGAGGCTCGGAACTGGGGCGACCGTGGCAACGAAGGCCTGCACGGGTGGGCGTTCGACCGCTTCACGAACCTGCTCACGTACAAGGCGAAAGCCGAAGGCATCGCCGTGGTCACGGTGAGCGAGCGAGACACGTCGAAGACGTGTTCGTGTTGCGGGCAGAAACGCGAGGCGAATCGCGTCGAGCGTGGGTTGTACATCTGTCGTGGGTGTGACGCCGTGATGAACGCCGACTCGAATGGCGCAGAGAACATTCGCCGTCGGTTAGACCAAGCAGAAAAGGTAACTCTGAATCCCTCTGTGGATAGGAGTAGCGGGCGTGTGGCACGCCCTGTGGTCAACCTGTTCCGTCGTGGAGAACACGACCCGAGTAGTGGACAGGGGACGTTCGCTGAACAAGCGAGCATCTGCAAACCGTAAATATCCCAACGCGGTACGGGAAGCCCTGCCGCTCACGGCGGGGAGGATGTCACACACCCTTATCTGTGCGCCGGGACTACCACCAGCCAATGAACGTCGTTCCCGACACGAGCGTCGTCGTCGACGGCCGCATCTCAGAGCGGGTCGTCGACGGGGACTACGCGGGCGCCACGGTGTACGTACCGGAGGCGGTCGTCGGCGAGATCGAAGCGCAGGCGAACAGTGGCCGGCAGACCGGCTGGGACGGACTGGAGGAGCTCCAGCGACTCGTCGAACTGGCAGAGGACGGCGACGTCGAGGTCGTGTACGTCGGCGAACGGGCCACCGAGGAGGACATCAAGCGCGCTTCCGCGGGTGCCATCGACGCCATCATCCGGGACGTCGCCGCCGAGTACGACGCGGTCTTCGTCACCAGCGACATCGTGCAGGCCGAGGTCGCGAAGGGGAAGGGCATCGAGGTGGAGTACCTCGAACCGCTCGAGTACGACCTCGGGGAACTCGCCATCGAGCAGTACTTCGACGACCTCACGATGAGCGTCCACCTGAAGGACGGCCTGGTGCCGATGGCCAAGCGGGGCGAGGTCGGCGAGATCACCTACCAGGAGGTCGCCGACGAGGTGCTGGACACGGACACGCTGAAAGAGCACGCCAACGAGATCATCAGCACCGCCAAGCGCGCCGACGACGCGTTCGTCGAACTGTCCGAGGAGGGCATGACCATCGCACAGGTGCGGGACATGCGCATCGCCGTCTCCGAACCGCCGTTCTCCGAGCGCATCGAGATCACTGCCGTCCGCCCCATCGTGAAGACGACGATGGACGACTACGAGCACGCCGACGACCTCCGCGAGCGCCTGCTCGAACGGGACCGCGGCGTGCTCATCGCGGGCGCGCCGGGCGCCGGGAAGTCGACGTTCGCGACGGCCGTCGCGGAGTTCCTCTCCGACGCCGGCAACGTCGTGAAGACCATGGAGAAACCGCGGGACCTCCAGGTCGGCAACGAGGTGACCCAGTACACGGAACTCGGCGGTGACATGGCGAAGACCGCCGACTCGCTGCTGATGGTGCGCCCGGACTACACCATCTACGACGAGGTCCGCAAGACCGACGACTTCGAGGTGTTCGCGGACATGCGACTGGCGGGCGTCGGGATGGTCGGGGTCGTCCACGCCACCCGCCCGATCGACGCGCTCCAGCGTCTCGTCGGCCGCGTCGAACTCGGGATGATCCCCCAGATCGTCGACACCGTCGTCTACATAGAGGAGGGCGACGTGGAGACCGTCTACGACGTGACGACGGAGGTGAAGGTGCCCGAGGGCCTGATGGAGGAGGACCTCGCGCGCCCGGTCATCCAGGTCCGGGACTTCGCCACGCAGACCCCCGCCTACGAGATCTACACGTTCAACCGCCAGGTCGTCACGGTGCCCCTCGACGAGAACGGCGGCAGCGGGTCTGACTCCGGCGTCGACCGCCTCGCGAAACAGGAGGTCGAGCGGGAGATCCAGGCCGCCACCCGCGGCCCCGTCGAGGTCGACATCCGCGGCCCGAACGACGCCGTGGTGTACGTCTCCGACGACGAGATCAGCCACGTCATCGGGAAGGGCGGCGGCCGCATCTCGGACATCGAGAACCGCCTCGGCATCAACATCGACGTGCGGACCCTCGACGAGCGCCCCGGCCAGGTGGCCGGCGGCAGCGGCGGCGGCGGTGACAACCCCGAGCCCGCGGGCCAGATCGTCACGCCCGAGATCACCTCGCGGCACATCATCCTCCCGCTGGACGGCGGTCGCTCCGGCGAGACGGTGGAAGTGCAGGCCGACGGCGACTACCTGTTCACGGCGACGGTCGGCCGCGGCGGCGACATCAAGGTGTCCCGCGGCTCGGCCATCGCGGAGGAACTCGAACGCGCCATCGACCGCGAGGAGATGGTCTCCGTCGTCCCCAACGAGTAGAGAGTCCACGAGACGGTCCGGCGGGGCCGAAAGCACTTACCGGACGGCCGAGTCGACTGGAACAATGCGACGACGAAGGTTCCTCGCTGCCGCCGTCGGGCTCTCCACCGGGGCGCTCGCGGGGTGTACGAGCGCGGGCAACTCGGCGACCCCGTCGACGGACCAGACGACGACAGAACCCTCCACGACAATAGACGAGTCGACGACGCGAACGACGACCACGCCGAATCCAGTCGTCGGCGACGTCTGGGTCGGCCGGTCGTTCACCTACCTCTACGCCGGCGCCCACGTCAACGCGTACACGGTCACGGGGAGTGGTCCGCAGTTCGTGTTCGCGCTCGTCGCCGACGGCGAACGGCCGGCGCTCTCGCTCGCCGGCGAGACGCACCGGCCCGCCGACGAACTCCCCGGGAGCACGGGTGCGAACGCCGTCTTCTACCGCCGGGACACCGAGGACCGGCGAGTCCTTTCGTACTCGTTGCCGGGCCCTGTGGACGCCCCGAGTGGTGCCGTCGGAGACGTCGAACTCGACGAGTCTCAGCTAGCGTTCCTCGCCGACCCGGCCGAGTTCGCGGTGACGGACGTCTCGGTATCCGACACCGTCCAGACGGGGAGCGAAGCGACCGTCAGCGTGACCGTGGAGAACAGCGGTGGGGCCAGCGGGACGTTCCGCGCGGCAGCGACCTCCGAATCGATCAGCGCCTTCGGCGTCGGGTCGGTCGCCGTCGCGCCCGGCGAACGGGAGGCAGTCGATATTTCGGTGCCCGTCTACGGCGAGGACGAGGAGCGTGTCACTGTCGACTGGGGGAGCAGTAGCGAAGAACAGACGGTCGCAGTCGAGAGTTAGGCGGCTTCGGCGTCGGCTTCCGCGCCGGTCTCGTCGGTCTCGCAGGTGAGCTGGTAGAGGCTCTGTCGGGCGTCGGCGAAGTAGATGTCCTCGTCGACGACGCCGCGGTCCTCCAGTCGCTCGAGCGCGTAGCGGACGGTGCGCGCCGAGAGCATGGTTTCTTCGACGATTCGTTTCTGGGTGAGGGGGCCGTCGTATTCGAGTACCTTGAAGACGAGCTTCGCGCTCGGCGGGAGGTCCTCGAGGACGCTATCGTCTCCAGCCATCGTTACGAATCGAAACACCCCAGGCGCTTAAAACTGCGGGAGTCTCTCCCACGGTGAGAGCGACGTCCGGACCCTCGCGTACGGCAAGCGAACGCCTTTTGACAGAGGCTCCCGGAGGAACCTGTATGACAGAGACTGTGGACCCGAAGGCCTCCCACCGGCGGAGCCTGAAGGTGACCACCATCGCCACGCTGGGCGGTGTCGCGGCGGCCTTCCTCTCGGAGGCCGTCGTCACCGACCCCTCGAGCAGGACGGGGCTGCTCGTCATGTTCGGCGTGGTCGCCGTCGAACTCGGCCTGATGCGGCTGTTCGGCGTCGACATCGCGGACTTCTCCACGAAAGACCACGTCTACGTCCTCTTCATGACCTTCGCGCTCTGGTTCATCACGTGGGGCGTGCTCCTCTCCGAGGGCGTCAGCCTGTAGCGATGGCTGAGGACAGCATCGCGGTCGTGGACCTCGACAGGTGTCAGCCCGACCGCTGCAACTACGAGTGTGCGAACTACTGCCCCCCGAACCGGACGGGCAAGGAGTGCATCACACTCCGCGGCGACGACGCCGACGAGGGCGACCCCGACCAGATACGCATCTCCGAGGAGATCTGCCTCGGGGAGACGTGTGGCATCTGCGTCGAGAAGTGCCCGTTCGACGCCATCGAGATCATCAACCTCCCGCAGGAACTCGAGGACGACCCGACCCACCGCTACGGCGAGAACGCCTTCTCGCTGTACGGCCTCCCCGTCCCCGAGTCCGGGAAGGTGACCGGCCTGCTCGGGCCGAACGGCATCGGGAAGTCGACTGCGGTGAACGTGCTCGCCGGCGAGATCACCCCGAACCTCGGACGCCACGAGGACGCGCCCGACTGGGAGGAGGTCATCGACGCCTACCGCGGCACCGAACTCCAGGACTACCTCGTGGCGGTCCGCGACGACGAGATCAGCGTCGCGAAGAAGCCACAGTACGTCGACCAGATCCCCGAGCAGTTCGGCGGGACGACTCGCGAACTGCTCGAACGCACGGACGAGCGCGGCGTCCTCGACGACCTCGTCGACCGCCTCTCCATCCGCCCGGTGATGGACCAGTCCATCGACTCGCTGTCCGGCGGCGAACTCCAGCGGGTCGCGCTCGCGGCGGCGCTCGCCCGCGACGCGGACTTCTACTTCGTGGACGAACTCACGCCGTACCTCGACATCGGCCAGCGCGTCACCGCGGCGCGCATCGTCCGCGAACTCGCCGAGGAGGAGGACCGCGCGGTGCTCGTCGTCGAACACGACCTCGCCGTCCTCGACATGCTCGCGGACTCCATCCACGTCGCCTACGGTGAACCCTCCGTCTACGGCGTCGTCACGACGCCGAAGAGCGTGCGCAACGGCATCAACGAGTACCTCCGGGGCTACCTCGACAACGAGAACATGCGCATCCGCCCGGAGGCGATCACGTTCGAGGAGCACGCGCCGCGGGCGGCCTCCCGCGAGGAGACGCTCATCTCCTACCCGGACATGGAGAAGTCCTACGGCGAGGGCGAGTTCACGCTCACCGTCGACGGCGGCGACATCCACCGCAACGAGGTGCTCGGCGTCGTCGGGCCGAACGGCATCGGGAAGTCGACGTTCGCGAAACTGCTCGCCGGCGACATCGACCCCACCACCGTCGGCGGGGAGGCCGCCGACAGCCTCGACGTCGGCCTCGACATCGCGTACAAACCGCAGTACGTGGAGGCCGACCAGCACATCCGCGTCGACGCGTTCCTCTCCTCGATCACCGACGACTTCGGCACGTCGTACTGGAACACGGAGATCGGCGACCCGCTCCAGCTGGAGCGCATCCTGGAACAGAACCTCACGGACCTCTCGGGCGGGGAGCGCCAGCGCGTCGCCATCGCCGCGACGCTGTCGAAGGACGCCGACCTCTACCTCCTCGACGAGCCATCGGCGCACCTCGACGTCGAGCAGCGCGTGCTCGCCACGCGCGCCATCCGGCGGTTCGCTGAGAACCGCGAGACCACCGTGATGGTCATCGACCACGACATCTACATGGTCGACCTCGCCGCCGACCGCCTGATGGTGTTCGACGGCGAACCCGCCCAGCACGGCCGCGCCTCGACGCCACAGGCGATGCGCTCGGGGATGAACGAGTTCCTCGCGAACCTCGACGTGACGTTCCGCCGCGACGAGAACCTCGGTCGCCCGCGCATCAACAAGCCCGGCAGCCAGCTGGACAAACAGCAGAAGCGCGACGGCGAGTACTACTACACGAACTGACACCCCAGCGCGAATTCGGCGTTAGTGGCCGACTGACGCGCTCTACTCCCACTCCTTAACCCGAGTTAATCGGCGTTAATCCCACACAAGTCGTGCGCACGGTCGCCCGGGTATAAGGGCCGGAGGCCACAACGGACGGACAAGATGAGAGCGACCGTACTGCTGGTGGCTGTACTCGTCGTCGTCGGGGCCGGCGCACCGCTGGCCGCCGGGTCACCCGCCGAGTCGTCGGCGGCGTCGACCACGGCAACGACGTTCGACGTCCAGGAGGACGACAACAACGAGAGCGAGAACGAGACGGCGCCCGGCGCCCGGCTGGCCGGCGTCGTCAACGTGCAGGGCGCCGAAGTCGCCGGCGAGGTGGCCGAGCGGTCGTTCGGCCTCCGCGTCGCCGCGGCGAAGTCGAACGCCTCGAAGGCGTCGGTAGTCGCCGAGGAGAGCGAGGCCCTGGAGACCCGGCTCGCCGAACTGCGTGAGCGCAAGCAGGACCTCCTCGACGCGAGACAGGACGGCGACATCTCCCAGTCGCGGTTCCGCGGTGAGATGGCGCAGCTCGCCACCGAGATCTCGACGGTAGAGCGGCTCTCGAACCGGACAGCCGAGACGGCCCGCGGCCTCCCCGCCGACGCGCTGGCGTCGAAGAACGTCGACACGGCGGCCCTCGGCCGCCTCCAGGAGGACGCCGGGAAGCTCACCGGCCCGGAGATGGCTGCGATCGCTCGCGACATCGCCGGCCCGCCGGCGAACCGGTCGACCGGCCGACCGGGGAACGGTGGCGGACCGTCGACCGGCACCCCGGGAGCGGGGAACGGCCCGACGGCCGACGGTCCGGCCACGAACACGACCGACGACAACACGACGGTGACGACGGGAAACGCGAGTGACGGGCTCGGTGACGGGCCCGCGGTGACGCCGCCCGGCAACGGCACGGGCGTGCCCGGGAACGGAACCGGCAGTCCCGGCAACGGCCCGCTCGACGGCACGTACCTGGATTCGCTCGCCGAATCGTACTTCGTGACTCTGTAGCACGGCCCCAGTACTGTTTTGTCGCGTGTCCTCGTCGGTCGGCACAGACGATGCTCCTCGACTACTAGCCGGGCGTCCGTCCCGGCGGGCCGGAGTTCCGGCCGTTCTCGGATTCGCCGCGTGCGGCTCGCGGCTGTGCCGCTCGCTCGTTCCGCGGGCTGGCACGACTCGCCCGCGCGGACGTCACGACGTGCACCGACGTTCGACTCCCCCTCACACGCACGCATGTCACGACGCGGCAACACAGCACTCGTAGCGAAACGCGCAGCATCGCACCCGATAGACACGACCGAAATCCGCGCCCTCTGCGACTCCGCCGGCCTCGAGGTGGTCGGCGAGCGCACGCAGGTCCGCCCACCCGACCCGACGTACGACCTCGGGGAGGGCGCCGTGGCGGACGTCGCCGGGCGCGTCGAACGCGACGACATCGACGTGGTGGTCGTGGACGACGAACTCGACCCCGGCCGAGCGTACAACCTCGAGGACGAGGTCGGCGCCGAAGTCGTCGACCGGACGCGCCTCGTCCTCGACATCTTCGCGGAGCGCGCGGAGACCAAGCGCGCCCGCCTGGAGGTCCAGCTAGCGGAACTCCGGTACGAACTCCCGCGGGCGCAGGCGAAGGCCAGCCGCGGCGAGAGTTCCGGCCGTCGCGGGTTCAAGAGCGGCGGCGAGGAGCCCCAGGCAGCCCAGATGCGCGCGGACTACAAGCAGCGCATCAAACACCTTCGGGAGCGACTCGACAAGCTGGACGACGCGGACGACGAGGTCCGCGGGGCCCGCCACGAGTCAGGCTTCGACCTCGTGGCGCTGGCTGGCTACACGAACGCCGGGAAGTCCACGCTCCTGCAGCGGCTCGCCGACGACCTCTCCGTCGACGAGGACGCCCACGACGACCTGGGCGAGACGGCGGCAGCCCGCGACCGCCTGTTCGAGACGCTGGACACGACGACGCGGCGCGCCACGCTCGTCGACCGGCGCGTCCTCCTCACGGACACCGTGGGGTTCGTCAGCGACCTCCCGCACTGGCTCGTCTCGTCGTTCCGCACGACGCTCGCCGCGGCACGCGAGGCCGACGCGGTCCTGCTCGTCGTCGACGCCAGCGACCCACCCGAGACAGT
This sequence comes from Halobacterium wangiae, assembly GCF_021249345.1. Lineage (NCBI taxonomy): Archaea > Methanobacteriati > Methanobacteriota > Halobacteria > Halobacteriales > Halobacteriaceae > Halobacterium > Halobacterium wangiae. The sequence continues at coordinate 1,635,349 of NZ_CP089588.1, read as the reverse complement.
TCGAGAGAAGGTCGAGACGAGCCTGGACGAACTCGAGGATCGGGACGGCACGCTCGTTCCGGTGTTGAACAAACGCGACGTCGCGGACGATCTCGACGCGAAGCGCCGCCTCGTCGCGAACCTCGTGGACGACCCTGTGGTCACGAGCGCCACGGAAGACGACGGCATCGACGACCTCCGGGACTCGCTCCTCGACGCGCTCCCCGACCGCAAACGCGTCTCGCTCGCCGTCCCGAACTCCGACGACGGCAACGCGTTCGTCTCGTGGTGCCACGACCACGGCGCCGTCCACGATGTCGCCTACGGCGACTCCGTCGAGTTCGACTTCGAGGCGCGTCCGGAGGTCACCGCGAAAGCCGAAGGACGGGCCGAGAAGCTGAGTCAGAACTGACGAACCAACTGCGAGCATTCGCGACCCGTGAGCGGCTCGAAGAGCCCGAGGCGAGCAGTTCACTCCGCGAACGCAGTGAGCGGAGGCCGACGAGCGACTACGCGCCGAAGGCGCACAGGAGCGAGGAGGCTTTTAGCGTAGCTTTTGCCAGCGAGTGAGAGCGCGAAGCGCTCGAACGAGTGCAGCAAAAGGTCCCTCAGAAGACCGTGCGCTGACAGCTCCCGCAGAGGTTCTCCTCCTTGCGGTCGACTTCCCGGACCGTGGGGGAGAAGTTCATCGCACAGCGGTTGTTGTCGCAGTGTTCGAGGCCGAGCGTGTGGCCGAGTTCGTGGACCACCTCCTTGCGGACGCGGTCGTCGAAGACGTCGGAGGCGGGGCGTTCGGAGAACCCGCCGTCGCTGGACGTCTGGAGTCGGTAGGTGGAGACGACGCAGCCGCGGCCGTCGAGGTACGCGAGCCCGAAGACGTAGTTGCGGCGGCGGTAGAAGAGGTCCTCGGGCGTGATGGCGAGGGTCTTGTCGCCGTCGCTGACGCGGGTCGCGAGGTCGATGAGTTCGGCGGCGCGGTACTGGCTTCGCGCGTCGTCGTACGCCCCCTGTGGAACGTCCTGTTCGCTGGCGACGACCACGTCGCAGTCGTAGACCGAGCGGAGGCTCGAGGAGGCCTCGCGCTTGACCTGCGCGGGCACGTCGCCGACGGGGACGATGTCTACGCGCATGAGGTGACGTTAAACGCCGCGAGACATAAACATCCCGGCGTGGGGAAACCACCCAACGTCGCCGACGTCCTCGCCGCCTTCGACCGACTGGTCGAGGTCGGCGTCGGTCGGCACACCGACGTGGCGGCGGCGCTCGCGGCGAGCGGGCGGGCGGTGACGGCGACGGACGTCCACGAGCGCGAGGTGCCCGAGAGAGTTCGGTTCGTCGTCGACGACGTGACCAACCCGGACCCGGCAGTGTACGCGGACGCCGACGCCGTGTACGCGCTGAACTGTCCACCCGAACTCCACCGCGCACTCCTCGCCGTCGCCGAGGACGCGGACGCGGCGTGCCTGTTCACGACGCTGGGCGGCGACCAGCCGGAGGTGCCCGTCGAGCGCCGGACCGTCGAGACGGGAACGCTGTTCGTCGCCCGGACGCGTAACTGACTTCTCGGCGGGCGGCCTCGGTGGGGGCATGCAAGTCGATGCAGTCGTCCTCGACATCGACGGCGTGCTCGTCGACGTGGCGGACTCCTACCGCCGCGCCATCGTCGAGTCCGTCGAGCACGTCTACGGGGACACCATCGAGAAGGCCGCCGTCCAGCAGTTCAAGGACGCGGGCGGGTTCAACAACGACTGGACGCTGACGGACGCGGCGGCGTTGTTCATGCTTGCCGGTCGGGAAGCGTACGACGGCGACGTCGCCGCGTTCACGGACGAGGTAGCCAAGCGCGGCGGCGGCCTCGACGGCGCGAAGGACGTCGTTCGCTCGAGCCTGGACCCGGACGCCGCCGAGCGCGTCTTCGAGGCGTGGGACCCCAAGCGACTGCGCGATGTGTTCCAGCAACTGTACCTCGGGTCGTCGCTGTACGAGCGCCTGGAGGGCGGCGAGGCCGAACTGGACGCCGGGGGCTACATCAACGACGAGTCGGTGCTGGTCGCGCCCGAGACTGTGGCGGCGTTGACCGAGCGCTACCCGGTCTGCGTGCTGACCGGGCGGCCGGCCGACGAGGCGACCATCGCGCTCGACCGCGTCGGCCTCGACGTCCCCGAGAACCGCCGATTCACGATGGACGACTGGGACGAGGGGAAACCCGACCCCCGGGCGCTCGTCGAGTTGGCCGAACGCACGGACGCCGACAGCGTGGTGTTCGTCGGGGACACCCTGGACGACGTGCAGACGGCGCTGAACGCCCGCGATGCCAACCCCGAGCGGGCGTACTACGGGGTCGGCGTGCTGACGGGTGGACTCACCGGCGAGGCGGGCCGGGAGAAGTACGAGGCGACGGGCGCGGACCGCGTGCTCGACTCCGTGAACGACCTGCCCGCGATTCTCTCGGACTGACTGGCGCGTCGGCCCGGTGGTCGACAGCCGCCGGTACCACCAACCCTTATTCGCATGCCGGGCGACTCACGAGTATGCGAATCGCGTTACTCGGCGGAACCGGCGACATCGGCGAAGGGCTGGCGCTCCGGTGGGCGTACCACACCGACCACGAGGTCGTCATCGGCTCGCGAGACCCGGAAAAGGCCCGCACGAAGGCCGAGGAGTACGAGACGGAACTCGACAGCCGCGGGCTCGACGTGAAGATCACGGGGTTCGAGAACGCGATGGCCGCCGACCGCGCGGACGTGGTGGTGCTGGCGGTGCCGGCCTACCACGCCGCCGACCTCGTCCACGAGATCGCGGACAGACTCGACGACGACACGCTGCTCGTCTCGCCCGCGGTCGGGATGCGGAAGGGCGAGGGCGGCTTCCAGTACAACCCCCCGGACGCGGGCAGTGTCACCCGACTGGTCGCGGACGCCGCACCCAACGAGGTGGCCGTCGTCGGCGCGTTCCACAACCTCTCGGCGGACCGCATCGCGAACCTCGACGTGGAACTCGACCTCGACACGCTCGTGGTCGGGGACGACGGCGACGCGAAGCGGAACGTGTCCGACCTCGCGGCGGGCATCGAGGGCCTGCGGGCGCTCGACGCGGGGCCGCTGGCGAACGCCGCTGAGGTCGAGTCGCTGACGCCGCTGCTCATCAACATCGCCATCCACAACGACGGCATGCACGACGTCGGCGTCACGTTCGAGTAGGCCTGCAGACAGTTCTAACGGCGGACGTCCCGGTCAGAGCCCCCAGAAGGCGACGATGCCCGCGACGGTGACGAACGACAGCAGCAACTGGAGCGGGAAGCCGACCCGGAAGAAGTCCCTGAACTGGTAGTCGCCGGGGCCGTAGACGAAGAGGTTCGTCTGGTAGCCGACGGGCGTCATGAACGACGTCGACGCCGCGAACGTCACCGCGAGCACGAACGCGAACGGGTTCGCGCCGATGTCGACGGCCGCCTCCACGGCCACCGGGATCATCAACACGACGCTCGCGTTGTTGCTGATGACGCCCGTGATGAGGCCGGTGAACACGTAGAACACCCACAGGACGCCGACCGCGGGGAGCACGGTGCCCGTGGCCGCGACCAGCGACCCGAGCAGGGCGGCGGCGCCGGTCTGTTCGAGCGCGATGCCCAGCGGGATGACGCCCGCCAGCAGGAAGATAACGTTCCAGTCGACGGACTCGTACACCTCCGAAGGGCGGAGGACGCCGAGGGCTACCATCGCCACGACGCCGCCGAGCGCGGTCGTGACGATGTGTAGCGGCGTCACCGTCGCCGCGAGGACGACGCCGACGATGACGGCGACGGCGTGGGGGATCTTCTCGCTGCGGTAGTCGGGCTCGGCGGGTTCGTGGGCGACGATGAAGTCCTGGCTCGTCGAGAGACGGTCGATGCTGTCCCGGGGTGCCTGCACGAGCAGCGTGTCCCCGACGCGCATCTCGACGCGTTCCATGCGCTCGTGGAACGTCTCGCCGCGCGAACGGAACGCCAGCACGTTCGCGTCGTAGCGGTTGCGGAACGACGCCGAGGCCAGCGTCTCACCGACGAGCGACGACCCGGACTGGATGACGACCTCCACGAGCGCCTGTTCCTCCTGGGTCGTCGGTTCGAGTTCGTCCTCCGTCTCCGGCGTGCCCGTCAACGAGAGGTCGTCGACAGCGGAGATGGCGCCCAGGGTGTCCCGGTCCGTGCGGATGGCGAGGACGTCGCCCGGGCGGATGACCTTCTGGCCGATGGGCCTGATGAACCGTTCGTCGCCGCGGACGAGCTGGAGGACGTCGGCGTCGAAGCGGTCCACGTCGATGGCCTCGCTAACGGTCTTCCCGACGAGCGGCGAGGACTCCCCGACGACGACCTCCGAGAGGTAGTCGCTCATCTCGTACTCCGTGAGGTAGTCGTCCTCGGGCGGGACGCGCTCGGGGAGCAGCCGGTAGCCGACCGTGAACAGGTAGAGCGAGCCGACGGCCAGGACGACGACGCCGAGCTGCGTGAACTCGAACATCGAGAACGCGTGGAGCGCCTCGATACCCTGGGACTCGCCGAGTCGCGCGGCCGTCTCGCTGGCGAGCAGGTTCGTCGACGTGCCGATGAGCGTCAACATCCCGCCAAGCATCGAGGCGAACGACAGCGGGATGAGCAACTTCGACGGACTCGTCTTCCCCTTGTGCGCGAGGTCCGAGACGACCGGGACGAGGATGGCGACGACCGGCGTGTTGTTGATGAACCCGGAGACGGGGCCACCCGCGCCGATGGTCGCGAGCAGCTGGCGGCGCTTGCTCGTCCCCGCGAACGAGGCCATTCGCCGGCCGAGGATCTGGACGAGGCCGGTCCTGCTCACGCCGGCGCTCAGGATGAGCATCGCCAGCACGGCGACCGTCGCCTTGTTCGAGAACCCGGAGATACCCTCCTGGGTGGACACCTGCGTCCACGGGCCCAGGACGATGAGCACGACCATCACGAGGATGGCGGTGACGTCGATGGGGAGCCACTCGGTGACGAACAGCACGAGGGCCCCGAGCACGACGGCGAAGACGACCAGCATCTGGGGCGTCAACGCCTGGGTCGCTCCGGTGGCCGCGAGGGGCAGCCACGACATATCCTCGCGGAGACGCGTACCGTACAATAGCCTACCGGAACCCGACGACCGCACCGGTTCGTGGCAGTCACTCGGCGAGTCGTCAGCCGCAGTGTGAGCGCGGCCGCTGGGCGACGCTCGCGGCTACCGGAGGAGGGACGCGCCGGTCAGGCGCCCGCGTCTTCGAGGGCGTCCTCGAGCTGTTCGCGCTGCGTGACGCCGACGAACCGCTCGACGACGCCGTCGTCGTTCTCCACGACGATGGTCGGGATCGAACGTACCTGGTACTCGTTGGCGACGTCCTCGGCCTCGTCGACGTCGATCTTCTCGAAGGTGACGCTGTCGTAGTCCTCCTCGAGGTCGTCCAGGATCGGGTCCTGGGTCTTGCAGGGTCCACACCAGTCCGCGTAGAAGTCCTTGAGTGTGACTGTCATCGGTCTAGTGGGGCTTGCCGCGCCCCGCGCATAAGGGTTACTCACGGCTCGCCCCTTGCCGCGAGTACGACGACACGAAAGGTTTAGGCCGTCGCGGTGAGCATACGACTGTATGAGCAGTGGCCAGAACTCCGGCGGACTGATGTCCAGTGCGGGCCTCGTCCGCTACTTCGACTCCGAGGACCCCAACGCCATCCAGATCGACCCGCGCTCCGTGGTGGCCACGGGCGCGTTCTTCGGCGTCTTCGTGTTGCTCCTTCAGTTCTTCGTGTAGCGAGAGGCTTTTTCCCCGCAGACTCCTACCGGTAGTCATGACTGTCAGCGCTGGCGTCGTCGCCGTACAGGGCGACGTCTCCGAGCACGCAGACGCCATCCGCCGTGCGGCCAGAGCCCACGGCGAGGACGCCGAGGTCGTGGAGATCCGGACGAGCGGAGTAGTACCCGACTGCGACATCCTCCTGCTCCCGGGCGGCGAGTCGACGGCCATCTCCCGGCTGCTCGCCCGCGAGGGGATCGACGAGGAGATACGCGACCACGTCGCCGCCGGCAAGCCCGTGCTGGCGACCTGCGCGGGCCTCATCGTCGCCTCCGCGGACGCGAACGACGACCGCGTAGACACCCTCGACCTGATCGACGCCACGGTCGACCGGAACGCGTTCGGCCGGCAGGTCGACTCCTTCGAGGCGCCCCTCGACGTGGACGGCCTCGACGACCCGTTCCCCGCGGTGTTCATCCGCGCGCCCCTCATCGCCGAGGTCGGCGACGGCGTCGAGGTGCTCGCGTCCTGGGACGGCGACCCGGTCGCGGTCCGGGACGGCCCCGTCGTCGGCACCTCCTTCCACCCCGAGTTGACCGACGACTCGCGAATCCACGACCTCGCATTCTTCCCGGAGGAACAGCAGGAGGCGGAGGAGGCAGTCTTTTGACGCTGCTCGTGGTGGTCCCGTCATGAACGCACACATCGAGGGCGTCCGCGTTGCGGGCACGCCGGACGGCGCGCTCCCGGTCGTGCTCGTCGGCGTCGAGGACACCGACGACGTCCTCCCCATCTTCATCGGGTTCGACGAGGCGACGAGCATCGCCCGCGGCCTCGACGCGCGGGACATCGGGCGTCCACTCACCCACGACCTCACGCTCGACCTCGTGGAGGAACTCGGCGGTCGCATCGACCGCGTCGTCGTCACGCACGTCGAGGACGGCACCTACTACGCGGACCTCCACGTCCAGACGCCTCGGGGCGACGAGGTCGTGGACGCGCGCCCGAGCGACTCGCTGGCGCTGGTCGCGCGCACCGACGCCCCCATCGAGGTCGCCGAGGACGTCTTCGAGGAGGGGCGCCGGGACCCCGAGACGTTCGACGAACTCGACGACATCCGCGAGGTGCTGGAGCGGTGAGCGGCGAGGACGCCGACGACGTGCTCCGCGAACTGTTCGCGGTCGTCGAGGACCGCAAGGAGACGCTCCCGGAGGACTCCTACACGGCGAGCCTCTTCACCCACGAGAAGGGCGAGAACGCCGCTCTGGAGAAACTCGGCGAGGAGACCACGGAGTTCCTGCTCGCCGCGAAGGACGGCGACACCGACGAACTCGCCCACGAGGGCGCGGACGTCGTCTACCACATGCTGGTCGTGCTCGCCGAACACGAGATGGACGTCGAGGACCTGCTGGACGAACTCCGGGCGCGGCGGTAGCGCGGCGCACCGATACCGAACCGATTGCTTTTCACGTGGTGGCGCGAGACCGATACAGTCGATGGAATCAGTCGTCTCCGCCGACGGCACGGAAATCGCGTACGAGGCTCGGGGCGACGGCCGGCCGGTCGTGCTCGTACACGGAATCGCGGGTAGCAAGAGGAGTTGGCGGACGGTCCCCAGCCGCCTTGCCGACGACTACCGCGTCGTCGCGATGGACCGGCGGGGTCGCGGCGACAGTGGGGACGGCGAATCGTACGCGCTCGAACGCGAGGTCGAGGACGTCCACGCGGTCCTGGACGCGGCCGAAGCGGACGCGGACGCCGGCGACCCCGTCCTGTTCGGGCACTCTTACGGCGGCCTGGTCGCGCTCGCGGCGGCCGCCGGCGAGGACCTCGCGGGCCTGCTCGTGTACGAGCCAGCCGTCGTCGCGGGCGATCACCCGGGCGGCGTGCAGCGCGCGGCCCGGATGCGGGACCTGCTCGACGCGGGGGACCGCGAGGGCGCCGTCGAGTTGCTGTTCCGTGGGTACGGCGGGCAGGAGCTGGTCGACCGGATGCCCATCGAACAGATTGCGTCCATCGCGGACACCGTCGTCCGCGAGCACGACGTGGTCGTCGAGTGCGGCGTCGGCGAGTTCGACGCCGCCGTGGACGCGCCGGCGCGGGTGCTCGTCGGCGAGACCAGTGCCAACCACGTCCACCGCGCGGTCGACGCGGTTGCCGAGCGACTGGACGCCGAGGTGACTACGCTCCCGGACACCGGCCACCACGGACTGGAGACGGCGCCCGGGCGTCTCGAAGACGAGGCCCGGCAGTTCGTCGACTAGCGCGCCGCGAGCCACCCGCCGACTGCGCCCGCGATGGCGCTGTCGATGGCGAGCAGGAGGCCGACGATCAGCGCGATGACGCCGATGCCGAGGCCCAGGAAGCCCGCGGGAATGAGCCCCGTCGCGCCGAGCACGAGGCCGAACAACACTATGAGGACGGCCACGACGACGCCGCCGAGCGCGCCGGCGAGCAGGCCGTGCCACGCCCCACGTCCGAGGCCGCCGCCCGCCATCCAGCCGGCGACGAACCCGCCCACGAGGCCCGCTGCGGCGTGACCGACGCCGGGGAGTGCGAACGCGAACACGCCGAACACGAACTCGACGGCGAAGCCGACGAGCACCGCACGCCAGTTTGTCATACCCGAGTAGAGGAGCTCTAGGCTCAAAAGCGCCGTGTACGAGCCGTCTGGTCTTCCACCACGCTCAGTCCGTTCGACGACCGGTACCGGGTGGACTGAACGGGGCGGTGGGCTCGCGCGTGTCTGTTCGCTCGGGACGTAAGCACCGCAGGCCACGAAGTGGCCAGGGAGCGCAGCGAGCGAGCGGACGCGAGCCCACCGGGGCTTTCGACGACTTGGTTTTACGAGACGACCCTGCAGGAACTCCGAACAGACCCCACAGCCGCCGATACGTGACCTTTTACGTGTCGCCTGCCTACTCGCGACCATGATTTTCGAGAACCTGCCGACGACGCCCACGTCGGAGGAACTCCTCGACAAGGCGTTCTCCCGGGCGGCGCGTTCGGGGCGGGCCAAGGGGGGCCGGGAGGCCCAGGAGTCGATGCTGCAGACGTCCTCGAACATCCTCGGGGACAACCTCCACAACGTGGTGACGGAGTGGCCGGACTTCGACCAGGTGGACCCGTTCTACTACGAACTCGCCGACGCCATCCTCCGCAAGGAGTTTGACAGCGACTCGGGTGTCGACCGACTCCGCCAGCACCTCTCGGAGATTTCGTGGGCGGCCTCGAAGACCCACGACCTCGGCCGCGAGTACATGGGGAAACTCCCCCACGACACGGACGGCGCCCGGAAGATCCGCAAGCAGGCGTTCGCACGCATGGGGTCGGTGATGAACCAGATCGCCGACGACCTCGAGGCGGTCGGGCGAGCGCGGGACGCGCTGAAGAACCTCCCCACCATCGAACCCGACGACCCGACCGTCGTCGTCGCGGGCTACCCGAACGTCGGGAAGTCGTCGTTCGCCAACGAGGTGTCCAGCGCGAAGATCGAGACCGCGGAGTACCCGTTCACGACGAAGGGCATCCGCGTGGGCCACTTCGAGCACGACCGCGTGCGCTGGCAGCTCGTCGACACCCCGGGGCTGCTCGACCGCCCGGCCGACGAACGCAACGAGATCGAGAACCAGGCGGTCTCCGCGCTCGCGCACGCCGGCGACGTCATCCTCTTCTTCCTCGACCCGAGCGGGACGTGTGGCTACCCCCTCGAGGACCAGCGCGCGCTCCGCGCGGAGGTCGCCGCGCAGTTCCCGGACGTGCCGCTGGTCACCGTCTGCAACAAGATCGACCTCTCCGACGAGGTGGAGGCCGACTGCTACATGAGCGTGGAAACCGGCGAAGGCGTCGCGGAGGCGCTCGAGGCGGCCGTCGAGGCGGTCGGGTACGAGCCCAGACTCCCCTTCGAGGAGTGAACGCGGACGACCCCTACGTCACTCGACGCGCGCGACCTGCACGTAGCGGACCTCGACGGTGAGGTTGCGGCCGGCGCGGTCGTCGATGCGCTCGTTCAGCGTCGCCGGGAGTCCGGGGTAGTCGCTGCCGGGCGGCACCCCGAGTGTGACCACCACCTCCTTCGGTTGCTGGCCCACCAGCCCCGTCTCGTACTCGTAGCGCATGTTCAGCAGCGTGACGTCCTCGTACTGTGGCGTCTGTGTGAGGTCTTCGACGCCGGCCTTGACCGCCTGCTCCGTCGAGGCGGACTGGAAGGAGGCGTAGGTGACCCCGCCGAGGAACGCCGACAGCACCGCGATGGCGAGGACGAGCACCGCCGCGCGCTTGACGAGCGCCGAACGGGCCTGCCCCACCCGGAAGAAGCGCTCGGGGCGGTAGCCGGAGTACCACAGCACCACGAGCGCGGCGAGGTTGATGGAGAGTACGTTCACCAGCACCAGGATGGAGGACCCGATCGCGAGCGCCGGGATCCCCCACGCGATGCCGATGCCGACGGCGGCTGCCGGCGGGATGAGCGCCACGGCGATCGCGACGCCGACGAGCGCCGAGGAGACGCCCGTCATCAGACTAACCACGCCAGCGACGCCGGCACCGAGCGCGACCACCAGCGAGAGGAAGTCCGGCCGCAGGCGCTCGCGGACCTCGGACAGTTCGACGACGTCGAGGCCGGGTGGGACGACGTGGGACTCCTTGACGAAGATGGCGAACAGCGCCGCGCCGCCGACCGACAACAGGACGCCGAGTAGCTGGAGGCGGACGCCGCGCCGGAACAGTTCGTCGTCGTCGACGACGGTGCCGACGCTCGCGGACATCGCGGGGCCGAGCAGTGGCGCGATGACCATCGAGCCGACGACGGTCGCCGGCGAGTTCAGTAGGAGGCCGGCCGTCGCGATGATGGTGCTGACGAGCGTCAACACGACGTACGTCCGCCACTTCGGCGCGAGGTCCTGGGCGCGAGCGACCAGTTCCTGTCTGGCGATGGTGCCGCCGTTCTCCCCGCTCTCCTCGTAGCGCTTGGAGAGTGCGTCGAACTGCCGGGAGACGACGGTCTCGGCGTTGAGCACGACCGTGTAGGCGTCCTCGGAGAGCCCCACCTCGTGGAGCGACTCGAGGACGTCCTCGACGGCCTCCGTCGGGAGCGGGAAGTGGGCGACCGCGGTGTACTCGCGGCCGCTGGTCTCCTCTGTCACGACGTAGTCGATACCCTCGTCTTCGAGCGTATCGAGGACGGCGTCCCGCTTGCCCGTCGGAATCGTCACCTGTACGAGTCGCACGACAGTCGATTGAGCGGGACGGGGGAAAAGCGTTCAGGGAGCGTGTTCCAGCCCCGGTGTGGACCGCGGCGGTCCGGAGTCCGTTACGCGGTGGTCGCGTTGTACGTCACGCGGACGTTCGCGGTGACGGTCACTGCACCGGCCTCGATGGACGTACTGTCGCCGGCAGCGCTCGCGTACGCCGTCTCGACGCGGTAGTCGTGGTAGCGCGTCTCGGTGGAGACGATGGTGTGGACCTCGGTCACGGAGAGGTCGCCGGCGGCCGCGAGCGTGTCGGCGCGGTCGCGGGCGTTGCTCATCGCCTCGGTGAGCGCCTCGTTGTGGAGTTCCTCGCGGGTGTCGTCGGAGAGGGTGAAGGAGACGCCGTTCACCTGATCGGCGCCGTTCTCGACCGCGACGTCGACGACTTCGCCGGCGGCGTCGGTGTCGTCGAGGGTGATCTCGAAGGCGTGGACGCCGCGGTAGTCACCCATCTCGGTGCCCTCGGGCGTCCGCTCGCGTTCCTGTCGGATGTCGTAGTGGGCCGTGCGAACGTCCTCGCTGTCGAGGCCGTACTCTTCGAGGGCGGTCCGCATCGACTCGGCGTCGGTCGCGAGTTCCTCGCGGACCGTCGTCGAGTCCTCGCCAGTCGCGAGGATGGCGACTCGCACGACCGCCTGGTCGGGCGTCGCCTCGATCTCTCCGTCGGCGGAGACGCTGATCGACTTCTGGGACCGGTCTGGCTGACTGGCGGAGGCTGAACCACTACCGAGCATGAGCGCACCCGCGACACCGGCGCTGACGAGCAGCGCGGAGCCGAGGACGGCTAGCAGGAGTGTTTTCTGTCGCATACACGAACCCCTACGACAGCTTACTTCTTTAAGCTCCCCCGGACTCAAAGCAGCGTTTGAGCGTCCACGAGGACGACTGCAGGGAGTCCTCGGAACGGGCGAACGGGGTAGTGAAACGACCCGTGAGCCGCGAGACGCTGAACGCAGTGAAGCGTCCCGGCCCGAGCGAGCAGAGCGCGCTCGGACGCGAGGTTTAACCCCGCCCGCTGGCTACCCTGGGTATGTTCGAGAATCGACCGGACCGGAGCGACGAGGTCGTGCTCGTCGGCCGGTCGAACGTCGGGAAGTCGACGCTGATGCGCGAGATCACGGGGCACAAGGTACCGACGGGGCAGAAACCCGGCGTCACCCGCCAGCCGAACCACTTCGACTGGGCGAGCGAGGACTTCATGGTCACCGACCTCCCCGGCTTCGGGTTCATGTCCGGCGTCGAGGACGACCACCGCGAGCAGATCAAGACCGACATCGTCCGCTACCTCGAGGCCCACGCCGACGACATCCTGGTCGGCGTGCTCGTCCTCGACGGGAAGGCCGCCGTCGACATCATCGACCGCCACTCCGGCGAGGACGAGATTCCCCACGTCGTCGAGCTGTTCTACCTGCTCGAGGAACTCGGCATCCACCCCGTGGTCGCGGTCAACAAGATGGACAAGGTCGACGACCGCGACGAGCGACTCGACGACATCGCCGACCGCCTCGGCCTCCTCCCGCCGTGGAAGCAGTGGCAGGACACCATCGCCCCCATCACCGCGAAGAAGGGGCAGATAAGCGCCCTCGAGACGGCGGTGAACACCCACCTGGAAGCGGCCAATCGGGACGACCTGAAGCAGTTCTTCTCCTGAGACCCGTCCCACCGGAGCCAGTGTGTTTACCACGATAGTCCGACAACTGGTGGAGTGACATGAGTCGGTTCGACGAGACGACGCGGCGCGGGTTCGTCGCCGCGGGTGGCGTCATCGCCATCACCGGTGGCGTGGCCTACGCCGCGACGACGCACTCGCCTGGGTCGAGCGACAGTGCGAGTGCCGCCCTCCACAGCAGCACCGAGACGACCAGCATCGGCCTCGACCTGACCGACCACCCGATCATGGGGTCGATGGACGCCCCCGTGGACATCTACTACTACTCGGACTACCAGTGTCCGTTCTGCGGTCAGTTCGAGCAGAACACGCTCCCGAAACTGGTGTCGAACGACGTCCAGTCGGGAGACGTGCGACTGGTGTTCGTCCAGTACCCCTACATCGGTCAGGCGTCGACGATGGCGGCGGTGCTGGACCGCGCCGTGTGGCGACAGGTCAGGGAGTCGGACCCACAGGCGTGGTGGCGGTGGCACGAGACGCTGTTCGACGAGCAGGGGGAGCCGAACTCGGGGTGGGCCTCCCGGGAGAACCTGCTCGCCGTCGCCGAGGACGTCGACGGCGTCGATGCGAACGCCGTCGAGTCGTACGCGGACGACCACGCCGACGAACTCCGCGACGAGGTCGGCGACGACGTGGCGGAGGGCGCGGAGTTCGGCGTGAGAGCGTCGCCGTCGTTCGTCGTGGCCAGACGCGGTACGGAGCGGGCGGGACGGATCGTCGGCGCCCAGCCGTACTCGCGGTTCCAGGAGGGAATCGAGCGGGTTCGAGACGAATGACGCGGGCGACGGTGACCGACCTGTTCGCGGCGTTCGGCTACGCGTTCGCGACCGGCTGGCGGGTTCTCGGCGTCGGCGTGGTGGCGGCCGTGACGTACGTGGTGCTCGTGTTGAGTGCGTTCCCGTCGTACACCGCACAGATGCTCGGTGCGGGCGTCGGGTACGCCGACGACGCGCTGCTGGCGCTCACCGAGAACACGGTGTCGACGGCGGGCGCGCTCGGCCTCGCGCTCGTCGTCCTGTACGCGCTGGTCACGGGCGTCGTCGCAGTGACCGTGGTGGGCCGGCTCCGGGTGACCGACCGGTCGGGCGTGGGGAGCATCGCCGGCGTCGTCCCGGGGGTGGTGGTGTCGGGGTGTGCGAGCTGTGGTGCGGGACTCCTCGGTGCGCTCGGGTTCGCGGGCGTGCTGGCGGCGCTGCCGTTCCACGGGAACCTGGTCCGGCTCGCCGGGGTCGCCGTGTTGCTGTGGTTCCTCGCGCGCGCCGGCGACCCGGCCGCGTGCGGAGTAGACGGCTGAACGCGCCGCTGGGAGACGTGAGAGCGGGCGACTCGGGAGAAAGGCCTCGTCACAAGGGGCTCGGAGGGGGTAACTCCTCGTCACCGTCGCCCGCGAGTCCGTAGGGGGCCTCCCGAAAAGAGCCTTTCACTCCCAGTCCGCCCACGCTCGGCGTTCGTCCGCAGCGGTCGCGACCCCCTCGTCGTCGAGGACGCCGTGCTCCGTGAGTACGCGGTCGACGAGTCGCGCGGGCACCACCTCGAACACCGGGTTCCGGACGTCGACTGGCGCGTCACCGTCGTAGAGTTCCCCCGGGTCGCCGTCCGCCACGGGAAGCGGTTCGGGCGCGACCTTGTCCGCAGCGCACACGACGAACACGGGGACGGCCACGTCTCTCGCGGCGAGCGCGGCCGCTCGCGTCCCGACCTTGTTGACGACGCGACCGTCCGGGAACACCGCGTCCGCGCCGACCAGCACTGCGTCGCACTCCTCGACGGCGGCGGGAGCGTTCGCGTCCGTGGTGAGCGTCACCGCGAGTTCGTCGGCGAGGGACTCCGCGACGCCGACGCCCTCGCCGCCGGGCCGGGATTCGGCGACGACCACGCGGTCCGGGGTCGCTTCGCGGAGCGCCGCGGTGACTGTCCCCGACCGCGAGAGCGTGAACACGGTGGCCACGTCGACGAGTTCGGCGGCGGCCGCGCTGGCAGCCTCGCCGTCTGCGTCCGCGGCGGTCCGGGCGACCGCTCGCGCGCTCGCCTCGACGCTCCCTGGCGTCCGGTCTGCGTCGTCCATCGCGTGGTTCACGCGGTTGCGGACTGCCGCCATCTCCGCCTTCGCGTCGCGGAGTGAACGCGCCACCGCCGCGACGGCGTCCCAGTCGTCGGCGAGCGCGGCCTCGTCGCGCAGCACGTCGAGCGCGCGCAACGAGAGGTATGACGAGCCGTGCTCGTCGTCGGCTGCGACCGACTCCACGGTCGGCCTGACGGCGTCGTAGGACTGCCAGAGGCCGGGGACGGTGTCGCGACGCCGTAGCTCCGTCGGCGGCACCCACTCGAACTGTGCGGTCTCCCAGTTCGGGTCGACGTCGCGGGACGCCGCGTCGAAGAGGAACGGGTGGACGACCCACGTGCCGTGGTCGGGGTCCTCGACCGCGAAGGCGTCACCACGCCGGACCAGCGTCGCCTCGTTGGCGAGCCCCGTCTCCTCCGCGATTTCCCGGCGAGCGAGCGCGTCGGGGTCGCCCTCGGCGTGGCCGGAGACCGCACCCCACCGTCCGGGGTAGGAGTCGACGGCGTCGCTGCGCTGGAGGAGGAGGACGTCGGGACCGTGGCGGAGGAACACCGTGACGACGTGGGTTCCCACGTCCGGAGTGTGGGTCGCGAGTCGCTTGAATCTATTTGCCCGTGGACGCCGAACGGTCTACCATGAGACAAGTAGTCGTCGTGAGCGACACCCACATCCCGTCCCGCGCGGACGAACTGCCGGACTTCGTCGCCAACGAGATCGAGGACGCGAACCTCGTGGTCCACGCCGGGGACTTCGACAGCGAGGAAGCCTACGACGAGATCCGCGACCTCGCGGACGACCTCGTGGCGGTCCGCGGGAACATGGACCCGCGCAGCCTCGGCCTCCCCAAGACGGAGACGCTGTGGGTCGAGGACGTCCAGTTCGTCGTCGTCCACGGCACCGGTCCACTGGACGACTACGAGGAGCGCGTCCGTGATATCGTGCGCGAGGAGCGCGACGACCCGAACGCCGTCGGCATCTCCGGGCACACCCACGAACTGCGCGACTGGACGACCGACGACGTTCGGCTGTTGAACCCCGGGAGCGCGACCGGCGTAGACCCCGCCGACCAGCCGTCGCTGCTACTCGTGGACGTCGACGGGGACTCGGTCGACGCGACGGCGCGCTGGGACTGAGGTGGCTCCGGTACCGTCGGGACTTTTGTGAGGGGCGTCGAAGCCGGAGTATGCACGCGTTCGCGGTGCCGGGACTGCCGGAGGTGCGGCCGGGCGACGACCTCGCCTCGCTGATCACCGAGCGAGCGGAACTGAGCGACGGCGACGTCGTCTGCGTCGCCAGCACCGTCGTCTCGAAGGCCGAGGGGCGGACCGCCTCGCTGTCGGCGTTCCCCCCGGGACCTCGCGCCCGGGAGATCGCCGACCGCCTCGCCGACGTCACGGGCGAGGAGAAAGACCCCCGGTTCGCGCAGGCCGTCCTCGAGGAGTCGACGGAGGTGCTGATGGAGGCGCCGTTCCTACTGACGGAGACGCGGTTCGGCCACGTCGGCGTGAACGCCGGTATCGACCGTTCGAACACGGGCGACGCCGACCTGCTCCTCCTCCCGATGCGGCCGTCGGAGAGCGCCGAGCGCATCCGGTCGGGACTGGACGCGGACGTCGCGGTCGTCGTGACGGACACCTCCGGGCGGCCGTTCCGCCACGGACAGCGCGGCGTCGCACTCGGGTGGGCGGGGATGCCCGCCTCCCGGGACTGGCGGGGGGAGACCGACCGTGACGGCCACAAGTTGGCCGTGACCGTCGAGAGCGTCGTGGACGAACTCGCGGCGACCGCGAACCTCGTCTCAGGCGAGGGCGACGGTGGCACGCCCGTGGTCGTCGTTCGGGAGTTCGAGTTCGGCGACCACGACGGGAGCGAGGCGCTCTTCCGCGAGGTCGAGGGGGACTTCGTGCGGCAGGCGCTCCGGGGGTGGGAGTATGCGCGGGATTGAACTCACGCCCGAGGTTCCCGTCGCCGACGTCGCAGAACTGGGGGAGCGCGCGGAGCGAGCGGGCTTCGACGCCGTGTTCGCGTCGTGTCACTACAACAACCGCGACCCGTTCGTCGCGCTGGACCGGGTGGCGGCGGCGACCGAGGACGTGCTCGTCGGGCCGGGCGTGGCGAACCCATACGACACCCACCCCGTGAAACTCGCCTCGCAGGTGGCGACCCTCGACGAGGTCAGCGACGGCCGCGCGGTGCTGGGCGTCGGCGCGGGCGACGCCTCCACGATGTCGAACCTGGGCGTCGAGCGCGACCGACCGCTCCGTCGGGTGCTGGAGACGTTCAAGGTCGCCCAGTCGCTGTGGGCGGGCGAACGCGTCGACCACGACGGGACGTTCCTCGCGCGGGACGCCGGCCTGAACTACGAGGTCGGCGAGATTCCCGTCTACGTCGGCGCACAGGGCCCGCACATGCTACGGATGGCGGGGAAGCACGCCGACGGCGTGCTGGTGAACGCGAGCCACCCCGCGGACCTGGCGTGGTCCGCCGACCGGGTCGCGGAGGGCGCGGCCGACCGCGTCGTCTCGGGCGACGTGGACGTGGCGGCGTTCGCCTCGGTGTCGATCGCCGAGGACGCCGACGAAGCGCTGGCGGCGGCTCGCCCGCCCGTGGCGTTCATCGCTGCGGGTGCGGCGCCGCCCGTGCTCGACCGGCACGGCATCGACAGCGAGCGCGCTGCGGAGATCGGCGAGAAGATAGAAGCGGGCGCGTTCTCCGAGGCGTTCGAACTGGTGACCGAGGAGATGCTCGCGGCGTTCAGTCTGGCTGGCGACCCCGGGGACGTCGCCGACCAGCTGGGGGCCGTCACCGAGCACGTCGACAGCGTCGTCGCCGGGTCGCCACTCGGCCCCGACCGCGAGACTGCGGTCGGGTTGCTGGCAGACGCGTTCGACGAGGCCGGCGTCTGAGAAGCGGGATTACGTCCGGTCGCGCTCGCGACGCTGACGCTCGAAGGCGGTGTCGGGGACGAACCCCTCGAGGAGTCCCGCGGTCGCGAGCCCGCCGAAGACGGCGGAACTGGCGAGTATCAGGAGGACGCCGACCAGGATGAGTACCGTCGACAGCGGGTCGACGCCGGCGGCAGTCGCGAAGTTCTCGGCGAGCGAGACGACGTTGTCGATGACCCAGACCATACGGCGAACTCGTCGGGCCGACGCCTTAGATGCTCCGGGAGCGTTATGGCCGTGGCGGTCGTACACGTGGTCGTGTCGGAGGATTCGACCCTCAATTCGTTCGCCGGCGAACAGGACACCGCCGTCGACCCGGTCACCGTGACGAGTTCCTGGTCCGGGGACGGCCACTGTTCGGCATGTGGCGAGTCGGCCACACGTCTCTGGCAGAACGGCGACGAGCGCGTCTGTGCGGCCTGCAAGCCGTGGACAAGCGGCAGTGGCACGCGCGACCAATAGACATACAAGTATCTCATCCCCTACCGTTTCACAGCCGACCAGTTGCGGTAGGTTCCCACACACTATGACAGATGCACACGATACCCACGCTGTCGCGGACCCACGGACCCAGTCCGACGCGGCCGCGTCGATGTCGGTCTCGGAGGCGAGCGACCTCGCCCATCGCGTCGTCGAGAACATCGAGACCGTCATCGTCGACAAACACGACGCCGTCGAACAGGTACTGACCGCCGTCCTCGGCGGCGGTCACGTCCTCCTCGAGGACGTCCCCGGCGTCGGGAAGACGATGCTCGCGCGCTCGGTCGCTCGGTCCTTCGACGGCGAGTTCCGTCGCGTCCAGTTCACGCCGGACCTCCTCCCGACGGACGTCACCGGCGTCAACGTCTTCAACGAGAAGAGCCGGGAGTTCGAGTTCCAGGCCGGCCCCGTCTTCACGAACGTCCTCCTCGCCGACGAGATCAACCGCGCCCCACCGAAGACGCAGTCGGCGCTCCTCGAGGCGATGGAGGAAGAGCAGGTGACCGCCGACGGCGACACTCGCGCCCTCCCCGACCCCTTCCTCGTCATCGCGACGCAGAACTCCGTCGAGCGCGACCGGACGTACGAACTGCCGGTCGCGGAACTCGACCGGTTCATGAAGAAACTGCGACTGGGCTACCCGGACCGCGACAACGAGGTCGAGGTGCTCGACCGCGTCGTCGGCGGCCACCCGATCGACGACATCGAGGCCGTCGCGACCGTCGAGGACCTCCAGCAGGCCCGGGCCGTCACCGCCACCGTGGCGGTGAGTCGCCCAGTCAAGGAGTACGTCACAGAACTCGCCCGGTACACCCGGGACCACGCCGCACTCGGCGTCAGCCCCCGCGGCTCCATCGCTCTGCTGCAGGCCGCGCAGGGACGGGCTATCCTCGACGACCGCGACTACGTGGTGCCCGACGACGTACAGTCCGAGGCGCCGTCGGTGCTCTCCCACCGCATCCGCGCGGAGTCGGGCAGCACGCTCGGCGGAGAGCCCGCGCGCACGCTCGTCCAGCGAGCGCTGGACACCATCGATCCGGAGTGAGATGGCGACCGCACTCACCCGCCGCGGGCAGGCCGTGCTCGCGGCAGTCCTCCTCGGCGCCGCCTTCGGCTACGCGTTCGGCGGTCGCAGCCTGAACGCCGTCGTCGTCCCGGCCGCCGCGCTCCTCCTCGCGACGCGGCTGTACGTGTGGTCGTTCCAGGAACCCGAGATCGAACGCGTCACACCCAGAGAAGGCCACCAGGGCGACCGCCGTCGCGTCGAGCTGTCCGTCGACGCCGGCCGGTCGTACCCGGCCACCGTCACCGACGCGCTCGGCGACGGCCTCCGGGGCGACAGCAGACTCACCACGGAGACCGACGGCCGACGGCTCACCTACGAGATCGAACTCGCGTCCCGCGGCGTCCACGCCGTCGGGCCGTGTTTCGTCGAGGCGACCGACCCGTTCGGTCTCTGGACCGTCGAGTTCAGGGGTGGGGACGCACAGCTCGTCACGGTGTTCCCGCGGGTCCACGCGCTCTCGGACACCGCGACGCTGCTCACCGGCTACGTCGGCATGACCGACGAGCGCGAGGAGTTCGCGGGCGTCCGCGAGTACGAGCGCGGCGACCCGCTCCGGGACGTCAACTGGAAGGTGAGCGCGAAACACCCCACCAGTCTCGCGGTCACGGAGTACGCCGGGGAGGGGGCGACCGACCGCGTCACCATCGCGGCAGAGGCCCTCGGCCCCCGCGAGGACTCCGTCGCCGAGGCCGCCGCGAGCATCGCCGCCCACCTGCTCGACGCCGGCATCAGCGTCGGCATCGTCACGTCGACCGGGAACCTCGACCCCGCGAACGGCGACCCGCACCGCCGCCGCGTGCTCGGCGTCCTCGCGGCGTTCGGACGGGGGAAACTCCGCCAGCGACACAAGACCGAGGCCGAGATCGTCGTCCACGCGCCTGAGAGCGGCGAACACGTCTCGGTCACCGTCGGCGACGACGACCACCGCTACGAGGAGTTCGTCGGCGGCCGCACCTCGGCGGCCCCGGAGGTGTCCGCGTGAGCACCGCTTGGCTCCGGGGGTTCGACCCGGACCTCTCGGACGTCTCCGTCCGCAGCGCCGCGGCGACGGCGTGCGTCGCTATCACCGTGGGCGCCTACCTCTCCGTGCTGTACGACGTGGTCACGGTGGTCGGCGACGCGTCGACGTTCCTCGCCGTGGTCGCCGCCTCGGTGCTGCTCGCCGGCGTCCTGCGTGCGCTCCCGTCGAAGTACGCCTTCGCCCTCGCGTCGACGCTGCTCGTCGGCGGCCTGGCGTTCTACCTGCTCGCGGTGCCGCCGGCGTACTTCGCGGTGCTCTCGCCGGCGCGGGTGGTCCAGGACACCGTCGCGCTGCTCACGGGCTACTCCGTGATGCGGATGCCCGCCGCGGGCGTGTGGGCCGTCGCGGTCGCTCCCGCACCGACGTTCCTGGCGACGTACTTCGCGGCCCGCACCGAGTACGCCCGGGCG
The DNA here is from genome assembly GCF_021249345.1 of Halobacterium wangiae. Lineage (NCBI taxonomy): Archaea > Methanobacteriati > Methanobacteriota > Halobacteria > Halobacteriales > Halobacteriaceae > Halobacterium > Halobacterium wangiae. Next base: position 1,614,706 of record NZ_CP089588.1, on the reverse strand, counting down.
GCCGGCGTCGCGTCGCTCGCGCTCGGGTTCTTCGTGCTGACCGGCGACAGCACCACGACGATCACGCTCGTCGGCGTGCTCGCGGCGGCCGGTGCGGTCGGCTTCGGTACGCTCGCCGCACACGGCGCGAGCGCCCGGCAGACGCAGGTGCTGGCCGCAGTGCTCGCGCTGATGATCGTCGGCTCCGCGACGGTGACGGCGGTGCCGGGCGGCCGGACGCCGCTCGTCCCGTCGTCGACGACGGCGACCGCGGGGAGTCTCGTGAGCGCGGACGGCTACGTCGGCGTCGGCGGGAGCCTCCGCCTCGACCCGAAGGTGCAGTTCGTCGTCGAGTCCGAGAAACCATCGTACTACCGCGCCGCCGTCTACGACCGGTTCACGGGCAACGGCTGGGTGCAGACCGGCGACGTCGGTACCGACAAGGGGACACCCCCGCCGACCGGGGAGCGCATCGAGCAGCGAATCACGGCAGAGCGGACGCTCGACCTGCTGCCGTCCGCACCGGTCCCCCAGTCGGTCAGCGGGGTCGACGCGACGATCACCGAGTCCGGACTGCTGCTCTCCGGGCCGACGCTCGGTCCGGGCGACAGCTACCGGGTGTCGAGTCGGGCGCCCGTCCCGGACCAGTCCGAACTCGCGGACGCGACCGGCGAGGCGCCCGAGGGGGTCCGGAACACCTACCTCCAGTTGCCGGACAGCACGAGCGACCGCGTCGTCGACCTCGCGGACCGCATCACGGGCGACGAGGCGTCGAACTACCGGCAGGCGGAGGCCATCGAGCAGTGGCTGGAGGCGAACAAGGAGTACTCCCTGGACGCCCGGGGCTCCAGGGGGAACCTCGTCAACGACTTCGTGTTGGATCGGGAGGTCGGCTACTGCACGTACTACGCGAGTTCGATGGTCGTGATGTTGCGCTCCCAGGGCGTCCCCGCCCGGTTCGTCACCGGCTACACGGAGGGCCAGCGCGTCGGCGAGGACGAGTGGGTCGTCCGCGGCGTGGACTCCCACGCGTGGGTCGAGGTGTACGTCCCCGACCGCGGCTGGATCCAGTTCGACCCGACGCCCGCCAGCGAGCGCACGTCCGCGGAGGACGAGCGCGTCGAGGAGGCCCGCGAGAGTGGCGTCGACGGCGTCGACGCCGCCGGGAGCGAGAACGGCACGTGGACGCCGACCACGACACAGACGCCGACGGACAACGGCAGCGACCTGTCGGCGGACGAACCCCTGCAGGCGCCAGACGGCCCACAGGCGTTCCAGTCCGGCGCCACCCAGGGGAACGGCTCGAACGTGTCGAACGTCACGGCGCCGCCGGCGCTGGACGGCGGTAGCGGAGCGGGGAGCGGCGACGACGGTCCCACGCTGCCGCCGCTGACGACGCTAGCCATCTGGGCCGTCCTCCTCCTCGGTGCGGCCGCGGTCCTCCAGTTCACGGGGCTGGCCGACCGGGTGTACCGCGCGCTGTGGCTGCGGTGGCTCCCGGACACGGGTGACCCCGCCGAGGAGGTCGAGGCTGCCTTCGAGCGCGTGGAGTACGTGCTCGGGAAGCGCTACCGGCCGCGCAACGCCGGGGAGACGGTCCGGGAGTACGTCGTCGACGTCCGCGCCGGCGAGCGCGCCGAACGCGTCGCGAACCTGCGGGAACGCGCTCGCTACGCGGGCCGGGTCGACGGCGAGGACGCCGCGGAGGCGAAACGCCTCGCGCGGTCGCTGGCAGCCGAATACAGCCGCCTCCCCGCACCCTGGCGATAGTGTTTAATAGACGGATTTCGTACGCCCACGTGTAATGTCGGAAGTCTGCTCGACGTGCGGGTTGCCCGAGGAACTCTGCGTCTGCGAGGACGTCGCCAAAGAGTCCCAGCAAATCAAAATCCGCATCGACGAGCGCCGCTACGGGAAGGAGGTTACCGTGATCGAAGGATTCGATCCGAAGGACGTCGACCTCGACAGCCTGTCCTCGGACTTGAAGAGCAAGTTCGCTTGCGGGGGCACCGTCGAGGAGGGCGAGATCGAACTCCAGGGCAACCACTCGGGACGCGTGGAGGACTTCCTCCGCGACAAGGGCTTCAACGTCGCCTGAATCGCACGTCGGCGGCACACTTCTCTGTGGAATCGCGTCGGTACGTCGCGGCCGAGCGGTCGGACCGTCGTTCTCAGAAGGGCGCGTCGGGAGTCGACTCTCCGTCGGCGTCGGCCGTCTCCAGGTCGCCCGACCAGCCGACCAGTCCCTCGGCCAGGCTCTCGACGCGCGCGTCGTCGGCCAGCCCCTCGTAGGACGCGACGAGGCGGGCGGCCTGCACGCTGGACTCGCCGTGCGGGCAGACGGTGACGACGCGTTCGGCGCCGTCCAGTCGGTCCACCGACTGCGGGAGTTCGTGGAACGGGATGCACTCGCTGCCGGGGATGTGACCGCGCTCGAACGCCGCGCGGCGGCGGATGTCGACGACGCGAACGTCGCCGTCTTCGAGGAGTGCCTCGAGTTCGTCCACGGAGAGCTCGCCGTCCATGCCCCGAGTGTGGTGGCCCGCGGCGTTACGGCTTTCGGTCGCCGTAACACCGAAGGCAGTCGGCGTGGTACAGAGTACCATGGAACGGGAGACGCGCTACGTACCGACCTACCTCCTCGAAGACGACGAAGCGGCGGACGTCGACCCCGACCACCGCGACCCGATGCTCGCGGCCGCGCTGGGCTACAGGTAGCCGTCCGCCTTCGCGAGCAACAGCCCCTCGATGGTCGCGTCGTTAGCCGGTAGCTCGCGGGCCGCGTGCAACGCGTCCTCGACGGGGATGCGCTCGACGGTGAGGAACTCGTTGTCGTCCAGTTCCTGGCCCACCTCCGTCAACCCCTCCGCGTAGACGATGCCGCGCTTGTGCCGGAGCACGCCGGTCGCCGCGTAGAACTCCTGGAGGAAGTGGACGTCGTCGGCCACGTAGCCGGTCTCCTCCCGGAGTTCGCGGGCGGCCGCCGCGACGTAGGACTCCCGGCCCTCCTCGGGTGACGCCTCGTCTGTCTCCTCCTCGGACTCTTCGACTACACCTGCCACCAACTCGATGCACTGCTCGCGGATGGTCGGCCGGTACTGGTCGACGAACAGCACGTCGCCGTCGTGGACGGCCACCACCACGACGGCCGGCGGGAGCGACGCCCAGTAGTAGGTCTTCTCGGTGCCGTCGGGCTGTTCGACGCGGTCGTAACCGCCGTCGTACCAGCAGGTCTCGTACTCCGTCTCCGAGGCGAGCACGGGCCACTCGTGGTCGTCCATGGGTCCCGTTGGGCACCTGGCGCAAAACGTCCCACGGCTCGGCGGGGAACAGCCTTATCCCTCCGAGTGGCGGAGACTCAGGCGATGAGTGGCGCAGAGGTCACGGAGAGCGCTGGACGGTACCTGAGTGCCATCCTGCTCGCCAGCGCGACGTCCGGCCGACCGGCGAAGACCGGCGAGGTCGCCGACCGCCTCGACGTCAACCCCGCGACCGTCACCGAACGCCTCGGCATGCTCGCCAAGGAGGGTCTCGTCGACTACGAGCGCTACGAGGGCGCGACCCTCACCGAAGCGGGCGAGTCGGTCACCCGCGAACTGATGTGGAAGCGCTGTCTCGTGGAGAACTTCGCGACCGACGACCTCCAGCTCCCGGATGCCGACGCCGAACAGATCGGCCAGGCGCTCACCGAGGAGACGGCGATGGCGCTCAAACAATACATCGACCACCCCTGCACGGGCGAGTGCCGCGCGCCGGACGCCGACTTCGAGGAGTGCTGTGCGGACTACAGCACGTCGCGGTAGAACTTCCCGAACGCGATGCGCCGCAGCGTCGCCACCGCGGCGTCCGGTTCGTTCTGGAACGTCGTCGCCACCAGCACGTCCGCGAACGGGACGTAGTGCCAGGCGACGCCGTCGACGTCCGGGCTCCCGTTCTCGAGGACCTCCGCGTCAGGGTAGTCGCGTTTGGCGTCCGCGAACTCCTCGCGGTCGCCCACCTCGACCCGGAGCAGCGACGCGAACAGCGCGTCGCGGGCCGTCGCCACCACCTCGCCGGTGACGCGCTCGTCGTACTCCTCCTTCGGGAACTCCATCGCGCGTGCAATCTCGCGGGTGACCGTCTGTGCCGGCGTCCCGACCGCCTCGAAGCGCTCGCGGACCTCGGCCGCCGTCTCTGGCGCGAGCAGGCCGCGTGTCTCGGTCATAGTTCTGGAGGCGTCCGCCACGCCCTACTCACTTTCGGACGCTGACGGGTCAAGCCGCATCGTTGTCCGTACGGCTCACGGTTCGCTTCGCTCACCGTTCACTCACTCCGAGGACTCGCTTCGCTCGTCCTCGCTGTCCTCGCCACGCATCTCCTCTGTCAGCCGCTGTGCCTCCTCGAGAATCTCCGCGGCATCCCCCGACACGTTCGCGTTCCCGGTCCGTTCGACGGCCGGCATCTCGTGGTCGTGGCCGTGTGGTTCACTCGACGGCTCGGTCTCCGTCTCCGTCGCGTGCGGGGTCACCTCGGGCGCCAGCGATTCGGGGTCGCGGTCCGCCCAGTCCGCAACGTGGTCGTCGAGCCACGCCTCGTGCTCGCCGCCGCGGACGAGCGCCGTGAACGCCAGGTGGTTCGCCAGGTGCTCGCCGTCGGCCTCCTCGGTGGTACAGACCGGACACTCGTAGCCCATACCCACAGCGTGGGGCTACCTCCTAAAACGCGTCACGGTCGCCGACGTCCGCCACCAGCACGTGGGCGTCCTCACCGTCGGCGTAGTACGCCGAGATGGTCCGCAGGTACTCGAACCCGTACTTTTCGTAGAGGCCGCGGGCCGCCTCGTTGCTCTCCCGGACCTCGAGTTTCACGCGCTCCACGCCGAGCGACGAGAGCACCGCGAGCCCCCGTTCCAGCAGCGCCTGCCCCATGCCCTCGCCGCGTCGCTCGGGGTGGACGGCGAGGTTCTTCACATGGCCGAGCGGCCGGCCGTGGTTCGAGACGGTGTCCGCGACCACGTAGCCGACGATGGTTGGTGGCTCCCCGTCGCCGCTCGCTTCGCTGACGAGGAACCCCGGCGTCTGTAGCTGGCGCTCGAACCCGGAGTACGGCCACGGCTGGGGGAACACGGACTGCTCGATGCGGAACACCTCCAGCAGGTCCGCGCGGGTCGCCTGTCGGATCGACGACGTGGCGTCCGCGGACTCAGCTGTCGTCACGCTCCCCGCTAAGCGGACCGCGGATAAAGTGTCTGTGGCAGCGGCTGGGAGTCGCGGCGAAAGAAAGAAAGAACGGAGCGTTAGTCGTCGGCGGGCGCCGCGCCGCTGTCCTCGCCGTGGCGCTGCTTCGTCAGCGAGAGCTTGCCACCGGCGGCGAGCGTGCGCCGCTCGCGCTCGGAGGCGTCGAGGTGGGCGGTCGCCTCCCAGTCGTCGTTCACGCGGATGGTGAACTCCTCCTGGCCGGACTCGACGCCCGCACGGGCGTCGTCGACGATCTCGATGTCGTCGCCCTGCTCGATGCGGTCGTAGGTCTCCTCGTCGATGGCGAGGGGGATGAGACCGAAGTTGAACAGGTTGGCCTTGTGGATGCGGGCGAAGCTCTGTGCGAGCACCGCCTCGACGCCGAGGAACATCGGGCACATCGCCGCGTGTTCGCGGGACGACCCCTGGCCGTAGTTCTCGCCGGCGACGATGACGCCGCTGTCGGTGGCCTTCGCGCGCTCGGCGAACGTGTCGTCGATGCGCGAGAGCGTGAACTCCGAGAGCCGCTCGATGTTCGAGCGGAACTTGAGGATGTCGGAGGTCGCCGGGATGATGTGGTCCGTGGTGATGTTGTCGCCCATCTTCAGGAGCGTCTCACCGGAGACGTCCGCGTCGATGGGGTCCTTCACGGGCACACTGGAGATGTTCGGGCCCTTGATGAGGTCGTCGTCGATGGCCTCCTCGGGCGTGATGATGTCGGCGTCGCCTTCGCCGTAGCCCGCGGTGTACGTGGTCCCCATCTCGAAGCCGGGGTCCTCGAGGTCGCCGAGTTCGTCGGCGAGGTCACGCGGGTCGACGATTTCGCCCTTGAGGGCGGCCGCGGCGGCGACTTCCGGCGAGCAGAGGTAGACGGAGTCGTCCTCGATGCCGGAGCGACCCTCGAAGTTGCGGTTGAACGTCCGCAGCGAGACGGAGTCGGAGGCGGGCACGTGACCGATACCGATACACGCGCCACACGTCGCCTCGGAGAAGTTGACGCCGGCCGCCATCATCTCCGCGGTCCAGCCCTGGCGGGCGAGCATCTCGGAGGCCTGCTTGGAGCCGGGCGCGACGATCATCTCGGTGCCGGGGTTGATCTGCCGGCCCTCGAGCATCTTCGCGGCCGGGAGGATGTCCTCGTAGCCGCCGTTCGTACAGGAGCCGACGACGACCTGCTCGACCTTCTCGCCCGCGACCTCGCGGACGGGAACGACGTTGTCGGGCATCGACGGCGTCGAGATGAGGGGTTCGAGGTCCGAGAGGTCGACGACGATCTCGTCGGCGTACTCGGCGTCCTCGTCCGGCGTGAGCTCGACGAACTCGTCCTCGCGGTCGAAGTTCGCCATCCACTCCTTCGTGGTCTCGTCGGTCGGGAAGATGGAGGAGGTCGCACCGAGTTCCGTCCCCATGTTCGTGATGGTGGTGCGCTCGGGCACCGAGAGCGTCTCCACGCCCGGCCCCGTGTACTCCAGCACCTTGCCGACGCCGCCTTTCACCGAGAGGCGACGGAGCATCTCGAGGATGACGTCCTTCGCGGTGGCCCACTCGGGGAGCTCACCCTCCAGACGGACGTTGACGACATCGGGCATCTCGACGTAGTAGGGGCCGCCACCCATGGCGACCGCGATGTCGATGCCGCCCGCGCCGATCGCCAGCTGGCCGAGGCCGCCGGGCGTCGGCGTGTGGCTGTCCGAGCCGAGCAGGGTCTTGCCGGGCGCCGCGAAGTTCTCCTTGTGGACGTTGTGGCAGATGCCGTTGCCCGGTCGGGAGAAGTACGCGCCGTACGTGCCGGCCGCAGACCGCAGGAATCGGTGGTCGTCGGTGTTCTTGAAGTCGAACTGGTACGTCTGGTGGTCGCAGTACTGCGCCGCGAGCTCCGTCTGGACCTCGTCCATCTCCAGCGCCTCGAACTGCAGCCAGACCATCGTCCCAGTGGTGTCCTGGGAGAGCGTCTGATCGATCTCGATGCCGATTTCTTCGCCGGGCGTCAGTTCGCCCTCGACGAGATGGTCATCGAGAATTTTTTCCGTGAGCGTCTGTCCCATAGCGTGCGAAGATGGACCTTCTACGATTATAAATCCCGCGTGTTTCAGGATTCGGGGATTCGCCTAATACAGCCCCTCATTCCTTAATTGAGGCGTGTGGACGAGACACACGTTCGGCCCACAACGCAACCGCTAACCGGGCAGCACGTACAGTGAGCGTATGTTCAAGAGCGGAGCGTTCGTCGCCGAGCACGTCGACCCTGTCGACGAGGCGCAGATACAGCCCAACGGCGTGGACCTGACCGTCGAGGCCGTCCTCGAACAGGTCGAAGCCGGACGCATCGGCCGGGACGGGAAGTCCATCGGCGACCGGGAGGCCAGACAGCCAGAGGGAGACGACGACACCTTCGACCTCCCGCCGGGCGGCTACATCCTCCAGTACGCCGAGACCATCTCCATCCCCGAGGGCCACGTCGGCTTCCTCTACCCGCGGTCGTCGCTCATGCGGAACTCCTGCATGCTGAACACGGCCGTCTGGGACGCCGGCTACACGGGGAAGGGAGAGGGCCTGCTGGAGGTCCACCACGACGTCGAACTGGAGCGAGGCGCCCGCGTCGCCCAGCTAGTGCTCTCCGAGGCGGCACACGAGGGAGCCTACGACGGGAGCTACCAGGAAGAACGGCTCGAGTAGCACGGGGTCGCCTTTTTTGACGGTCCGCGAAGAGGGAGGGGTATGGATCGACTGCGGGCGTTCGGCCTGGGGCTCACAGGAGTGGGTGTCGCGGGCTACCTCCTGGGAATCGCCACTCCGTACCCCGGGCGCGCGTTCAGCGTGACCGCCGTCATCGTCGGCGTCACGCTCGCGAGCATCGGCGGGAACTCGGAGGTAGCGACGTGACCGTCCACACCGTCGTCTACGCGGACGGGATCCACGCCGAGTACGACGACGCGGCGGCGGCGCGGGACGAGGCCGGCACGACGTGGGTCCGGGTCGTCGACCCGGCGGAGGAGGAACTCCGGGACGTCACCGACGGCTACGGGCTCCACCACCTCGAGATAGAGGACGTCTTCGGGGACGTCCGGCCGAAGGTCGAGGAGTTCGACGGCCACACGTTCGTCCTCCTGAAGGCCGCGACGCTGCGCCGCGGCGACGTCGCGTTCGCCGACGAACTCCGCGACCAGCAGATCGCCTTCTTCCTCGGCGACGACTGGCTGGTGACCATCGAACCCGAGCGCCTGCCCGCCCTCGACGCCGTCTGGGAGCGCGTCGACCGCGACGACCCCCGGCTGCTGTCCTTCGGCCCGGACTTCACCGCCTACCGCGGCATCGACCGCATCGTCGACGACTACTACGAGATCCTCGACGAGATCGAGGACGACATCGAGGCCGTCGAGAACGACGTGATGGACGCCACCGGCGACGACGTCCTCGAACGCATCAACAGCCTCCGACGGGACCTGCTGTCGGTGCGGCGCCTGCTGTGGCCAACCCGGGACGCGGTCGGTGCGCTCGCCCGTGGCGACCCCGAACAGATCGAGGAGAACACCGAGAAGTTCTACCGGGACGTCTACGACCACCTGGTCCAGCTCGTCGACCTCGCGGAGACGTACCGCGACCTCACGAACGGCGCGCGGGACATCTACCTGAACGCGCTGTCGATGTCCACCAACGAGGTGATGAAGACGCTCACCGTCGTCGCGACCATCATCCTGCCGTTGACGTTCGTCGCCGGCATCTACGGGATGAACTTCGAGGGGACCCCGACGAGCATGCCCGAACTCGGCTGGGAGTTCGGCTACCCAGCGGTGATGCTCGGCATGGCGCTGATGGCGGCGATACTCGTCGGCTACTTCCGCCGGGAGAACTGGCTCTAGCGTCGCACGTCGTCGAACAGTTCGGCGAACGTCCCGACGACGTGTGGCGGGTACGCGTCGGGGTCGAGGGTCACGACCACCCGCGCACCCGTCGCGTCCGCACACGACAGGACGGCGTGGACGAACCGGAACGCCGTCTCCGTGGACGTGCGGTCGATGACGGCCGCCAGGTCGTCCACGAACACCGTTGTCTCGCCGTCGTCCGCCCACGCCGACAGGTAGTCGTGGACGAGCGACCCGACGGTCCCCACGTCGGTCTCGTCGGGGACTGTCTCGACGATACCCGTCACCGCGGTGAGCGGGCGCCCACTGGCGCTCGTACTCGCCGCGGACCGCGAGCGCTCCCCGACGCTCACGACCGCCGCCCGTTCGACGTCCCCGGCCCAGCGCCCGAGCCACGTCTCCGCGTCCGTCTCGTACGTCACGCCGAGCACGCTACACTCGTCCGTAACGGCCGGTGTCGCGACCGAATCCCCGGTCCCCGCGACGAGAACGTGCGTCGACTCCCCCTCGATTCCCTCCCCTCGCATGACTGCTTGCAATCACGTTTCGCCCCACCACCATAAATCTTGACACGTGCTATCGAGGGGCCTCGTGTCCCGACCGACGGAACGAACATTGAAACGTCTCCCGCGGAAGCGTACGACAATGGCGCGCGCTCCGACCACGAGGTGGGCCTGATGGCCTCGGTGTCGTCCGCACACCTCGTGCTGTTCATCGCTGCCATCCTCGTCGCCGCGGTGCTCGCGGGCACCATGACCGAGAGCGCGAGCCGTCTCGGCAACGCCATCGAGGAGCGCAGCGACGTCGAGAGCGCCCAGACCGACGCCGAGATCGTCATCGTCAGCGACCCCGACAGCCCGGCCGCGGTGTACGACAACGACACCGACACGCTCACGCTCTACGTGAAGAACGTCGGCGCCAGCACCCTCCCCGGAACCCCCAGTGGCGTCACCGTCCTCGTGAACGGCCACCACGAGTCCGACGTCCGGACGACCGTCCTCGACGACGACCAGTGGCGGCCCGGGGGGCTCCTGCGCGTCCGCGTGAACGTCACGCTCGCCGACGGCGCGCACACCCGCGTCGTCGTCAACCCCACGGGCGCCCGCGACACGTTCACGTTCACGACGCCGTAGCCGCCGCTCGCCGCGTAGGATTCGGAGAACCATGGACTCGCTGGGATTTGAACCCAGGGCCTCTTCCTTGCGAAGGAAGCGATCTACCGCTGATCTACGAGCCCGCACACGATTCCAATCGGCGACTGTACTTCAGGCTTCTGTTTCGGCCGTTCTCTGACGTGAACGAGGGCGTCTCTGTTCGTGCGTTCGTCGCAGAAGCGGGCGCGAAGGGATTTGAACCCTCGACATCTTGGTCCGGAACCAAGTGCTCTGTCCGCTGAGCTACGCGCCCTCGGGGCCACGTAGTGCGAGCGACCGTATAACGATTGTGAGTCGGGGTGGTCAGACCGGGTCGGGCGAGGTGTCGACGAGAGACTTCTTCCATGTGCCGCGGGTGAACCAGAGCGCGGCGACGGCGGCGCCGACGATGTTCCCGAGGGCCATCCCGACCCAGATTCCCGTGGCGCCCCAGCCGAGGGTGAACGCGAAGAAGTAGACGGTGGGGACGCGGCCGAGCCACAGCGTCACCATCGAGATGGCCATCGCGATCTTGGTGTTGCCGGCACCGCGGAACGCGCCGAGCAATACCTGGAGGACGCCGATGAAGACGAACTCGACGGCACGGATCCGCACGTAGGTGCTGCCGTACTCGATGATCGCGGCGGCGTGTTCCGTGTTCGGGCCGAGGAACACCGCGACGATCGGCCGGGGGAAGATGGCGGCGACGACGGCGATGCCGAAGAGGACCGCGGCGGCGAACTTCGCGGCGAGCCAGACGGCGCGTTCGGCGCGCTCGGTCTGTTCGGCGCCGAGGTTCTGGCCCACCATCGTGTTGGTGGCGCGGCCGAGCCCCATCGCGGGCAGGAACACGAGCGAGATGAGGCGGTTACCGAGGCCGAATGCGCCGACGACAGCCGGCGGGAACGAGGCGACCATCGCGGTGAGCGTGATCATCGCGAGCGCCGTGGTGGACTGCTCGGCGGCGCTGGGCGTGCCGACGCGAACGATCTTCGACACCATCGAGAGGTCAGGGACGAAGTGAGCGAGTTCGATGACGGGGCCGGCGGTCGTGAAGAAGAGGACGTAGATGCCGAGGACGGCGGCGACCGAGCGCGAGAAGATGGTCGCGATGGCGGCGCCCTCGATACCCATGCCGCCGAAGCCACTCGCTGCGTACAGCGAGGACTCGAGGCCGCCGGCGCCGAGCATCGAGAACAGCGGGTTGTCCGCGAACCCGAAGATGAGGATGGGGTCGAGGACCACGTTCACGACGACGCTGACGAGCATGACGATCATCGGCGTGCGCGTGTTGCCGTAGCCGCGCATCAGCGAGGAGAAGACGAAGAAGCCGAACAGCGCGGGCATCCCGAGGAAGAACACGCGCATGTAGTCGGCCGCCATCGGGATGACGACGCGTGCGGTCTCCTCGTCCGCGGGGAGGAGCGCGAGCATGTCGCCGGTGACGAAGTGGCCGACGAGGCCGAGCAGCGTCGAGATGGTGACGACGAAGCCGAGCGTCTGGGCGGCGACCTTCCCGGCGGAGGTCTCGCTGTCGGCGCCCGTGTACTGTGCGACGAGGATGGACCCGGAGGTGGTGAACCCGCCGCCGACGGAGATGAGGAAGAAGACGAGCGGGAACGCGATGCTGATGGCGGCGACGGCGTTGCCCGAGAGCTGGCCGAGCCAGAACGTGTCCGCGAGGTTGTACGCAACCTGGAGGAGCTGGATCACGACGATGGGCCACGCGAGCCGGACCATGGGCCCGAGGAGGTCACCGTCGGTGATGGAGGATTTCGAGCGGGAGTCGGTCACTAGAGGCGCTCAGACGGCGGGAGGATTTGAAAACTCCGACTTCGAGTTAGGCGGCAAACTGCGTGGGTTGCCGGTTACGGCGTCTCGTCGGTCTCGAGTGAGAACGCGGCGGTCGGGTACGCGGTGCAGGTGAGCATGTACCCCTTCTCGATCTCGTCGTCGCCGAGCGTCTCGTTGTTGGAGTGGCGGATGTACTCGCTGGCGTCCTCGCCGCTGGCGACGCGGCCACCACAGGAGAGACACTGGCCCTCCCGGCAGGCGTACGGGAGGTCCCAGCCCTCGTCCTCGCCGGCCTCGAGGAGGTTCTCGTTGTTCGCGACCTCGATGGTCTCGCCCTCCTTGGCGAACTCGATCTCGTAGTACTCGACTTCGTCCTCGGCGATGGACGCCGGGTCGAAGCCCGCGTCTTCCTCCTCGGTCTCCTCGAGTTCGCCCTCCGCGCCGGCGCCAGCGACCGCGCCCGCACCGCCACCGCCGCCGATGGAGCGGTTGTACGGCTCCGGGAAGTCGGTCTCCGGGACGGTGGAGGCGCGCCGTTCGAGGACCTCCTGTGCGATGTCCTCCGGGATGGGCTTCGACGTGCCCTTGAAGAAGTGGAGCACGACGAGCGTGAGCGCCGTCCCCAGCCCGAGGGCCAGCCCCAGTGTGTCAACCATGTTCGGCGGTACGGAAGCGGTGTTTAACAGTATTGTGATTGCGCTACGGCGCCTTCGGGCGAGTTTTGTGGGGGCGTGTCGAACGCGTTCGCATGGACGTCGCGATCCTGCTGTACGAGGGCTTCGACGAACTCGACGCCGTCGCTCCCTACGAGGTGTTCCGGACCGCCGCCGAGTTCGGCGGCGACGTCGACGCGTCGCTACGGACGCTCGTGCCGAGCGAGCAGGTGACTGCCAGCCACGGCCTCCGCGTGGAACCCGACGACGTGCTGCTGGGCACGCCCGACCTCGTGCTCGTCCCTGGCGGCGGGTGGAACGATCGAGGAGAGCACGGGGCGTGGGCCGAGGTCCAGGACGGCACGTTCCCGGAGCGACTCGGCACGCTCCACGACGCGGGCGCTCGAATCGCCACCGTCTGTACGGGTGCGATGCTCGCCGCCGAGGCGGGACTGCTAGAGGGGCGGCCCGCGACCACTCACGAGTCGGCAAAGGACGATCTCGCGACGTACGACGTGACGGTCCGGGACGAACGGTTCGTCGACGACGGCGACGTGCTCACCGCCGGCGGCGTCACGTCGGGCATCGACCTCGCGCTCCACGTCGTGAGCGAGGAGTGCGGCGAGGACGTCGCGGAGAAGGTCGCCGAGGAAATCGAGTACGAGCGGTAGCCGCCTTGTCTATCGTCAGTCTCGGCGTTCCACTTCGTGCCTCCCGAACCCGTACCGCAGCCGGTTCGCGAGCCGCCGCGAGAACCGGCCCTCCTCGGGCGCACGCGACCCGAAGCGCTCAGACAGCGCCTGGTAGATGAGCGGGAGCGGGACCTCCTGTTCGAGGCCCTCCTGGACCGTCCACGTGCCCGTCGACCCGCCGGCGACGTGGTCGGCGACGTCGCCGAGGTCACCGCCCTCCTCGCGGAACGCCTCCTCACAGAGTTCGAGGAGCCACGACCGGATGACGGCGCCGTTGTTCCAGGTCCGCGCGACGGCCTCGAGGTCGAGGTCGTAACGGCCCTCGTGGAGCAGTTCGAACCCTTCGCCGTACGTCTGCATGAGCGCGTACTCGACGCCGTTGTGGACCATCTTCACGTAGTGGCCAGAGCCGGCCGGCCCCATGCGGTCGTGGCCCTCGGGGCCGGTGGCGACGGCGTCGAAGACGGGGACGAGTTCGTCGTAGGCCCACTCGGGGCCGCCGACCATCAGCGAGAACCCGAGGTCCGCGCCCGCCGGGCCGCCGGAGGTGCCACAGTCGAGGTAGGCGAACTCGTGGGATGCGGCGCGACGCGTGGAGTCCTCGAAGTGGCTGTTCCCGCCGTCGACGACGACGTCGTCGCTCTCGAGTTCCGGCGCGAGTTCCTCCAGCGCGGCGTCGACGGGGTCGCCCGCCGGGACCATCAGCCAGATGCGCTTCTCGTCGCCGAGTTCGTCGGCGAGCCCGGCCAGCGAGTCCACGGTTGTCGCGCCGGCGCTCGCGGCGTCCGCGCGGGCGTCCGCGTCGATGTCGAAGGCGACCACGTCGTGGCCGGCGTCGAGACACCGGTCGACGACGATGCGTCCCATGCGGCCGAGGCCGACGACTCCCAGTTCCATACCGTGAACTGCCGGGCGCAGTAGGTAGTGGTTGCGGTTGTGTGGTTCGGAGCGCGTGGCCGACCGACGGGAGGCCACGAGAGGCGAACGGCGCCAGCCGTGAGCGGAGTGACCCGCCAACGAGTGCTGTCCGCCGGGCGAATCCTGCGGTGCTGTCGCTCGGAGCAGTCGTGGGTGCAGTGAACAGCTGTAGCGAGTGCTACGGGGCTGTTACTGTGAAAGAACGGAGATATGTCCGTCGCTAGGCGACGGGGGAAATCCGATTAGTTACGAACGAGGTTCGTCGCGCGCGGTCCCTTCGGGGACGATTCGATGTCGAACTCGACCTCCTGACCCTCTTCGAGGTCCGGACCGCCAACGTCCTCCATGTGGAAGAACACGTCTTCGTCGTCGTCGACGTCGTCGTCGTCAGTCGAAATGAAACCGTAGCCGCCAGTGTCGTTGAAGAAGTCAACCTTGCCTTCTGCCATTACAACCTATCGTAGGGCCGTTCCAGGGATAACGCTTCCGAGGGTCGCGGTACCACGACCCGTCGCAAACCCGATACGACCCGGAACACCCGTCAGCGGTCGAGTGTGCCTGCCTGCACGCCCCACAGGTCGGCGTAGCGACCGCCCGAATCGAGCAGTTCGTCGTGGGTGCCCCGTTCGACGACTTCCCCACCTTCGACGACGAGGATGCGGTCGGCGTCCCGGACCGTGGAGAGTCGGTGGGCGATGACGACGGCGGTGCGGTCGGCGGCGAGTTCGTCGAGGCTCTCCTGGATGCGCAGTTCGGTCTCCGTGTCGACGTCGCTGGTGGCCTCGTCGAAGACCAGGATCTCGGGGTCCTGGAGCACCGCGCGGGCGATGGAGATTCGCTGGCGCTGGCCGCCCGAGAGTTTGACGCCGCGTTCACCCACCTCGGTGTCGTAGCCGTCCGGGAGGTCCTCGATGAACTCGTGGGCGTCGGCGGCCTCCGCGGCCGCGACGACCGCGTCCCGGTCGGCGTCGAAGCGGCCGTACTTCACGTTCTCCGCGATGGTGCCGTCGAAGAGGAACGTGTCCTGGCTGACGTAGCCGATGTGCTCGCGGAGGCTGTCGAGCGTGACGTCGCGGACGTCGTGGCCGTCGACGCGAATCGCGCCGTCGTCCACGTCGTACATCCGGAGCAGGAGTTTGCAGAGCGTCGACTTCCCGGCACCCGTCGGGCCGACGAGCGCGACGGTGTCCCCGGGGTCGGCGTCGAAGGAGACGTCCCGGATCACGTCCTCGTCGTCCCCGTAGCCGAAGGTGACGTGGTCGTACTCGACGCGGCCCGCGACGTCCGCGAGTTCGGTGGCGTCGGGTGCGGTGGTGACGCTCGCGGGCACGTCCATCAGGCCGAAGACGCGGGCCGAGGAGGCCTTCGCGTTCTCGTACTGGTCGACGATGTTCGACACCTCCGCGAGCGGCGTGACGAACCGCTGCGTGAGGAAGATGAACGTGACGAACGCGCCCGGCGAGAGCGTCCCGGTGAGCGGGGCGGGCGCGCCGTACAGCAGCCAGTAACCGCCGACGCCGAACGTCACCGCGAAGGAGATACCGGCCAGGAGTTCCATCCCCGGGCGGTAGACGTAGCTCAACCGGAGGACGTCCATCGTGTCCTGGAAGAACCGGTAGGAGGCGTCCGTGACGCGCTCTGTCTCGTACTCCTCGGCGGCGCTGGTCTTCACGAGTTCGACGCCCGCGAGGCTGTTCTCCAGGCGCGTGTTGAGGTTGCCGACGGCGGCGCGCTGGCGCTCGTACCGGGGTTCGGCGCGCTTCATGAACCACGACGTGAGCACGACCATCAGCGGGATGGCGGTGAGCGTGACGACCGCCAGCTGTGCGTTCTCGTACAGCAGGATGGCGGTGATGCCAGCGAGCATCACGACGAGGCGCGCGGAGTTCTGGAGCGCGTTGTCGAGGAACACCTCGAGGTTGGAGGCGTCGTTGTTCAACACCGACATCACCTCGCCGGTCTGCTTGTCGTCGAAGAACGTCATGTCGAGGTTCTGCATCTTCTCGAAGGAGTCGGTGCGCACCTCGTGCATCACGCGGTGGGCGAAGAGGTTCGCGGCGACGCCGTAGGCGTAGGTGAAGACGGCGGTGACGACGAACGACCCCGCGATGAGCAACGCCGACAGTTCGAACTGCGCGGCGTCCGTCGTCGGGAACCAGCCCGCGGGCGCGAGCGGCAGGTCGTACGGGGAGTCCCCGGTGAACACGCTGTCGATGGCGGCGCCGAGCACGACCGGCGGCAGGAGGCTGGCGACCCGCGCGATCACGTTCGCCACCATCCCGAGCGCGAAGTACTCCCACTCGGGGACGCCGTACTCGCGGAACAGCCTGCCGAGCGGGCGCTCGACGCGGTCCCTGTACTGGTCGAAGACGCTGTCCTCCGTCGCTCCCATTACGATTCGAAACAGGGGCGTCGCCGAAGTCGGTTACGGTCGCGGCTACCCGAGGCGACGGTCAGTCGATGGCGCGCCGCGGCACGATGCGCGGTTCGTCGTCGTAGCTGACGGCGGCGTCGACGTCGAAGACGTCCGCGAGCAGCCGTTCGGTGACGACGTCCTGGGGCGGCCCCCAGTCGTAGACGCTGCCGTTGTGGAGCGCGACCAGGTAGTCGGCGAACCGCGCCGCCTGCTGGAGGTCGTGGAGGACCACACAGACCGTGACGTCGCGTTCCTCGTTGAGCGTGCGGACGACCTCCATCACGCGGAGCTGGTGGTGGAGGTCGAGGTACGTCGTGGGTTCGTCCAGCAGCAGGACGTCGGTGTCCTGGGCGAGCGTCATCGCGACGAACGCGAGCTGCTTCTGCCCGCCGGAGAGCCGCGAGAGCGGCGTGTCGCGGAGGTGGTCGACGCCCGCCAGGTCGATGGCGCGGTCGATTGCCGCCCGGTCCGCGTCGGTGATCGGATCGAGGAAGCCGCGGTGTGGGTAGCGGCCGTGCGTGACGAGGTCGGCGACCGTGAGACCGCCGGGCGCGTCGTTCTCCTGGTCGAGGAGGCCGAGTTCGCGAGCGAGTTCCTTCGGGGAGCGCTCCTGGACGGCGCGACCGTTCAGCAGGACGATGCCCGCCGCGGGGTCGAGTTCCGCGGAGAGCCCCTTCAGCAGCGTCGACTTCCCGGAGCCATTCGGTCCGACGAGCGCGGTGACCTCGCCGGCGGGGACGACGAGGTCCTCGCAGTCGACGACGGTGCCGTCGCCGTAGCCGAATTCGATCTCGGAGGCGAGCAGCGCGGCGTCGTCGACCGGCTCCTCGCGGTCGAATTCGGTCGTCGATTCCGCGCCGGTCGAGACGAGTGGGATGTCTGGCATTGGTCAGAACTCCGTGAACGAGTCGGTGCGCCGCAGCAACAGCAGGAAGTACGGGCCGCCGATGAGGCCGGTGACGACGCCGACCGGGACCTGCGTCCCGCCGAGCGCCAGGCGGCCGACGACGTCGGCGACGACCACGAGCGCCGGGCCGGCGAACAGACAGCCGACCATCAGCCGCCGGTAGTCGCTGCCGACGAGCGTGCGCACGGCGTGGGGGACGACGAGCCCCACGAAGCCGACGAGGCCCGCGACGGCGACGGCCGCAGACGCCGCGACGATAGCGAGCGCCGACAGCAGGAAGCGCATCCGTTCGACGGGCATCCCAAGCGAGCGCGCGGTGCGCTCGCCGAGCAGGAGGACGTCCAGTTGCCGCGCGCTCACGAGCGCGGCGGGCACGACGACGAGGGTGGGGACGGCGACGGTGCGGACCTCCGTCCAGTCGACCCCGGTCAGCGACCCCGCGAGCCACGCGACCGCGAGGCGCATCACGCCGTTGCTGTCGATGAAGTAGAACAGCCCGGTCTGGAGGCTGTTGAAGATGGTGCCGACGACCACGCCCGCGAGGACGAGGCGCACGGGGGTGGTGCCGCCGCGCCACGCGACGGCGTAGACGAGCAGGAACGCGGCGGTGCCGCCGGCGACGGCGGCCAGCGGGAGCAGGTACGCGCCGACGGAGAAGACGAGCGTGAAGACGACGGCGAGGCCGGCCCCCGAGGAGACGCCGAGGATGTACGGGCTGGCGAGTTCGTTGCGCGTGATGGCCTGGAAGACGGCGCCGGAGACGGCGAGGTTGAGGCCGACGAACGCGGCGACGACGACACGGGGCAGGCGGACCGTCCAGACGACGATGGTGGGGTCGGTGAGGTGGCGGAGGTCGCTGTAGAGGCCGACCGTGCGCGCGGCGTCCTCGCCGAGCACCAGCGTCGCGAGGACGTGGAGGTCCGTCCAGACGGCCCGGTCGAGCAGCGCGCGGACGGCCGTCTCGAGTGGCATCTCGTAGGTGCCGTAGCGCACCTGGAGGACGCTGGCGACGGCCACGAGCAGGACGCTCCCGACGACGATCGAGGCGAGCGTGGCGTCGAACTCTGGGACGAGGGTGTCTCGGAGGCGGTGGCGTCGTGACATGTGGGTGGCCGGGTTACGAGGTGACGATACTGGCGAGTTCATCGCGGTCGAAGAGGTCGCCCTCGAAGCTGTCGGGGTAGAGGTCGGTAGCGAAGCGTTCGGTGACGAAGAGGTGTTCGATGGGGCCGAGGTAGATGGGGCCGCCACGGAACACGTCGCCGTTCTCGACGGCGGTGATGCGGCTGGCGGTGTCGTGGTCCTGCATGAACGAGACGACGGTGTCCTCGAACTCGTCGCTGGTCTTGTCCTCGTGCCCGCGCACGAACAGCACCTCGGGGTCGACGTCGAGCAGCGTCTCGTAGTCGACCTTCGAGCGGTTGCCCGTCGAGAGCGCGC
Source organism: Halobacterium wangiae (assembly GCF_021249345.1). Classification (NCBI taxonomy): domain Archaea; kingdom Methanobacteriati; phylum Methanobacteriota; class Halobacteria; order Halobacteriales; family Halobacteriaceae; genus Halobacterium; species Halobacterium wangiae. Next base: position 1,595,695 of record NZ_CP089588.1, on the reverse strand, counting down.
CCACGCCGGCCTCCTTCAGGGCGTCCCGGACGCCGAGGTCGTGGAACGGTTTCTTGTTCGACCCCTGGCCGCTGAGGTGGTACGGCGAGAACGACGACGGTTCGTCCTCCCCGCCCCAGACGAGCGCGGCGCGGGGCCCCTCGCTCGGGAGGTCGGCGTCGAGACCGGCGACGAAGTCGTCGTGGAACGACTGGAACGCCTCGAAGCGCTCGGTCTCTCGGAAGACCTCGGAGACCTTCTCGAAGGCGCCGTAGAGGGTGTAGTAGTCGTAGTCGTGCCACTCGTCGGTGCGCCGGAAGATGGTGTTGCCGAAGAACGGGCCGTTGCGCTCCTCGAGGACGTCGACGTCGTCCTGGTCGACGCTGTCGAAGACGTTGAGCAGCCAGTTCGGGTCGATCAGGTGGACGTCGGCGTCGAGGGAGAGCAGCGTCTCGCGGGTGACGCCGCTCTCGACGAGGTCGACCATCCCAGACTCGTCGACGTCGACGCCGTCGAGTTCGTCGTAGTAGTTGGTGTTGAACCGGCCCTTCTGGCCGACGGACGCGACGGCGTCGCCGTGGCCGAGCGCGACAGCCATGTCGGCGTAGCCGGGCATGTAGACGGCGGCCGTCTCCGGGACGCCGTCGAACGTGACTTCGCCGACGGGCGTCATGGAGACGGTGTAGGAGTCAGATTCGGAGTTGTTCCCGTCGCCGCCCTCCACGGGGCTGGCACAACCCGCGAGCAGTCCGGCGACCGTCGCAGCACCGGTCGTCTTGATGAACCTGCGTCGTCGCATACTCGTTTAGGCCAACCTAAAGAACAAAAGTGCGTCGATTTTTCGGCAGGCCTAAAACGTGGATGGGTAGCACACCCCCGGCGTAGCGGCAGTCTCGGGCGGGCGACGCGCCCCGGGACGGGAACCTTTATCAGCGGCCCGCCGCTCTCGGCTAGTATGAGCGTCGGTACCGCCGTAGTACGTGTGTAACCTCCTTTCTCGCGAGCGACGTGGCTCTCACACGCAGCCAGGCGACCGACGACCCAGACAGCTATGACAGAACTCCCGGACAGCTACGACCCCGACCGTATCGAACCGAAGTGGCAGGACGAGTGGCAGGACAGCAACGTCTACGAGTACGACCCCGCTGACGCCGACACCAGCTACATCGTCGACACGCCGCCGCCGTACCCGACGGGGAACCTCCACATCGGGAACGCGCTCGGCTGGTGTTACATGGACTTCGTCGCGCGGTTCCACCGCCTCCAGGGCGACGCCGTCCTCTTCCCGCAGGGGTGGGACTGCCACGGCCTCCCGACCGAGGTGAAAGTCGAGGAGAACCACGACATCCACCGCACGGACGTCTCCAGACAGGAGTTCCGCGAGATGTGCATCGAGCACACCGACGAGCAGATCGCCGCGATGAAGGAGACGATGCGCGAACTCGGCTACTCCCAGGACTGGGACGCCGAGTTCCGGACGATGGACCCCGAGTACTGGGGGAAGACCCAGGAGTCGTTCGTCCGGATGGCAGACCAGGAGATGGTCTACCGGGACGAACACCCGGTCAACTGGTGTCCGCGCTGCGAGACCGCCATCGCGGACGCGGAGGTCGAGAACGTCGACCGCGAGGGGACGCTGTACTACGTCACCTTCGACGGCGTCGGCAACGACGACATCGAAATCGCGACCACGCGCCCGGAACTACTCGCGGCCTGTGTCGGCATGGCCGTCAGTCCGGACGACGAACGCTACACCGACCGGGTCGGTGACACCTTCGAGGTGCCGCTGTTCGGCCAGGAGGTCGAACTCGTTGCGGACGCCGACGTCGACCCCGAGTTCGGGACGGGCGCCGTGATGATCTGTACGTTCGGCGACAAGCAGGACGTCGACTGGTGGGCGGAGTACGACCTCGACCTGCGCTCGGTGTTCACCGAGGACGGCCACCTGAACGACCAGGCCGGCGAGTTCGCGGGCCTCGGCATCGACGAGGCGAAAGACGAGATCGCCGACGCCCTCGACGACGAGGGGTACCTCGGCGACTCCGAACCCACCGAGCAGAGCGTCGGCGCGTGCTGGCGCTGCGACACGCCCATCGAGATCCTCTCGAAGGAGCAGTGGTTCGTGGAGGTCGACCAGGACCTCGTCCTGGAGAAGGCCGCGGAGGTCGACTGGATCCCCGACCACATGCACGACCGCCTCGTCGACTGGACGGAGGGCATGGAGTGGGACTGGGTCGTCTCCCGGCAACGCGTGTTCGCCACGCCGATCCCGGCGTGGGAGTGTGCGGACTGCGGCCACTGGCACATCGCCAGCCCGGAGAAGACCCCCGTCGACCCGACCGAGGAGGGGCCAGCCGTCGGCGCCTGTCCCGAGTGTGGTGGGACAGAGTGGACCGGCGAGCGCGACGTGATGGACACGTGGATGGACTCCTCGATCACGCCACTGCACATCTCCGGGTGGCCCGAGGAGATCGACCTCGACGAGTTCGAACCGGTCTCACTGCGCCCGCAGGGCCACGACATCATCCGGACGTGGGCGTTCTACACGCTCCTCCGGACGGGCGCGCTCACCGACGAGAAGCCCTGGGAGGACGCGCTCATCAACGGCATGGTGTTCGGCGCCGACGGGAACAAGATGAGCAAGTCCCGCGGGAACGTCGTCGCGCCCAGCGAGGTCGTCGAGGAGCACTCCGCGGACGCGTTCCGCCAGGCGATGGCGCTGGGCGGCCAGCCCGGCAGCGACGTCCAGTTCCAGTGGAAGGAGGCCAAGTCCGCCTCCCGGTTCCTCACCAAACTGTGGAACATCGTGAAGTTCGCCGAGAGCCACTTCGACGAGGGCACCCCCGACATCGCGGACCCCGCCTACCGCGACGCCGACCGCTGGCTGCTCTCGGAGCTGACGCGCGTGAGCGACGACGTGGAGCGCGAGATGGAGAACTACCGCTTCGACGCCGCGCTCCGCCGCCTCCGGGAGTTCGTCTGGGAGGACCTCGCCGACGACTACGTCGAACTCGTGAAGGGGCGGCTGTACAACGGCCGGCCGGGCGAGCGCGACGCCGCCGAAAAGACCCTCTACACAGCCGTCACCGCAGTCGTGCGGCTGCTCTCGCCGTTCAGCCCCCACGCCACCGAGGAGATCTGGCGGTCCCTCCCCGGGACCGAGGGGAGCGTCCACCAGGCCGACTGGCCGGACGTCGACCTGCTCGACGAGGACGCGGAGGTCGCGGGTCGCCGCATCGCGGAGACCGCCAGCGAGATCCGCGCCTGGAAGTCCGAGCAGGGGATGCCGCTGAACGCCGACCTCGACCGCGTCGAACTGTACTTCGACGGCGACGACAACCACCTCGACACGTACGACCTCAGCGAGACGGTCAACGCCCCCATCAAACTCGCCTCCGGCCGACCGGACATCGAACTCGTCCCCGTCGACGTCGACGGCGACGACTCGAAGATCGGCCCCGAGTTCCGGAGCGACGCGGGCGCCGTGATGGCGGCCCTCGACGCCGCCGACCCCGCGGAGATACAGGCCCAGATCCACTCCGGTGACACCGTCACCGTCGAGTCCGACGGCCAGGCGTTCGACCTGGACAGCGAGTGGCTCACCGTCGACGAGGAGTACCGCGCGGCCTCCGGCGAGGAGGTCGCCGTCGTCGAGACGTCGTTCGGCACCGTCCTCGTCTACGAGTGACCGGCGGCGAGTAACCCCCGTAACCGACCGGCATCCGACACCTTTTGACCGGGCAGGTGCGACCGGTGAGACATGGACCCCCGCGTCGAGGAACACGCCGAGGTACTGGTAGAGTGGAGCGCGCGCGTCGAGGAGGGCGACAACGTCGTCCTGAACGTCGGCCCGGACGCCCACGAGCTCGCCGTCGCCGTAGCCGAGAAGGTCGGCGAGCGCGGCGCGAACCTCCACACCGCCTACTCGTCGGGCGAGGTGGGTCGCGCGTACGCGCTGGCCCACGACGGCGACTTCGAGGAGGACCCCGACCACGTGCTCGCGCTCATGGAGAACGCCGACGTCGTGCTCTCCATCGGCGGCGGCCGGAACGCGAGCGAGGGGTCGGACGTCCCGCCGGAGGTCCAGCAGGCCCAGTCGAAGGCCCGTCAGGGCATCCGGGAGGCGTACATGGACACCGACTGGGTGGGCACCGTCCACCCGACGCGGTCGCTCGCCCAGCAGGCGAACATGTCCTACGAGGAGTACCGGGAGTTCGCTTACGACGCCATCCTCCGCGATTGGGAGTCCCTCGCCGACGAGATGGCGAAGATGAAGGACGTCCTCGACGCGGGCAGCGAGGTTCGCATCGTCAAGGAGGACACCGACCTCACGATGAGCATCGAGAACCGCGTCGCGGTGAACTCCGCGGCCTCGGTCGCCTACGACTCCCACAACCTCCCCTCCGGTGAGGTGTTCACCGCGCCTGCGGCCACGGAGGGCGAGGTGTTCTTCGACGTGCCGATGACCATCCGCGGCGAGCGCGTCCAGGACGTCCACCTGACGTTCGAGGACGGCGAGGTCGTCGACTACTCGGCGGCCGAGAACGAGAGCGTGATCGGCGACATCCTGGACACCGACGACGGCGCGAAGCGACTCGGCGAACTCGGCATCGGGATGAACCGCGGCATCGACCAGTTCACGGACTCCATCCTCTTCGACGAGAAGATGGGCGACACCATCCACCTCGCGCTCGGCCGCGCGTACGGGTCGAACTTTCCGGAGGGCCACGAGGACGAGGCCAACGACTCCGCGGTCCACGTGGACATGATCACGGACGTGAGCGAGGACTCGTTCCTGGAGGTAGACGGCGAAGTGGTGCAGCGCGACGGGACGTTCCGGTGGGAGGACGGGTTCGACGCCGACGCGTAACTCCAGCGAACGGAGTGGGGACCCGCGCAGTCCGGAGCGAGGGCAGCGATTTCTCGTGTCGACCACACGTCGTTTTATCCGGGTGGCGTGGCTTGCAACGTTCGAGGGTAGATACAATGGGATTTCTCGATTCGTTCGGTCAGCTCGCAAGTAGCATCATCGCGGTCGTACTCCTGCTCGTGCTCGCGGTGGTGAGTTTCTTCATCACCATCTTCATTGTGGACGCGGGCGCGGCGCTCGCTGGCCTCGACCCGGGCTCGGACTTCGTGACGCTGTCGGCGGCGGTGCTGACCGCCGGCGCCATCGTCGGCGGCGCGTCGCCGCTGTCGGCCATCGCGACCGCGGACACCGCGGGAACGACGGCGCGATAGCGGTCGCTGGCGGTCTTTTCGCAGAATACTGTCGGTGAGCGTCGCTCGGCGGTGGAAGTGTGGCTGAGGGGAGTAAGCCCCCTTCTGTTCGGCCCGGCATTCGGCTCAGCGTCCGCGCGGCCCCTCTCGGGTCGGTCGGGCTACCTCGCACGCACGGACTTGCACCGGCGGGGATTGGCCGTTCCATCGGTCCCCTCCCTTCGGGTTCACGGCTACGCCGTTAACCCCTAACGTGGTCGGCGTCAGCCGACCACGCGCCCTAGGCGGGTTAGCTTCCTTCCCTTCCGGGTCGGGTCGCACGCCTCATCGGTCGGGGAGGGACGTGTCGTCTCTGTTCCAGTGCCGACGGTCTCCCGTCCCGGACTTGCGTCCGGCCGCCCGCCCGACTGGTGGGGGGACTTTCCTCATGCCTCGCGGCACGGGAGCCGGGCTCCCTCTGCCCACTGTCTCTAGCTGCGGGACGGCGTTAAGCGGTTCGGTCGCCGGGAGTTCGTGGTCTGTCGAAGGTGCCGTTCGACGCCCCGGGGAAACGTTCACGTCAATTAACCCGAAATCATCCCGCCGGGCGGTCGGTAAGCTGGACTTTCGCCACCCCGTACTGCGTTCTCTTTCGGCGCAGGGACCGCCGGGTAGCACAATCGTACCCGTCCGCGTGGGTCACTGACAAGGGAAGAGTTCAAGTTAATCCTTACCGTAATACGTTGCATAATGGCCGAGGCCCAGTCAGTAACACTCTCCTTCGAGGATGGCGCTCGGACCGTCGAACTAGCACGAGAATCGGTCGAGGCGTTCGTCCGGAACGGACAGCGAGAGCAGCCAGGCAGCATGCGGGACGCGTTCTACAACCGCACGAGTGCGTTCGTCCGCCTCGAGTCGACGCAGGGTCGTGGCCGCCTCCGTGGCTGCGCCGGGGCCCAGGACTCGGCGCGCGAACTCGGGAACGGCTCCCAGCAGCTCGGCCACGCCATCGTCGAGGCGTCCATCAAGGCCGCCAGCGAGGCGTCGTGTGGCTCAGAAGTAGAGGCCGCCGAACTCCCGAACCTCCGCGTCTCCGTCTGCACGGTGTCGAACCTCGTGCTGACGGACGACCCGGTCGAGGACATCGAACTCGGCGTCCACGGCGTCGCCATCGACGGCGACGGCCAGCACGGCTGGATGTATCCGACGCTCCCCGTCGAGAACGACTGGAGCGTCTTCGAGTACCTCGACCGCACCTGCCGGAAGGCCGGGCTGCCGAACGGCGCGTGGGAGGACGACGACGTGATGGTGACGCTGTTCGAGGGCCAGGTGTTCCGGGAGACCGACGAGGACAGCGAGGAGCCGGTCGAAGAGCTGACCGCCTAGAAGTCGACAGTTTCTGCGTCGTCGACCGCGCGCGCCGCAGCGGCGTCCACGTCGAACGCCTGGACGATCTCGCCGTCGCGGACGAGCGGTTCCATCAGCGTCGAGCCGTCCGTCGGACCGGGGCGACCCGCGAGCGCGATGTGGTGGCCGCCGTCCCGCGTCCGGTAGACGTCCTTCTTCCCGGAGAGCTTCCCCCGCTTGGCGGCGGGTTCGCCGTCGAGTTCGACGATGTCGAGTGCGAAGTCCACGGGGTCGGCGTTCGACACGTGGCCGCCGACGCCGAAGCCGTCCGCGACGTCCCGCAGGTCCCGGAGTTCCTCCGGGCCGAGGCCACCGCTGAGGAAGACGTCGACGTCGCCGCGGCCGCGGACGTCGAGTTCCCACTGTATCTCCCGGACGATGTGCCGGAAGTTCCCGCGTCGCGACGAGGTGGTATCGAGGCGGACGGCGTCGAGATTCTCGCCGAGTTCGTCGACGGCCCGCAACACCTCGTCCTTCTCGTCGGAGTACGTGTCACAGAGCGCGACGCGCGGGACATCCGGGGAGACGGCCTCGTCGAAGGCCCGCCACGCCGCCTCCTGGTTGCCGCGCCCGAAGCAGATGAGCAGCGAGTGGGGCATCGTGCCGCCGGCCTCCCGGCCGAGGACGTCCCCGGCAGCGACGTGCGAGAAGCCGTCGAGGCCGCCGACGAGCGCGGAGCGCTCGACCATCGCGGCGATAGCGGGGTGGACGTGGCGCGCGCCGAAGCTCAACACCTGCGAGTCCGGAGCGGCGCGCCGGACTTCGAGAGCGGCGGTGGCGACGCCGGAGGCGTGCGAGAGGAACCCCAGCAGCGACGTCTCGTAGCGCGCGAAGTCGCGGTACTGGCCCTCGATTCGCATCACTGGTCCGCCGTCGAACAGCGTCCCCTCGGGGAGCGCCTCGACGTCCACCGGGAGTCCCTCGAGGAGGTGGGCGGCGTCCTTCGCGCCGGCGAACAGTTCGAACTCGCCGGTCGGGAACTGGTCTGCGGTCACCTCCGCGACCACGCGAGGGTTCTTCCCGGCGTGGTCGAGGGTGGCCTCCGTCCGTTCGAAGTAGGCGTCGGTCGCGCGGCCGTCGGCGATGGCGTCGGCGCCGACGATGTCGAAGGTCACGACGCGACCTCCCTGTGCGTGTACATAGCTGGGGGTACTGCGCCCCGGGCGAAAAAGGCTCGCCTACTGTCTCGCGTGGACGTCGCCCAGCTGGTCGACGGTCGGCGCGTTCACGATGGTGACCCGATCGCCGGAGACGGTGACGCGGAACGCGTCGGCGAACTCGCTCTCGCCCTCGGGGATGCGCCAGACGCCGTCGTCGCGCTGTTCGGCGCCCCAGTACTCGAGGAGGCTGCGGTACGTCTCGGCGAACTCCCGGGCGTCGGCCTCGGAGTCCCACGCGATGCGCCACGTGTACGCCGTCTCGCCGTCGCCGTTCTCGTAGACCCACATCCGCTCACCGTCCCAGCCCTCGACGGGCGTGGTGGTGTAGTTGAACGGGTCGTTCCGGTCGACCGCCCCGCCGTCGGTGTTCAGGAACTCCTGGGGGCTGAGCACGAACCCCTGGCGGTCCTCGTGGTAGGCGGGGTAGGCGAACATCGCCGTGAGTCCACCGACCCCGACTTCGCCGTACGGCGCCCGGCCGTCGACGGTGACCCGCTCCCAGTCGGCCGACGAGCGGTCCCGCAGCGTGGGGTTCCCGGGGCGGTCGGAGCCGTACTTCTCGGGCAGGGCGACCTGCTCGGAGGACTCCGCGGGGTCCTCGTAGAGGTCCGCGACGCCCGACCAGCCGTCCTCGGCGTAGAAGTGCTCGACGAAGCCCGGCCCGTCGCTGTACGGGAAGTACTTCATGATGTAGATGCCGAGGTGGAGGTCACCGCCGCCACCACCACCCGCCTCGGGGGAGACACAGCTCCAGTTCGTCCCGCAGTTGTCGCCGTACTGTCTGTCGACGAAGCGCGCTTCGCCCTCGATGAGGCCGTTACGGGCGTTCGACGCGTCACGGGTCTGCGAGGAGAAGTTGGCGTCGAAGTTCCGGAACTGGAGGGCGTGGACCAGTTCGTGGCCGAGCGTGGTCTCCTCGATGGTCGGCGTCTCCGACTCGGAGATGATCACGATGCGGTCGTCCTTCGGGGTGTAGAACCCGAGGACGTTCTCGCCGCGGTTGGACTCCTGAACGTCGATGGAGTTCTCGTCCTCACCGACGAGGAACAGCGCCTCGAACTTCGTGTCGTCGAACGTCCGCAGCGCCTCGGTCGCGTTGGTGGAGTCCGCGTACTCCTGGCGGTACGTGTCCCGGGAGATGACCTCGACCTGCACTCGCTCCTCGAACTCAATGCCCCGGATCTGCTCGACGCGCGCCATCGCGCGGTCGACGGTCGCGTTGCGCTCGGTCTCGTTCAGCCCGTCACCAACGTCGACCGGTATCGATTCGTTGTACCAGTAGCCGTTCTCCCACCCCAGTACGTCCGAGTCGGGGTCCGCGAAGTCGAACTCCGACTCGCTGGTCGTGTTGGTCGCGGTGGTGGTCGGCTGGGTGGTCTCCGGTTCCGTGGTGTCGCCGGAGAACGACACCGACTGACAGCCCGCGAGTACCACGAGGAGAACCAGTCCGACGGCCAGAGTGCGGCGTGCCATTACCAAAACTGTGGGTCTCGGGGGGTAAAAGGCTGCGCACGGTCGCAGTCGGTGTGAGACGCAGAGCCGAGATGACGCGAGGGATTAAGTACCCCCACTCGAATCGTGGCCTGTATGTCAGGGAATGGCAACGAAGGGGGCGTTCGATCGTCGCCGAACGAACCGCAGCAGCCACGGCACGGCTCGAAGTCGGTGACCGACCTGCTCGAGGAACCGGAGACGAAAGAACACGTCAAGGCCATCGCCGTCACGATGGCCGTCGTCGGCGTCGCACTCGGACTGCTGGTGTTCCTGATGGGGTCGGTCGGCGGGATGGAACTCACGCAGGACGGCTTCCAGCAGGACCTCTCTGCCGAGGAACGGGCCTACCAGGACAAGCAGTACACGGCGAACCTCGTGAACTCCGTGTTCCAGAACGCGCCGTTCGTCGCGTTCGGTATCGCGGCCGTCGCGGGACTGCTCGTCGGCGCACGCATCGGCGGCGGGTCCCGGAAGGCGATGGTCGCGGCGGGCGCCGGCGCACTCGTCGGGACCGTCGCACTCGTCTTCTTCGCGGAGTTCCTCGCCGCCCAGCAGATGCCGACCTTCGAGAACCAGAGTGGCTTCTCGCTGGACACGGGGCAGGCGCTGATCAACAGCGTGGTGTTCGGCGTGCTCGCCGCGGCGATGGCCAGCGGTGGCGCGTGGAGCGTCAAGGAGTACGTCACGTAACCGGACTCGTGACCACTGGGTTCCCACGTGGGCCACTCGCACACCGTTTTTTGGCGGGCACGACGTAGGCTCGAACATGAACCTCGACCCAGACACCACTGCAGTCGTCGTCGTGGACATGCAGAACGGCTTCTGTCACCCGGACGGCAGCCTCTACGCGCCCGCCAGCGAGGACGCCCTCGACCCGGTCACCGACCTCGTCTCGCGTGTGCGGGACGCCGGTGCGAGCGTCGTCTACACGCGTGACGTCCACCCGCCCGAGCAGTTCGAGGGGAACCACTACTACGACGAGTTCGAGCGCTGGGGCGAGCACGTCGTCGAGGGGACGTGGGACGCCGAACTCCACGAGGACCTCGACGTCCGCGAGGACGACCACGTCGTCGAGAAGCACACGTACGACGCGTTCTACCAGACCGAACTCGAGGGGTACCTCGACGCCCACGCGATCGACGACCTGCTGCTCTGTGGCACGCTGGCGAACGTCTGCGTGCTCCACACCGCTAGCTCCGCCGGCCTCCGCGACTACCGTCCCGTCGTCGTCGAGGACGCGATCGGCTACATCGAGGACGAACACCACGAGTACGCCGTCGAGCACGCCACCTGGCTGTTCGGCGAGGGCGCGCAGCGGACGGACGTCGAGTTCGTCTGAGCCGGCCCGTACTCCCGATAGCTCGCGGTAAGGAGCGCCTACTGGGAGCGCGCTCGTAGCGGGGCGTTACCCGGCTGAAGCCCCACGGTAACGGCTGTTCTGCCTCCGCCTTCCGGGCGGTACTCGAGTGATAACAAAGCCCCGACACCACCTCAGCGGGACGTATGCAAGTAACGTACCTGTCGTCAGCCGCCATCCACATCGAGGCCGAGGACGCGGACATCCTGTGTGACCCGTGGCTCGTCGACGGCGCGTACTACGGATCGTGGTGCCACTACCCGGAACCGGCGAAGGGGCCGGAGGACTTCGACGACCTCGACTACATCTACATCTCGCACATCCACCCGGACCACTTCGACCCCGCGACGCTCCGGCGGATGGACACGGACATCCCCGTGCTCATCCACGACTACCGCTGGGACTACCTCCGGGACGCAATCGAGGACCTCGGCTTCGAGGTCATCGAGCTCGCCCACGACGACCGCACGCAGCTGAAAGGCGACGTTCACATCAACGTGCTCGCGGCGGACGGCTGCGACCCCGAACTCTGCGGGAACTTCTTCGGCTGCACCTGGTACGACACGGAGGCCGACAAGACGGGGTCGACACAGGTCGACTCGATGGCGGTCATCGACGACGGCGACCACGTCGTCGTGAACACGAACGACTGCCCGTACCCGCTCGTGGAGCCGACCTGCGAGCAGGTGAAGGAGGACTACGGGAGTGTCGACCTGCTGTGCCACCAGTACAGCGCCGCGCAGTTCTACCCACAGGCGGTGACGAACTACACCCACGAGGAGATGATCTCCGAGCGCGACCGCGTCATCCAGGAGAAACACGAACTCGCGCTCAACTTCGTCGACCTCTTCGAACCGGACTACTACATGCCGTTCGCGGGCGAGTACGTCCTCGCGGGCGACCTCGCGGACCTGAACCAGTACACCGCGAACCCGCCACGCGAGCAGGCGAAGGCGTTCTTCGACGAGCACACGAGCGACGACCACGAGTGTGTCTTCCTGAACACCGGCGAGTACGTCGACCTCGACGCGAGGGAGGTGTCCGCGCCGTTCGAACCCCTCGACAAGGAGGCCAAACAGGAGTACATCGACGAGGTGCTCGCCGAGCGCAGCTTCGACTACGAGGCGGACCCGATGCCCACCCTCGACGAACTGAAAGCCTACCTCCCCCACGCCTACGAGAGCCTGGAGTCCAAACGCGAGAAGATCGGCTTCAGCAGCGACACGACCGTGCTCCTGCCGCTCGTCGACGACGCCTGCCTCGAACTGTCGATGGACGGCGAGGGCTACAGGGTCGTCCACGACGTCGACACGGACGACTACGACGGCTGGGTGAAGATGGACGTCGACCCCCGCCTGCTGCGCCGGCTGTTCGAGGGACCGCACAGCGCCTACTGGGCGGACGCGAAGATCGGGTCCCACATCGGCATCAGCAAGGTGCCCGACATCTACGAGCGCGGCCTCTACAACTGCCTCGGCTCGTTCCACACCGCGGGCTACGACGTGGACGCCGACACCACGGCCGAGACGGACGCGACCGCGTAGACCGCGAGGGGACTACTGCTCCCGGAACCCCACGTCGACGCGGTCGCCGACCGAGAGGTCGTGGCCGGGACAGACGAGTTTCAGGCCGAGGTCGTCGACGCCGAGCCACAGCGACAGCCCCCGGATCGGGACACCGTTCGCGGTCGGCGTGACGTCCCGCCACGTCACCGTCCGGTCGTTGCGGCGGTCCCCGACGACGGTGCCGAGCAGCGAGACGGTGTCGGCGTCGCCGGTCGCACCGCCGGCCTCGTAGTGCGGGAGGCCGCCGTCGATGACCGCGCCGTCGTCGGCCGCGAGTCCCGCGAACGTCTCGCCGGGCGCGGGGTGTTCGGGCGCGTCGAGGCGCGCCCACGTCTCGCCCGTCTCGACGACGCGGCCGGTGCCGTCCCAGGCCACCGACTCGACCGGCAACCCGAGGTCGAGCGGCAGCGACCCCGAGGCCCGCACCGCGTTCTGGTCGCGTTCGCGGAACCCGAGGTGGACGTGGTTGTCGACCCACGGCGCGAAGAAGCCCGAGCGCACCAGCCGACCGACGTGGTCGCCCACGGCGAGAGTGTCGCCGGGTTCGACCGCCGGGTCGACGTGGAGCATGCGTGCCAGGTACTCGCCCGTGTCCACGACGACGAGGTGGTCTTCGTCCTCGGCGTACGGCTGGTCTGGACAGCGCACGGTCCGCGTCTCGACGACGTCGCCGGCGACGGGACTCCCAGCACGGTCAGTGCCAGGATACAGGTCGACGGCACACCCCGCGTCGTGAGCGGGGTACGGGGAGTTGTAACGGGAGACGCGCGGGTACCGGCGTAGGACGTCGCCGTCCAGCGTGACCATGCGCCGGGTTGGAACCGAGAAGAGTTACGGGCGTCGGTCCGTAGCGACCGTATGCGAGTGCTGCGCGGTCGAGCGAGCAGTCGGGACGCGGACCGCGAGGTGACCCGGGACCTCCTCGAGTTCGTCCGCGAGCACGGCGAGCCGGCAGTCCGCGTGTGGGCGCCCGGTCGGCAGCTAGCGTTCGGGCGGCGGGACGCGAACGAGGACGGCTACAGCGACGCGAAGGCGGCGGCCCGCGACCACGGCTTCCCGCCGGTCGAGCGCGGCGTCGGCGGGCGGGCCGTCGCGTACACGGAGACGACGCTGGCGTTCGCGCGCATCGAACCGGTCGCGGACCTCCGGACGGGACTCTCCGAGCGCTACGACGCGATGGTCGCGGACGTCGTCGGCGCGCTCGACGCCGTGGGAGTCCAGGCGAGCGAGGGCGAACCGCCGGACTCGTTCTGCCCGGGCGACCACTCCGTCTCCGCGGACGGGAAACTCGCGGGCGTCGCCCAGCGCGTGACGAAGGGCGCGGCGCTCACCTCGGGCGTGCTCGTCGTCGACGACCGCGAGGAGATCGTGAGCGTGCTCGCCGACGTCTACCCGGCGCTAGGCGTCCCCTTCGACCCAGACTCCGTGGGGAGCGTCGCGGCCAGCGGCGGCGACACCGGGCGCGTGCGCGACGAACTGGAGGCCACGCTCGTCGGGGACGCCGACCCGGACGTCCGGCGGGTGGGAACGTAGAGCTACCAGAAGAATTATCTCTGACACGAACGAGGCGGGAATATGCGAGAGGTGTGTGCCGCCCTTGCAGTGGTCCTCCTCGTCGCTCCCGCAGGCTGTCTGACCGCTCCAACGGGTCCAGCGCCGGACTACAGCGACGACGCCGTCGTCCGAACGGTCACGAACGGGGACCAGGCCGACGTCAGAGCGTTGTACGACAGCCACAGGAGGGCGCTCGAAAACGCTTCCTCGTACCGCATCGAGCTCAGTCAGGCGAAAAACGGGAGCGTCGTTCGAGCCACCGAACTACACTTGGACCAGCCGTTGAGGCGAGCCACCCTCAACGAACGATACGTACGGCCGGACGGCGCTTCGACAGAGACGACGTACGTGAACCGCAGCGGCAGGTACGTCGAGTACGACGATAGCGGCGAGGAGACCGAGTATCGGGCGCGCACGGAGCCACAGTACGCGTTCCACTCCAACTACGTCTGGGCGTCCGAAGTGCAGTTGCCCCTCCCCGCGGTCGTCGCGAGCTTCGACTACGAATTCAGCGGACACCGCGACGGCGCGTACGTCTTCGAATCTGATTCCCTCGAGTCGGCAGAAGACGCCTCGTACGTTCCCTGGAAGCGAGAGCACGTAGAGCGTGTGAGCGCACGCCTCGTCGTCGACGACCGCGGGTTCGTTCGAGCGTACTCGTTGCGCGTCCGCTTCCAGGACAGTGGAACGGCGGCGAGCCAGTCACTCGAGTTCCGCGTCACGGGCGTGAACGAGACGCGCGTCACCCCGCCCGACTGGCTCCGCAGCACTTAGGCGCGCTGCCGAGAGAGTCCGCGTATGCAGGTCATCCGGAACGCCACGCTCGCGGACGGCCGGACGCGGGACGTGCGCGTCGGCGACGACGGCCGCATCGACGCCGTCGGCGAGTCCCTCGCTGGCGACGAACTCGTCGACGCCAGCGGCAAACTGCTCCTCCCGGGGATGATCGACGTCCACGTCCACTTCCGCCAGCCGGGCTACGGCCACAAGGAGACGTGGGCGTCGGGGTCGCGTAGCGCGGCCGCGGGCGGCGTCACCACCGTCGTCGACCAGCCGAACACGGACCCGGCGACGGTGACGGGCGCGGCGTTCGACGAGAAGGCAGCGTTCGCCGCCGACTCGCTCGTCGACTGGGGCATCAACGGCGGCGTCACGCCCGACTGGGACCCCGACTCGCTGTTCAACCGACCACTGTTCGCGCTCGGCGAGGTGTTCCTCGCGGACTCGACGGGCGACATGGGTATCGAGGCCGCGTTGTTCCGCGAGGCCTGTGAGCTCGCGGCGGACGAGGACGTCGTCGTCACGGTCCACGCGGAGGACGCCGACCGCTTCGATAGCGCAGCGAAGGAGCGCGACGACGCCGACGCGTGGAGCGCCTACCGCACCGCCGGGGCAGAGGCGGCCGCCGTCGAACGCGCCGTGACGGTCGGTAGCGAGGCTGGAGCGACCGTCCACGTCGCCCACACGTCCACCCCGGAGGGCGTCGACGCGGCGAGGGCGGGCGGCGCCACCTGCGAGGTGACCCCGCACCACCTCTTCCTCTCGCGGGTCGACCTCGACGAGTTGGGGACGTTCGGGCGGATGAACCCCCCGCTGCGTAGCGAGGAGCGACGGGAGGCGCTGTTCGATCGACTGGCCGACGGCCGCGTGGACGTCGTAGCGACCGACCACGCACCCCACACGCGCGAGGAGAAAGACGCGAGCATCTGGGACGCGCCCTCCGGCGTGCCGGGGGTCGAGACGGCGCTCCCCCTGCTGTTGCAGGCTGCCAGCGAGGGAGAACTCACCTACGAACGCGTGCGGGACGTGACCGCCGCGAACCCCGCCGCAATCTTCGACCTGCCCCGGAAGGGGCGAATCGAGGCCGGCCGGGACGCCGACCTCGTGCTCGTCGACCCCGACGACTCGCGGGAGATCCGGGGCGCAGACTGCCACTCGAACTGCGGGTGGACGCCGTTCGAGGGGATGGAGGGCGTGTTCCCGGAGTGGACGATGGTCCGCGGAACCGTCGTCTGGGACGGCGAGACGTTCGTGGACCACGCCGGCGAGAACGTCCGAAGCTGAGGAAGAGACGGAGATTCTGGGCAGTCAGACACCGTAGGGCGCGCCAGCGACGGCGGCGCCGACCATGCCGCCGAGGCCGAAGACGAGGAGGACGGCCATCGCCTGCCGGCCGCTCTCGACGGTCCAGCTATCGCTGATGCCGAGTTCCGTCGAGAACGTCTCGACAGCCTCGCCCGACAGCAACACTGCGGACCAGCCGATGAGGCCGAGGGCGAACGGGATCGCCGCGAGTGGAAACGCCAGCCCACTCGCCGTACGGGGCGCGTAACCGAGGCCGAAGACGAGCGCGTAGAACAGCGAGAACGCGGCGACGAAGCCGGCGCCGGCGAAGCGGGCGAGCAGCCCCCAGTCGCGGCCCCGTGCCTCGACGCCCTCCTGCATCGGTCAGTCGACCGTCTCCCGCATCCGCGGGTCGAGGGCGTCGCGCATCCCGTCCCCGAGGAGGTTGAACCCGAGGACCGTAATCGCGAGGAACAGCCCCGGGAAGACGGACATCCACCACTTCCCGGTGAGGAGGCCGTTCTTCACGCCGTTCGAGAGCATCAACCCCCAGGACGGCATGCCAGCCTGTGCGCCGAACCCGAGGAACGACAGCGCCGCGATGTCGATGATGGCGAGCCCGAAGTTCAGCGTGGACTGCACCGTGATGGGCGCCAGCGAGTTCGGGACGACGTGGCGCACGAGGACGCGGGGGTCCTTCGCGCCGAGCGCTTCGGTCGCCTCGATGTACTCGTCCTCGAGCACTTTCAGCGCCGCGCCGCGCACGACGCGGGCGAACCGGGGCGTGTAGACGAGGATGAGCGCGGCGGTGGCCTTCCAGAGGCCCGCGCCGAAGATGGAGACCAGCGCGAGCGCGAGCAGCAGCGACGGGAACGCCAGCAGCACGTCCATCGTGCGCATGATGACGTTGTCGGTGAGGTCGCTGTAGTAGGCCGCGATGGTACCCAGCGCGATGCCGGCGACCGTCGAGACGCCGACGGCGATGGTGCCGAACTTCAGCGCGACCCAGGCGCCGTACAGCGTGCGCTTGAAGATGTCGCGGGCGGCCGCGTCCGTCCCGAAGAGGTACGTGTCCGCTGGGGCGGGACCGGCCCAGCCCGGGGGCGCGCGGTCCGGGATCGTGCCGCCGAGACGCGAGCTGGCGAGCACATTGACGTCCATGAAGATGCGCGCGTACAGCGCGATGAGGACCATCGCGACGATGATGACGATGCCGGTGAGCGCGATGCGATTCGACAGCAGCTCCGAGAGGAACTGCGAGGAGCGTAAGCGGTCTACGAAGCCGCGCTCCGCCGGTTGAGACGATGTTTCGGTCGTGCTCATTTCACTGTTGGATGCGGGGGTCGAGGTAGCTGTAGGTGATGTCGACGCCGAGGTTCACGAGCGTGAACAGCAGCGCGAACGTCAGCACGGCGCCCTGGACGAGCGGGTAGTCCGTCGCGTTGATGGCGGCGACGATGGTCGTCCCGATACCGTTGATGCTGAAGACGGTCTCCGTGAGGACCGCGCCACCGAGCAGCGTGCCGAACTGAATGCCGATGACAGTCACGACGGGGATGAGGGCGTTCCGGAAGCCGTGTTTCATGATGGTGATCTTCGAGCCCTGGCCCTTCGCGCGCGCCGTCCGCATGTAGTCCTGGCGCACGACCTCCAGCATCGACGACCGCATCATCCGAGAGATGAGCGCGAGCGAGTAGATGCCGATGGTCGCCGCCGGCAGGAACATGTGCCGGACCGCCGAGAACCACGCCTCCAGCCGCCCGAGCAGGAGCGTGTCCACGGTCACCATGCCGGTGAGGGGAAGTTCCATACCGAACAGCGTCCAGTGGTCGGCGAGGAACATCGTCGAGTCGATGCGGCCGCTCGCCGGGAAGATGCCGAGGAACGTCGAGAAGAACAGGATGAGCATTGGGCCAGACCAGTAGATGGGGATGGAGATGCCCGACAGCGCGCCGACGCGACCGAGGTGGTCGACGATGGAGTCCTGTTTCACCGCGGAGATGACGCCCAGCGGCAGGCCGATCAGCAGGCCGATGAACTGGCCGTACAGCGCGAGTTCGATGGTGATCGGGAGCCGCGAGGCCAGGATGCTGCGGACCGGCTGGCCCTGTGCGACCTTGTAGGACTGGCCGAAGTCGAACTGGACGACGTCCAGGAGGAACCGACCGTACTGGACGTAGAGGGGGTCGTTCAAGCCGAGGTTCTGGCGTAACTCGAGGACGCGCGCCTGGGAGGCGCGCTGTCCGAGGATGACCCGCGCGGGGTCACCACCGGAGAGGTGGAGAATGACGAAGACGAACGTCGCTACGCCGAGAAGTACCGGCACGAGCAACAGCAGCCGTTTCAGGATGAACCGCTTCGAGACCATGTATATGAGTAGTGTCCGGACGTGTGTCGTCCGGCCGTATGAACGTTACTTCGCGACGGCGGTGGACGGGGACTACCCCCGCAACCTCACTTCAGTTCGACGAGCTCCAGGTACGGCTGGCCGACGGAGCTCACGATGAAGCTGTCCGACTTCACCGACTCGTGGACGCCACGCGTGGTCTGCGCGTAGTCGAGGTACACCCACGGAGCCTGCTCGTGGGCCAGCTTGGTCGCCTCGAGGTAGAGCTCTTCGCGCTCGCCCTCGTCGTAGGTCGTCTGTCCCTGGTTGACGAGCTCCATGTAGTCCGTGTTCGCCCACGCGGAGATGTTGGAGGCGTTGGCCTTCGTCTCCCAGTCCACGTAGTCCTGGCCGCTCGGCACGTCGTCGACGGAGACGCCGGGGTGCAGGAGCACGTAGAGGAAGTTGTCCGGGTCGGCGTTGTCGGTGTACCAGCCGAGCAGCGCCGCGTCGTGCTTCCCCGCGTACGTGTATTCGATGTACGGACCGAACGAGGAGAACTGGTTGATCTCGACCGTGATGCCGATGTCTTCGAGGTCCGACTTGATCTGGTTCGCCGTTTCGACCGGGCTCGGGTTGTAGCCACGCGGGTTCGAGAACGTCGCGAGCTCGAAGGTGAGGTCCGTCTCGCCGGCCTCTTCGAGGAGCTGCGTCGCCTCCTCCTGGTCCTGCGGGTACGGGTCCAGGTCGTCGTTGTGACCGAGGACGTTCGGCGGGAGCGGCTGGTCGGCCTGCGACGCGAAGCCCTGGTAGATGGAGTCCACGATGGCCTCCGTGTCCACGGCGTAGCTGATGGCGCGGCGGACCTTCGGCTTCCGGAAGGCCTCCTTCCGGGACTGGTTGAACGCCATGTAGCCGATGTTGATGCCGTCCTTCAGCTTCGAGGACGCCGAGTCGGAGTTGTCGATCTGCTGGATGGCCTGCGCGCTGAGGTTGTCGGTGAGGTGGCTGTCACCGTTGATGAGGTCCTGGGCGCGCGTCGAGTTGGACTTGATCGTCTTGATGATCAGTTCGTCGACCTTCGGGCCGTCGCCCCAGAAGTCGTCGTACGCGCTGAAGCGGATGCGCTCGTTGTCGTTGTCGAGCTCCTCGAAGACGAACGGGCCGGTCCCCTGCGGGTCCGTACCGAGTTCGGCCTGGGCGTCCGCGCCCTCGCCCATCTCCTCGATCTGCGCCTTCGAGAGGATGGCGGCCGCGAACATCGCGAGGTTCCGGACGAACGGCGCGTAGCGCTGGCTCAGGTTGATGGTGAGCTCGTACGTGCCGCTCTCCTCCATGCTCTCGATCCAGTCACCGAAGGTGACAGAGGCGTATCCCGAGCGGTTCTCGCCGAGGAAGTACTTGTACTCCTCGTCGATGAAGCGTCGGATGGTCGCACGGACGTCCGCGGACGTGAGTTCCTCGCCGTTGTGGAACGTGACATCCTCCTTGAGCGTGATGGTCGCCGTCTTCCCGTCCAGGGACCACTCCTTGGCGAGGCCGTCGGTGAGCGCGCCACCGCTGCCCGGCTTGAAGTCGACGGTCGTGTCGAAGACCTGGTTCGTGACCTTCGCCACCTCGCCGCTGGTGGTCTGCTGGGGGTCGTAGTTGCTCGGGTGGTCACCACGGGAGTAGACGAGGGTGCCGCCGCCACCATCGCCGCCGCCCATGAGACTCGTACACCCTGCTGTCGATGTCGCGGCGACCGTCGCGGTCCCCGCTGCCTTCAGGAAGCTTCGTCGGCTTACGTTATCGCCTGCCATACCACCGTATCGATGAGTCCGTCACTTAATAATACCGGAGAATACTGGACCAGTACCAACGCCTAAATACGATAACTGTTAACATGGTATGGCCCGACTATATGTGGGTCGCCGACCCACCGAGCGTTACTCGCCCGGGCCGTCGAAGAGGTAGCAGGCGACCGTCTGCTCGTCGCCCTCGAGCGGCGGTTCCTCCCGTTCACAGGGACTCTCGAACGTCTCGGCGAGGACGTCGGCCGCCTCGTCCCAGTCCTCGGTGGCGAGCGCGTCGAACGCGTGGTCGACGACGTCACGGACCTCACCCGACGGGTCTGTGCTGAACTCGCGGTTCCACAGCTCCCGGACGAACGCCTCGCGGTCGGCGTCCCGGCCACCGTCGGCCTGCGCTCCCGCCGGTTCGACGGTTCCCGGCTGCCCGGCGCTGGCGTCCTCCCAGACGGCGTCGAGCGGGATGTTGCGCTTCTCGACGGACTCCCGGAGGTCCATCACCTCGCGGAACACGTCCTGGTCGACGTCGAGGTCCGCCGGCGGGATGACCTCGGGGCACCGCGTCCGGAAGCGGCAGCCAGACGGCGGGTCGATGGGGCTCGGGACGTCGCCCTCGAGGAGGATGCGGTCCTCGTTGGTCGCCCGCGGGTCCGGGTCGGGAATCGAGGAGAGCAGCGCGTTCGTGTAGGGGTGTTTCGGGTCGGCGAACAGCAGTTCCGTCGGCGCCGTCTCCACGACCTTGCCGAGGTACATCACGGCGACGCGGTCACAGATGTGCCGGACGACGGAGAGGTCGTGGGCGATGAACAGGTACGTCAGCCCGAACTCCTCCTGGAGATCCTCCATGAGGTTGAGGATCTGGGCCTGCACGCTCACGTCGAGGGCGCTCACCGGTTCGTCGGCGACGATGAAGTCTGGGTCGACGGCGAGCGCGCGGGCGATGCCGACGCGCTGGCGCTGGCCGCCAGAGAGCTCGTGGGGGTAGCGGTCGTACTGCGCGGGTTCGAGGCCGACGGCGGTCAGGAGCTGAGTGACGCGGTTGCGGCGCTTGGCGCGCTTGGAGTCGCCCGCCGACACGTCGACGTGGACGTCCGTGACGCGACCGTCGTCGCGCGTAATGCTCGTGTTCACGTCGAGGTGCTTGGCGACGTCGATCTCCACCTCGTCGCCGGCGACGGTGACAGCGACCGGGACCACGGCCTCGCCGTCAGTGATGTTGACGAGCGCGTCGACGTCGTCGGCGACGTTGACCGTCACCGCGTCTCGCTCGATGCCCTCGACCGTGACGTCCGCGCGGGCGGTGACCTCGGGGTCGCTCTCCGGGAGGCCGTGGATCTTCAGCGGCTCCACGATCGTCTGCCCCACGCTCTGTCGGGGGTCAAGGGAGGACAGCGGGTCCTGGAAGATCATCTGCATGTCGCGGCGCTTCCCGCGGAGTTCGTCGTCGCTCAGTTCGGCGACGTCCTCGCCCGCGTACAGCACGCGACCGTCCGTCGGTTCGAGCAACCGGAGGATTGAGCGACCCGTGGTCGACTTCCCGCAGCCCGACTCGCCAACGAGGCCGAGCGTCTCGCCCTCGTAGATGTCGAAGTCGACGCCGTCGACGGCCTTCACGGTCTGGGGTTCGTCGGCCAGCCACCGGTCGAGCCAGCCGTCTGCGCGCGAGAAGTACTTCCGAAGGCCCTCGACGTGCATCAGCGGTTCGCCGGTGAACGTCCCGGATTCGGCAGCCATCCCCTTCTCGGCGCCGTACTCGGAGGTGTCGAACTCCTCGAGCACGCACTTCGAGCGGTGGTCGACGTCCTCCGGGCCGTGCTGGAGGTACGGAATCTCGCCCTCGGTGCACTCCTCGTGGGCCCACGGACAGCGCGGCGCGAAGTGGCAGCCGTCGGGGAGGTCGATGAGGTCCGGGACGTTGCCCTCGATGGGCTGGAGGCGCTCGGTGTCCTCCCGCGGGATGGACTCCAGGAGCGCGTACGTGTACGGGTGGCTCGGGTCGTGGAAGATGTCGTCCACGGGACCCTCCTCGACGACTTCGCCTGCGTACATGACGGCGACCCGGTCACAGGTCTCCGCGACGACGCCGAGGTCGTGCGTGATGAACAGGACGCTCATCCCGAACTCGTCCTGGAGGTCGTTGATGAGGTCGAGGATCTGGGCCTGGATGGTGACGTCGAGGGCCGTCGTCGGTTCGTCGGCGACGAGGAGTTTCGGGCGGCAGGCCAGCGCGATCGCGATGAGGACGCGCTGGCGCATCCCACCGGAGAACTCGTGGGGGTACTCGTCGAGGCGCGCCTCGGGTTCGGGGATGCCGACCTCGTCGAGGATGTCGACGGTCTCCTGGACGATCTCCTTGTCCGTGTCGCCCCGGGAGAGCGCCTCCCGGATGCCGTTCAGCCACGTGTCCTTCTTCTTCCCGCCGTGGCGGTGGAGCCGGAGGCTCTCGGCGATCTGCTCGCCGACAGTGAGCGCGGGGTTGAGCGACGTCATCGGGTCCTGGAAGATCATGCTCATCTCGCCGCCCCGGACGTCCCGCATCACGTGCTCGGGCGCGGTCGTGAGGTCGATTCTGGCGCCCTCCAGTCGGACGTGCTCGTGGCCGTTCTCGTGGTCGCGGAGGACGTCCCAGGGATCCGCCGACGAGTCGACGTCGCTCCCCGGCGCAGGGACGACGCGGGCGTCCTCGACGAAGATGAAGCCGTCGAGGGCGTCGGCGACGGCGTGGTCGAGTTCGGCGCCAACCTCGTCGGGGTCGTCGCCGTCGTCCAGCCGGTCGGCAAACTCACGGAGGTCCGACGCGAGGTCGTTCGGGTCGTCACGGGCGTCGAGGTCCTCGGCGATACCGCGGAGTTCCGCTGGCGTCGAGCCCACGTTGGCGTCACCACGCAGGTCCGCGGCCAGTTCCCGGCAGGCCGCCACGAGGTCGTAGGGATAGGAGGCGACGGCGCCGCCGTGGTTCGCGGCGAGGCGGGCCGCCAGGTCGGGGTCGTTCAACGTCATCTCGCCGCCGACGACGTCGCCCGGGTCGTCAACGAGTTTCATCGCGGAGAGCGCAGTGACGCTCTTCCCCGATCCGCTCTCGCCGACCAAGCCGACCGTCTGGCCTTCCTCGATGTCCAGGTCGAGGCCGTCGACCGCCTTCACAGCACCGCGGTCCGTGTCGAACTGCGTCCGGAGATTCGAGATGGAGAGGAGGCTACTCATTGCCACACACTGGTGACACGGGACGCATATACCTTCCGCCATACTTGCCGATAAGGAAGGTTTTTGCGGGTGGCTGTCGGTTCACGACGCATGCCCAACGACTCCGACCCCGCCGGAGAACCGGACAACCCCACGGCGGACGCGATGCCCCGCTGGGAGCAAGTCGTCGACGACATGGCCGCGACTGCCGAGGAGTACCGCGAGCGCGGCTGGGACGCCCACGAGATCCACCCGGGCGACGTCGCCATCCTGACCGGCGACGTCGACCGCACGGGCATCGAGTTGCTCGCACCGGACAACGAGTTCGACCCAGCCGTCGAGGCGTTCGACGAGGCTGGCGGCTTCGACAACGCCCAGGTGTTCCGCGGAGACACCGCCGGAACCGTCTACGTCGTCGTCGCCCTCGAGGACCCGGACGCGGAGACGGCGGTGCTGTTCCCGGCGTACTTCAGCCCCGGCGAGCACGAGGAGTTCGTGGAGATGGTCGAGGAAGAGGGCGAGGTACGCACCCACATCCGACCGCTCGACGAGCGCCGGGTGCTCACGTTCACCCACGAGGATCCGTCGCTGTTCCTCTCCGAGCAGTAAGTAGCAGACGGCGTCGCGACCGGAGCGTCAGTCGCCGCCGAACTCGTGCCCGCAGTTCGGGCACTCCGTGCCGTCGTGGCGGAGTTCGTCGCTCGCCGACCGGACGTCCCGCATCACCGTCGAGATGCGTTCCTCGGCCGCGAGCTCCTCCTCGACGGCGAGGTCGACGCCCTCGACCTCCAGGAGGAACTTCGCCACCTCCGTCACCTCGTACATCAGGTCGTCGAGTTCGTCCGCCGTGAAGAAGTCGCACATCGCGCCGTAGAGGAAGGTCGCGCCGGCCTTCCGCACCTTGTCCTCGAACGCCGACCGCGCCTGGTTGACGGCCTGTGGGCTGTACGTGTCGGTCATGAACGGCACGAGTTCCGGGAGGTTCTCGCCGATCTTCGTCATCTCGACGCCGGTCTCCGTGCGGAAGTCCGCACAGAGCCGCGCGATAGCCCACTCGCGGGCGGTGATGTACGTGCGGTCCCGCAGGAACTCGTTGACGCGGTCGTACTGCGCGCCGTCCATCTTCGAGAACCGCTTGTACTCCCGGACGTCCCGTGGCACGTCGGAGTCGGGTTCGGGGTCGGCCGCGGCGACCGGTTCGACCGCGGGCGCGAGGTCCCACTCGGCCGGCGGAGCACGCTGTTCGGGCATGCCCGGGGATTGCCGGGGGGGTCGCAAAAGCGTGTCGGGCGGGAGACTCCGACTGCAGGGAGAAGTCCCCGGTTGCGCGAACGGCGAACGGAGTGAGCGAAACGACCCGCGAGGCACGGGAGACGCTGAGCGAAGCGAAGCGTCTCCTGGTGCACGATCAGCGAAGCGAGCACCCGCGACCTGCCCGAGCGACGGCCGCTACCCCTTGGATTTTCTAAGCTATCAGATTGCTCCTAAACAAAGTATATGGCTACGACCTCCCTACGCCCGCTGTGGATAACGACCCTCCTCCGGCTCCCCCCGAGGTGTCAGAGCTCGACGTCGATTCGATAGATCGGAGCGAAGCGGTCGATTACAGTCCCGAGACGGATACCTACCGCACGTCGTTCGACGGGAGTACCGAGTCGGTGAGTATGGCGGTCGTCTCGACGGTCGCCGTCGTCACCGAGACTGGGCCGACGTCGCTGCCGACGCTCAACGACGTGCTCGACCCGGAGGCACTCGACAGCCTCGTCGAGCGGCGAGACCGCGACTCGGCCGCGAAGGACTTCCGACTCTCCTTCGAGTACGCCGACTGTACGGTGACCGTTCACAGCTACGGCATCATCGCCGTCCGCCCGCCAGCCGTCGACGCGACGGGTGCGCGCGGCGACGGCGGCGGATGAACGCCGGCGCACGACCACCGACCGAACGCTTTTGCCGGGAGGCAGTGACACTCCGACTATGAACGTGCTGCTGGGAATCGGGGGTGCCGACGACTCGCTCGACGCCCTCGAAGAGACCGTCACGCGCGCGGTAGACGCGGGCGACGACCTCACCGTCGCGGTGGTCGAGAACCCCGAGAGTGACCGGGTGCCCGAGGAACTCGTCGACGCCGCCAAGGCGGCACTCGAGGACGCGGGACTCCCCAGAGACGTGCGACGACTCTCCGGGCACCCGGGGAGCGCCATCGTGGAACTCGCGGAGTCCGAGGGGTTCGACCAGATCGTCCTCGGCGGCGGCCAGCGCAGCCCCATGGGGAAGATACGGCTCGGCCACATCTCCGAGTTCGTGCTGTTGAACTCCCGCGTGTCGGTGAAACTGGTGCGATAAGATGGCTGGCGAACGCATCTACCCCGAGACGGTCGCCACAGAGTTCCCGCAGCCACCCGTCTCGTTCACGGACGCGGAGGGGAGACCCATCGAGGTGCGGGCGTACGAACAACACGGCCCACCGGACGCGACCCTCGCCACCGACGAGGAGAGCGACCCACCGCCGGAGGACGCGGCCTTCGAGCCGCTCGTGGCGATGTACGCGGACTTCGACCCGGCGGACCGCGCGCAGGGCGTGCCACCGGTCGGAGAGGTGCGAATCCGGGACTGGCTCGACACGCTGCTCGCACGGGAGGGCTTCGACGTGCTGGCGTGGCACGAAGACAGCGTAGCGGGCCACGCGACGCTCGTCCCCGACTCGGGGGAGACGTACGAACTCGCCATCTTCGTCCACCAGGACTACCAGGGCGCGGGCATCGGCACGCGACTCATCGAGGCGCTGCTCGGTCACGGCCAGGCACACGGCGTCGAGTACGTCTGGCTGACCGTCGAACGGTGGAACCGGCCGGCGGTCGCGCTCTACGAGAAGGTGGGCTTCGAGACGGCGGCCGCCGAGAGCTTCGAGATGGAGATGTCGATTCGGCTGAACTAGACGGAGAGAACGGGCTGGCTGGCGTACAGCAGGACGTACTCCGCGGCCTTCTCGAGGACGTCGCCCGCGTCGCCACGCAGTCCCTCGCGGGGGATGGCGAGGAAGTCGGCGTCCACGTCGTCCGCGCAGTCGAGGATGACGCTGCCGGGGTGCTGGAGTTTCCGCGACGTGGAGAAGCCGTACGCGATAGAGGAGTCGACGCTCACACCCTCCGGCGCGAGCGCCTCGATCTCCGCGAGGAACGTGTTCGTGTCGTCGACGACCTCGTCCTCGGCGACGTTGCCGGCGTCGATGCTCCGCGTGACCGTCTCGCCGAGGACGTACAGCGCGTGCACGTCGGCGCCGTAGCGTTCGGCGATGGCGACGGCGTACTCGACGGCCGTGACGGAGGCCTCCGTGCCGTCCACCGGGACGAGGACGGTGTCCACTTCGAGGCTCATGGAGTGGACTGCGCCGCGGGGCTACTAAAGCGCTCCGCGTGTGGGTTTAAGGTGTCCGGCGCGGAACGACGTCGTATGATAGAGACGGTAGTCATCGCGACCGACGGCTCCGAGAGCGTCGGGCGCGCGGTGGACGTGGCCCTCGACGTCGCCACGCGGTTCGACGCCGAGGTGCACGCCCTCTACGTTCTCGAGGAGAGCGAGGTGGAGACCGCGCCCGAGGAGGTCCGCGACGAGATGCACGCGGCCCTCGAGTCCCGCGGCGAGGACGCGGTGGCGAAGGTGGCCGAGAGAGCACAGCGGGACGTCACGACGGCGGTGCGCGAGGGGCGGCCGCCCGCGGAGATCAGTCAGTACGCCCGCGACGTGGACGCCGACGTGGTCGCGACCGGGACCCGTGGCCGCCACGGCGAGAACCGCTTCTTCATCGGGAGCGTCGCAGAACGCGTCGTGCGGACGTGTCCGGTTCCGGTGCTGACGGTCCGCCAGCTCGAACCGGAAACGTAACACGAGACTTATTCCGGCGCCGAGCGCAGTGCTCGGACGATGCCCTCCACGAACCGACGCCGCTTCCTCGCGACCGCAGGCGCCGCAGCCTCGGCCGCACTCGCCGGCTGTACCGCGCTCGGCGGCGGCCGCCCGGACGTCGACACCGGCAGCGGCCTGAGCGAGGACACGAGCCAAGCCCTCGAGAACGACGCCGTCTACCTCGCGGGCGACACCGGGGACCTGCCGACCCCGCCGAACACCGCAGACACCGTCGAGGACGCGGACGCCGTACTCGCCACCCCGAACGCGAACCGGGCGACCCTCGTGCGGGCGTTCCGCGCCGGTAGACCCGTGGCGTTCGCGACGGGCAGCGGGTTCGACGCGATGACGGGACTGCTGGAGAGCGTGCGCCAGGAGTACTCGTTCGGCGTCGAGGCGGTGAGTGCGCGCCCTGTCAGCGTGGTCGTGGCGGTGCCGGAGAACGGCACCGTCGAGACGTACACGTTCGTCGACGAGGGCGGCTGGGACGACCCGGTCCTCGACCCCTTCGGGTGGGCACTCGTCGGGCGCGTCCCGGAGTGCAAGACGTTCGTCCCCGAGTCGTCGATGGACGACGCCTTCGACTACGCGGGCGCCGCGAACGTCGTCGGCCGCCTCGACAACGGGGAGGCCTACGCCTCGCGGACGGTCGCGTCGGTCAGCCACCAGGACACGGGTCAGTACGTCCGCCTGCGGACGACGCTGCACGCCGAGGCGAACGACGGGTTCGCCGTCGAGGAAGCCAGCAGGGAGGCGGACTTCCCGGACGACCAGCGCCTCCACGACGTCTTCCCGAACGCGCACACGCGGAACGGCGTGCAGGTCGCGAACGTCTCGGACACGATCCGGAGCACGTTCGCGGTCGAGGTGACCCCCGAGAACGCTCGCGCGAGGAGCGCGCTCACCGGCTGTGGCGGCCTGCAGACGGAGGGGAGCGTCGGCTACGACCACCGGACCAGTTTCCAGTGGAAGCGCGACGACCTCCTCGGCGCCGACCGTCACTACGCCACGGCGACCGGCCGCGGCGAGTGGCACCTCGACACCTGAGACCGGCGTCCTCGCCGACCCCCGAATCGCGGGGTTCTTTGCGCGTCCGGCCCACCAGCCGGTATGGAAGACTGGGTCATCGAGGACGAGGGCTTGCCGCTCGAACGCAAGTCACTGCTGCCCGGGAAGGGCTTCTTCGTCCCGGACGACGTCCGCGAGGAGCAGAAGGACCGGGAGATCAGAGAGCGCATCGAGGGCGCGAACGTCGTCGTGGTGGCGGACCCCGACGCCGACGGACTGGCGTGTGCGGCCACCATCCGCGAGGTGTACGGCGAGGCGGCGCTCGTGCCCGCCGGCCCCCACGAGATCGAGGACGGCCTGCGCCGCGCCGCGGAGTTCGGCGCCGACGACTGCCGCATCTTCGTCTGCGACCTCTGCCCGGACAAGTTCCGGTACGTCGAGGACGAACTCGCGTACGCCGTCGAGCACGCCAGCGAGGTCCGGTGGTTCGACCACCACCAGTGGACCGAGGAGACGGCCGAAGCCGTCCGCGAGGCAGGCGTCGACCTCGTCGTCGGCGACTCCGAGGAGGAGTGCACCGCCGACGTCGCGGTCCGGAGTCTCGGCGAGGGAGCGGTCCCACAGCACCTCGAGGAACTCGCCGTCGTCACCCGCGACCACGACCTCTGGCTGAAGGAGGACCCCCGAAGCGACGACCTGGCGGACTACTCCTACTGGACGGACCCCGAGGAGTACATGGACGTCGTCCAGGAGCACGGCGCCGACCTCCCCGAGGACGTCCTGGAGTTCCTCGCGGAGCGCCGCGTCGAGAAGAACGACCTCATCGACCGGGCGGTCGCCCGCGCGGCGATGAAGGAGATCGGTGAGTGGACGGTCGGCGTCACCTACGGCCGCTGCTCGCAGAACGAGGTCGCCGAAGCGCTCCGCGAGCAGGGCGCCGACGCCGCCGTGATCGTCAAGCCCTCCGGGAGCGCGAGTATCCGCGGCACCGAGGGCTTCGAGCGCGCCCACGAGGTCGCCCGCCAGGTCAACGGTGGGGGCCACCCGAAGGCCGCCGGCTGCAAGCCCGACATCTACGAGGACATGATGGACTACGCGAACCACTGGACCTCCCAGGGTGCGACCGCGAAACAGGTCATCCTCGACGCGTTCCGCAACCTCGAGGACGAACCGGCCGAGAACTGACGTCGCGGCGTTTATCCTGTCGCCCGCCGTCGACCGGCGTATGAGCCTCGACTTCGATTCTGATCGAGCGGTCGTCGGGATGGTCCACCTCGACGCGCTCCCCGGCGCCCCCGGGTTCGACGGCGACCGGGCCGCCATCCGGGAGCACATGCTGCGTGACGCCCGCCGCCTCGAATCGGGCGGCGTGGACGCACTCATGCTGGAGAACTTCGGCGACGCGCCGTTCTACGCCGACGACGTCCCCAAGCACGTCGTGGCGTCGATGGCCGCGCTCGCCGACGACGTGCGGAGCGAGACGGACCTCCCTCTCGGCGTCAACGTGCTCCGGAACGACGCCGACGCAGCCGTCTCCGTCGCGGCCGCGGCGGGCGCGGAGTTCGTGCGCGTGAACGTCCACGCCGCCGCCCGCCTCACCGACCAGGGCGTCGTCACCGGCGCGGCGGCCGAGACGGTTCGACTCCGCGAGCGCCTCGACGCCGACGTCTCGATTCTCGCCGACGTCGACGTGAAACACTCGGCACCACTCGCGGAGCGACCGCTCTCCGAGGAAGTCGCGGAACTCGTCGAACGTGGCTGGGCCGACGGGCTCGTCGCCAGCGGCAGCGGCACCGGCCACGCGACCAGCCTCGACCACCTCAGGAGCGTGGTGGCTGCCCGCGACGAACTCGGCGTCGACGCCCCGGTATTCGTCGGCAGCGGCGTGACGCGGGAGACGGTGGCCGAGACCCTCGACGCCGCGGACGCCGTCATCGTCGGGACGGCGCTGAAGGAGAACGGCGAGACGACCGCACCCGTCGACGAACAGCGCGTCCGGCGCCTCGTCGACGACGCGCGCTAGTCCGGGAGGTCGTCTCTCGCGGCGAGCGCGCCTCTCGCGCCCGCCGCGGTACAGTTCTGCGCCGCGGCCGCGGCAGCGATTCGTCCCGCCGCTTCTGCCGACCGCTCACCGAGCAGCCACGCGTGAACCAGCGCCGCGGTGAACGCGTCGCCGGCGCCCGTCGTGTCCACGACGTCGCGCTCGTCGGCACCGACGTGCACCACTTCGCCGTCGCCGAGGTACGCGCCGTCGCTACCGACCGTGACCGCCACGCGGTCGGCGCCGGCAGCGGACAGCGCCTCGACGGCCGCCCGGGGGCCGCAATCGAGGTAGGAGCGCGCGGCCACCTCGTTCGTGACGAACAGGTCGACGGTGGCGGCCGCGCTGTCGATCGTCTCGCGGGTCGCTCCCCGGCCTTCGAGTTCGGAGATGGGGCCAGCGAGGTCGAAGACGAGCGCCGAAATCTCGCCAGTCTCCCGCATCGCCACGAGTTCGCTGACGACCGCGTCGGGAGCGTAGGCGCTCGTGAACACGCAGTCGGCGTCGCGGCAGCGCTCGCGGTCCGCCTCATCGAGGCGGAGTTGCGGGACGCTGTCGCCGCCCGCGACGATCATCCGGTCGCCGTCCGGGCCGCGGAGAATCAGGCAGTAGGAGGAGTCCTCGTCCCCGCGCCGGACGCCGGTGGCGTCGACGTTCCAGTCGGCGAGGGATGCGAGCACGCGGTCGGCCGCGTCGTCGTCGCCGACGCGGGAGACGACGCTGGCGTCGTGGTCGAGCGCGGAGAGCGCGCAGGCGACGTTCGCGGCGACGCCGCCAGCGCGCTCCTCGTAGTCGCGGACGAACGCGCCGCCGTCGGGTTCCGGGAGGTTCGACAGGCCGTAGACGCGGTCGAGCACCGCGCTCCCGACGGCGACGACGGTGGCCATCAGCGCTCTCCGGCCACCCACTTGTCGGAGTAGGCGGTGCCACAGGCGCAGTAGACGTAGGCGTGGATGACGTCGCCCTCGGCGTAGAGACCGCCGACCTCCTCGTTCTGTGCTTCCGCGAACGAGAACACGAACTCGGCGTGGTGGTCCTCCGGGCCGCCCTCCGCGTCCGGACAGTCCCCGCCGACGAGGTCGGCGTCGACGTGGCCGGGGTTGTCCATCGCGGTCGACCCGAACTCCATGGCGGCCATCCCAGTGATCTTCTGGAAGACGCTGCGGCCGCGTTCGCCGTCGACGACGAGGACGACGCCGTCCCCGACGCGTTCGGCGTCGTCGCGGTCGGCGAGTGAGTCGACGTCAGAGACGTACGAGTCCGAGAGGTAGAGCGCGACGTGGTCGGTTCGGTCGCCAGCGAGATAGGCGTCGTAGTCGCTCACGACACCGGGTACGCGACCGCCGCGAAAAAGCGTGGCGTTACTCAGGCTTCGGCCGCTTCCTCGTCGGCCTCCTCCTCCTCGCCCTCGCCGTAGAGGGACTCAACGGACTCGTCGCCGCGCTCGGCGACGGCGACGTTGAGCTGGACGGTAGCCTCGGAGACCTCCTTCCCGCGGACGCTGACGCGCTTGCGTTCGCCGTCGGTGGTCGGCTTGAAGCCGGGGCCGCCCGACAGCAGGACGTCCTGCAGTCCGGCGCCGGCGACGTCGGGGCGCATCGGTCGGCCGGCGGCGTCGCTGCCGCCGGTGATCTCCACGGTGTAGCCGTCGAGGCCGACTGCCTCGCCGTCGACCTCGTCACCGATGTCGAGACCGAGGAAGCGGTTCGCGTCCTGTCCGTCTACCTCGCGCTGGTAGGTTCGCCCCGACTCGGGGTCGGCGACGACGACCTGGAACGTAGCCATGCGTGAAACGAGTCGGGCGCTGTTCAAAAACCCGTCGAAGCGACCGAGCAGCGACGCTGGCGCGCTTCCCGGAGAAATCCGGAGTTGCGGCGGTAGTGGCGAGCAGGCGACCGGGCTGTCCGCAGGGTGGTGGTCGCACAACCGCTGGCACCCTGCGGTTTCGTTCACAGCATAGCCCGGGTTGGTCCCGCTCTCCTACTTGAACCTACGCAGGAACCAGACAGGGACACAGCCGGAAGCGGCTAGCATCCGGCGACCGAGCGGGCCGTCAGGCCCCAGAACGTCGTCGGTTCACCGCGCCGCAGGCGCGGGCCGACGAGCGACCACCGGGAGTGGTTCGAAAGGCGCGAAGCGCCTTTCGTCATCACG
Organism: Halobacterium wangiae; assembly: GCF_021249345.1. NCBI lineage: Archaea > Methanobacteriati > Methanobacteriota > Halobacteria > Halobacteriales > Halobacteriaceae > Halobacterium > Halobacterium wangiae. Next base: position 1,563,511 of record NZ_CP089588.1, on the reverse strand, counting down.
AAAGACGGCGAGCCGTCTTTCGAACGACGAGGAGTGCTTTTTCCGCACGTATTTGCAAGCGAGGGCGGCCTCAGGCCGCCCGAGCGCTGGAAAAAGTGCGTTTAGAAGGGATAGTCCCGCTCGTCGCGCTGCACGCTGATCCACTTCTGTTCGGTGAACTCCTCGAGGACCGCCTCGCCGTTGTACCGGCCCATGCCGGAGTCGCCGACGCCGCCGAAGGGGACGTGGGGTTCGTCGTTGATGGGCTGGTCGTTGATGTGGACCATCCCGGTGTCGATGCCGTCGGCGATGTCGCGGGCGCGGCCGACGTCGCCGGCGTGGACGCTGCCGGAGAGGCCGTAGTCCGTCGAGTTGGCCATCTCGACGGCCTCGTCGTCGTCGCTGAACGGGATGACGGGGGCGACGGGGCCGAAGTGCTCGTTGCACGCGGCGGCCATGTCGTTGGTAGCGTCCGAGAGGACGGTCGGTTCGACGACGAGGCCGTCGTGGCCGCCGCCGGTTTCGAGCGTGGCGCCGGCATCGACGGTCTCCTCGACGTAGTCGAGAATCTGGTCGCGCTGGGACTCGTCGATGATGGGGCCAACGACCGTCTGGGGGTCGTGGGCGCTCCCGGTGGGCAGCGAGTCAGCGCGCTCGGTGAGTCGCTCGACGTACTCGTCGTAGACGTCCTCGTGGACGAGGTGGCGGTTGACGGAGATGCAGACCTGCCCGGAGTGGAGGAACGAGCCGAAGACGCCGCCGTCGACGGCGCGGTCGAGGTCGGCGTCCTCGGTGACGACGTGGACGTTGTTACCGCCGAGTTCCATCGCGGGCGTCGCGAGGTTCTGGGCCGCGGTGCCGGCCACGTGCTTGCCGACCTCGGTGGACCCGGTGAACGCGACGACGTCGGCCTCGGGGTGGCCGGCGACACGGTCGCCGACCTCCGACCCGCGACCGGTGACGACGTTGAGCACGCCGTCGGGGAGGCCGGCAGCCTCGAACAGTTTCGCGAGCAGGAGCCCGCCCGTGACGGGCGTGTTCGTCGCGGGCTTCAGGACGACGCTGTTGCCGGCGGCGATGGCGGGCGCGACCGCGCGGGTCGAGAGGTGCATCGGGAAGTTCCACGGCGAGATGACGCCGACGACGCCCTTCGGTTCGCGGACGACGATGTTCTCCTTGCCGGCGACCGTCGACTCGTGGTGGTCACCGGACATCCGTGTGGGGAAGGAGGCGGCCTCGCCGGAGATGCCGACGGCGGTGTAGAACTCGGCCATCCCCTTGGTGCGCGTCGACCCGGACTCCGCGGCGAGGAGGTCGAGCACCTCGTCGCGGTGTTCTTTCAGGAGGTCCTGTACGGTTCGGACGACGGAGGCGCGCTGCTGGGGCGGTTTCGCCGCCCACGCCTCCTGTGCGGCCGCGGCCGCCTCGTAGGCGGCGTCGACGTCGTCCGTGGTGCCCGCGGGCACCTCGGTGAACTGCTCGCGCGTCGACGGGTCCTCGACGGAGAGGGTGTCGTCGTCGGTCGGCGGGACGTACTCGCCGTCGATGTACTGTACGGTCCAGTCGACGTCGGTGAGGTCGAGGTCGGACATCGAGGTGAGCTTGGGTTTCCACAGTGGTAACGTTACCCCAATCCGCCCCACCCGAGTGTTGAAGCCACGCGGTGCCCTAGTTCCGCCTGATGGACCGCGAAGTTCTCATGCTCCACCTGCGACAGGCGTTCGGCGGGACACCAGCCGAGCGGCGCACGGTCGCACGGGCTGCGGGGGACCTCGTGGACGCGGGGAAACTGGAGGACGACCTCGACGTGGAGTTGACGGCGGACGTCGTCCTCGAGCAGCTCTCGGACGCGCCCGAGGGGACGCCTGCGGAGCGCTGGAACTGGTGGATGGGCGCTCTCGAGGCGTCCCACGGCGGCTACCGGCAGTTCCGCGTGACGGCGTGGGCCGAAGAGGAGTGACCGGCTACCGGGAGGACTGGAGGAACTCCCGGTCGATGTCGTCGAAGGCCACCGTCTCGCCGCCGTGCGTGCTGACGAACTCCGAGGCGTCGCTGTCGTCGGAGAACGGGAGGAGTTCCGTGCCCATCCCGCCGTGGACGCGGCTGCCGGCGACGTACGTCAGCGCCTCGGCGTCGCCGAACGTGTCGGCGGCCGTGTGGCTGGTGATGTACTGCCGACCCTTCCGCTCGGTGAGGTCGTAGTCGACCGTCGAGTAGTCCGTCACGTAGATAGCGTCGGCGGTCCACCCCTGCTGCTCCCGCGCGAAGTGGTAGGGGAACAGGCCGACGGCGAGCGTGTGGAACCACGCGGGGTTGTCGTGGCCCTCGGGGCTGTGGTCCGCGTAGAATATCTGGCCGTTCGGGCCGAAGTGCTCGCCGATGAGCATCCCGCCCTGGTCGTCGGCCTTGCCGCCCGAGAGGTCGACGGGGTCGGGTTTCGGGCCGGCTTCTTGGTCTCCGGAGGCGCCGCCGAGCACGGTACAGCCGGCGAGTGCGGTCGTGAGCGCTGCGGCACCGGTCGCGAGGAACGCGCGTCGATTTGTGTGTCGTGTCATAGTAGGGGATGGAGTCGGATCGCCGGTGGTCAGACCGACCGACGGCGGAACGCGAGCACCGCGCCGCCGACCGGCAGGACGATCCAGGCCACCAGCGCCGCGAGGAGTACGGGCGTCGTCAGACCGGTGCCGGTGAGCACGCCGGCGATGCCGCCGGCGGTGGTGGAGACGCCGCGGAGCACGAACACGCGGAAGAGGTCCGCGGGGTTCGCGAGCACGGCGGCCGCGACGACCCACTGCGGGAGGTCGAAGGTCGCGACGAGGCCGAGCGCGACGAGGTCGTGGACGAGGACGAACCACACCCACGCGGCGAGCGCGGCGCCGAGCGCGTGGGTCTTCTCGCTCGCGAGCGTGGACGCGAGGACGCTGACGCCGAGGAACGCGAGCGCGGCGCCGACCGCCGTGAGGACGACGGTCGCGTACGAGCCGAGCACGCCGAGGCCGGCGAACCGGACGAGGAGTGCGCCGCCGACGGCGAAGCCGACGAGCATCCCGCCGGCGAGTGCGGCGGCCCGCCCGAGGTACGTCCCGGTGACGACGGCGGCGTTCGACAGCGGGAGCGCGAGCAGCATCTCCAGGGAGCCGCTCTCGTCGGCGCCGACGATGGTGTCGATCCCGACCGCGAGCGCGGCCAGCGGCACGACGTAGACGCCGAGTTGCGCGAAGCTCGCGAGCACTGCGCCCACCCGCGTGGGGCCGACCGCCGACCCGCCGAGGAAGACGAGCGCGACGGAGAACAGCGCGAACAGCACGGCGATGCCGAGCGCCCAGCGGCGCCGGACCGCGAGGCGGTACTCCCGGACGGCGACGAGGGCCGTGTCGACTGCGGCCGCGCGGAGCGTCGACGCTGTCCCGGTGGCGGTCCGGCGCTCGGTCTCGAGGCCGAGTTCGACGCCGGCGTTCGAGACGCCGCTGCCGTCCGTGGTGGCGGTCTCGTCGTCGGTCATCGGCGCTCACCTCCCGTGAGGCCGCGGTCGGGGGCGACGGAGTCCCGGAACACGGCGTCGAGCCCTGGCTCCGCGACCTCGACGTCCGCCACCTCGGCGGCGTTCCGCAGGTCGTCGAGCACGTCGAAGACGGCGGCGCGCTCGCACTTCAGGCGGAGCTGTGGCGGGTCCGCGGCGACGGCGACGACGCCTGCGCTGTCTGCCAGGTAGTCGGCGGCGCTCTCGGCGTCCTCGACCGTGGCGACCACGGAGACGCGCTCGCCCGCGGCGCGTCGGAGGTCGGCGACGTCGCCCTCGACGGTGACCGTCCCCTCGTCGAGGATGGCGACCCGGTCGCAGAGGCGCTCGATCTCGCTGAGCACGTGGGACGTGACGACGATGGTGACGGCGGTCTCCCGGGAGAGCGTCTCCACGATCTCGTGGAAGTCCGCGACGCCCGCGGGGTCGAGGCCGGCGGTCGGTTCGTCCAGCAGGAGCACCGAGGGGTTGCCGACGAGCGTGGTTGCGAGGCCGAGCCTGCGGTTCATCCCGTTGGAGTAGCCGCCGACGCGGCGGTCGGCGGCGTCCGCGAGGCCGACCGTCTGGAGCACCTGCTGGACGCGCTCGGCCCGGACGTCACCGGGGACGTCGCGGACGCGCGCGTGGAAGTCGAGCACCTCCCGGCCCGTGAACGACGGCGGGAAGCCGGCCTGCTCGGGCAGGTAGCCGACGCGCTCGCGGAGCGCGGTGCCGGCGTTCGGGGAGAGCCCGCCGACGGAGACGCTGCCCGCGTCCGGCGTCGCGTGCCCGACGAGCATCTTGAACAGCGTCGTCTTGCCGGCCCCGTTGCGGCCGATGAGGCCGAACGTCTCCCCGCGGTCGACGGAGAGGGAGACGCCGTCGAGGGCGGTGACGGTGCCGTAGCGCTTCGCCACGTCTCTGAGTTCGATCTCACTCATAGTATCGCCTCCAGTCGTCGTGTGCGGGGGCCGCGAGCGGGTGGTGGTCGACGACGCCCGGCGTCTCGAGCAGCGGCACGGAGCGCGTCGCCAGTCGCACGGCGTCGAACGCCGGGCTCGACGCGAACACCTCCACCTCCGGGTGTCTGTGGCTCAGGTCGTCGAGGACGCCGGTCGCCTGGAACCGGACGTCGCTGACGCCGTCGTGGTCGACGTCCACGGGTCGGGCGCCGTCCCAGTAGTTCCCGCGGTCGCTGCCGTTCCAGGCGACTTGCTGGCCGATGACCGCCTTCATCGCGTCGTCGTTGTCGACGAAGGAGTTGCCGTGGGCGCGGGCGTCGGTGCTTCCCGCGGTGAGGTGGACGCCGACGTCGTTGGCGAGCACGAGGTTGTCCGTGACGTCGTTGTCCATGGAGTTGTAGACGAACAGCCCGTTGCCGTTGCCGACGAGGTCGTTGCGGGCGATGCGGGTGTGGTCGACCTCCTTCAGGAGGATGCCGTGTCCGCTGGTCCCCGAGTTGTTGACCGCGACGTTGTCGACGATCTCGAGGTTGTCGGAGACCATCAGCGCGTAGCCGACGTCGTTGCCGAACGCGGTGTTGTTCGCGAGGCGGTTGTCGTCGGAGTACATGTAGTGGACGCCGTAGCGGAGGTCCCACAGCGTGTTCTCGCGGGCGGTGACGCCCGAACTCCACGAGAAGTAGACGCCGTCGCGGACGTCCGTGATGGTGTTGTTCTCGATGACGGCGTCGCGGGCCTCCCAGAGCTGGATGCCGTTGCCGCGGTCGGAGAACCGCTCGATGGACGCTCGCCCGACGATGGTGGCGTCCCGGACGGTGGCGTCCGTGGCGCCGTCCACCCAGACGCCGAACGTCGTGTTCGTGACGCGGACGCCGTCGACGGTGGCGTTCGCGCCGGCCAGCCAGACGGCGGCGTCGTTGTCGGTGGTGGAGTAGCCGGCGTCCTTGACCCAGACGTCCCGGACGGTGACGTCGGTGGCGTTGACGGTCAGTACGGTCCCGTCGCCGGTCCCGGAGACGACGGACTCGGCGGGGGAGGCGCCGACGATGGTGACACCGCGTGTGTCGACGCTGACGTCGCCGTCGACGGTGCCCTGGACGCGCACGGTGTCGCCGGGGGCGGCGGCGTCGAGCGCGCCGGCGAGCGTGTCGAAGCGCTCCCCGTCGACGCTGGCGTGGCCCTCGTCGGGCGGTGCCGAGAAGTCGTACTCGGCGGGCACGTCCGCGTCGAAGTCGACGCTGCGGTCGGTCCCGGGGTCCGCTGTGGGGCTGGCGACGACGGCGCCGACGCTCACGACGAGCAACACCGCCGTGACGGCGGCGAAGCCGCGCTCGAAACGGCGGTCAGTCACGGGCGCTCACCTCCCACCCGGTTCCTCGGCGTGGGCGGGATCCTCTGGCGCGTCGTCGCCGAACCGGCGCGCGAGCGCGGCCCAGAGGTCCCCGGGTGTGGTGTCCCGGTCGCGGTAGTAGAACGCCACCGCGAGCAGGCCGACGGCGACCATCGAGAGGTACGCGCCCAGCCCGAACCGGGAGTGGCTCGTGATGTTCGCGACCTGGTAGCTCCCCCAGAGCGGCGGCGTGAACCCCTCGACGCCCATCACCGGCGCGGCCGGGTCGAGCGTGTGCCCGGTCTGGTAGAGCCGGTACTGGATGTCCGCGAGCATGACGCCGAACACCGCAGTGGTGCCGACGAACTGCGCGGTGAGCCCGCGCTTGAGCTTCCGGGTGGTCGGCGCGAGCGCGACGAAGACGCTGCACGCCGACACGGCGACGAACGCGAGCGGCCCGAACGACCACTCGGGGACGTCGACCGCCCGGGGGTGGGGCTCGTAGTTCGGCTGCCAGTACACCGGATCCGGGTAGTAGAACCCGATGTACTTGTTCAGATTCGCCATCTCCACGTAGTCGCCGGTGATGCGCGGATAGGCGTACAGCTGCAGGTGGAGCGTCGTACTCGGGTACTGGACGGCGTCGACGCTGATGCGCCACATCGGGAGCGCGAGCGCGGCGACGAACAGCAGCGCCGCCAGCACCGGCAGCCCCCGACGTAGCTGGTAGAACGCCGTCCGCTTGGGGAGTTCGTAGTCCATGGTGTCACCTCGTCCGGGGTTCGTCTGACGAACCACCGGTGACGGCCACGCGGGCCACAGTGGGGACGGCGCCAGATACTAGCACGCCGTCCCGCACCGCACCCCGGGCGACCGCCGGTAGTCGTCGGCGCCGGCCGGATGGGCCGACGTTCGAGTCGGCCCCGGTGGCCGACCGTCGAGTGTCGTCAGTCGCGCGGTTCCACGATCATCCGCGAGCGCATCTCCAGGTGGAGTGCGCTGCAGAAGTACGTGCAGTAGAACCAGTACACGCCGGGTTCGTCCGCGGTGAACGTCGCCGACCGGGTGTCCTGGGGTGCGATGGCGAGGTGGACGTCGTACTCGGGAATGGCGACACCGTGGATGATGTCGCGGACACCCTCGATGTTCGTCACGGTGAACGTGACCTCGTCTCCCTCCTTCACCGTGAACTCCTTGAGGCCGAACTCGCTGCGCATCGAGGACATCTTCACGTCCACGGAGCGCTCGCCCGTGCGCTCGACGCCCGAGTCGGACTGCTTGACGAACTCCTTCTCGCCCTCATAGTCGGCCTTGTCGTACGTCGTCGCGGGGTCGAGTTTGTCCCGGTGGGCGAACACGCAGTCGTGGGGTTCGGGGTACGCCGGGTGGTCCGCGACGAGTTCCATCTCCTTGTCACCCTGGCCGATGTGGATGAGCTGGTCGTTGTCCGGGTGGATGGGGCCGACCGGCAGGAACCGGTCCTTCGAGAGCTTGTTGAGGCTGACCAGCCACTCGCCGTCGGGGTCGGTGGTCATCGCCTCGACGGCCTGGATGTGGCCGGGGTTGTAGTGGACGTCCTGCTTCTCGATGACGGGGTCCGTCGACCCGGCCTCGGCGTCGACGGCGGCCTCGATGTCCCACTTG